>NZ_JAHBDG010000004.1:0-149482 GCF_019956305.1 Pseudomonas sp. BF-B-30 | reverse complement strand
CCAAGAATTAGAGAGACCCGAACCCATGACGCCTTCCACCGCGCAGTACCTCGTTCCCGGCCTGATCGCCGCCGCCCTGGCCGGTGCCGCCCTGCCCGCCCACGCCGAAGAGTCGGGTTTTGTCGAAGGGGCCAAGGTCAACCTGAACCTGCGCAACTTCTACATAAATCGCAACTTCACCAACCCGACCAAGGCCCAAGGCAAGGCTGAAGAATGGACGCAGAGTTTCATCCTCGACGCCAAGTCCGGCTTCACCCAGGGCACCATCGGGTTCGGCATGGATGTGCTCGGTCTGTATTCGGTGAAGCTCGACGGCGGTAAAGGCACAGGCGGTACGCAACTGCTGCCGCTGGATCACGACGGTCGCCCGGCGGATAACTTCGGGCGCACCAATGTCGCGTTCAAGGCCAAGCTGTCGCAGACCGAAGTGAAAGTCGGCGAGTGGATGCCGGTGTTGCCAATCCTGCGTTCGGACGACGGTCGTTCGTTGCCGCAAACCTTCCGGGGCGGCCAGATCACGTCGAAGGAGATCAATGGCCTGACGCTCTACGGCGGCCAGTTCCGGCAGAACAGCCCCCGCGATGACAGCAGCATGGACGACATGTCGATGACCGGCAAAGCGGCGTTCACCTCGGACCGTTTCAACTTTCAGGGCGGCGAATACCTGTTCAACGAAAAGCGCACCCAGATCGGCCTGTGGAACGCCGAACTCAAGGACATCTACAGCCAGCAGTTCATCAACCTGACCCACAGCCAGCCATTGGGTGACTGGACCCTGGGCGCCAACCTGGGTTTCTTCTACGGCAAGGATGACGGCAGCGCCCGTGCTGGCGAGCTGGACAACAAAACAATGTACGGCTTGTTTTCGGCCAAATACGGCGGCAACACCTTCTACGTCGGCCTGCAAAAACTCACCGGCGACAACGCCTGGATGCGGGTCAACGGCACCAGCGGCGGTACCTTGGCCAACGACAGCTACAACTCCAGTTACGACAATGCCCAGGAGAAATCCTGGCAAGTACGCCACGACTACAACTTCGCCGCCCTGGGCGTTCCGGGCCTGACCCTGATGAACCGCTACATCAGCGGTGACAATGTGCACACCGGCACCATCACCGACGGCAAGGAATGGGGACGTGAAAGCGAACTGGGCTATACCGTGCAGAGCGGCGCGCTAAAGGACTTGAACCTGAAATGGCGCAACTCGACCATGCGCCGCGACTACAGCAACAACGAGTTCGATGAGAACCGCCTGATCATCAGCTACCCGATCAGCCTGTTGTAAACACAAAACAAATGTGGGAGCGAGCTTGCTCGCGATGGCGGTGTATCAGGCGACATCAATAGTGAATGTGCCGACGCTATCGCGAGCAAGCTCGCTCCCACAGGTTGTTCACCGTTACCGCTTACTCCCGCGATTCAACCCCCAACTCATCCCACACCGACTCGGCCAAGTGGAACGTCGCATTGGCTGCCGGAATCCCGCAATAGATCGCGCTCTGCATGATCACTTCCTTGATCTCGCCACGGCTCACGCCATTGTTGGCGGCGGCGCGCAGGTGCAGTTTGAGTTCGCCCTCGCGGTTCATGCCGATCAGCATGGCGATGGTGATCAGGCTGCGGGTATGGCGTGGCAGACCCTCGCGAGTCCAGATGTCGCCCCAGGCGTGGCGGGTGATCATTTCCTGGAACTCCGAGTTGAACTCGGTCAGGGTGGTCAGGCTGCGGTCGACGTGAGCATCGCCCAGTACCGCGCGACGGACTTTCATGCCTTCGTCGTAACGTTGTTTCTCGTCCACGGAATATCCCTCAACGAGCCTTCAGAAAGGCCAGAACACATTCGCTGAAATCAGCGCCAGCCTGCACATTGGACAAGTGCGCAGCGTAGAACTCGGCGTACTCGGCGCCCGGCACATGCTCCTGAATGAAGTGCCCACCCGACGGCGGCGTGACCGCATCCTCAGTGCCGGCGATCACCAGCAGCGGCGCCTTGATCGAGGACAACTGATCGCGGAAATCGGCATCGCGCACAGCTGCGCAATTGGCTGCGTAACCTTCTGGCGAAGTCGCCGCCAGCATGTCGGTAATCTGCTTGGCCGCCGCCGGGTTGGCTTCGGAGAAATCCGGGGTGAACCAGCGGGCAATCGACGCATCGCGCAGGGCAACCATGGCCGCCTGACCATCGCGCAGCACCGTTTCGATACGCGGGTTCCACACCGACGGATCGCCGATTTTCGCTGCGGTGTTGCACACGATCAGCTTGTTCAGTCGATCGCCGGCGTTGATCCCCAGCCACTGGCCAATCAACCCGCCCATGGACAATCCGCAGAAATGCGCGCGTTCGATGTGCAAGGCATCCAGCAATGCGAGCACGTCGCGGCCCAGTTGCTCGATGCTGTAAGGCCCCGGTGTCACCAATGACTGGCCATGGCCGCGGGTGTCGAAACGCAGCACGCGAAAATGCTCGGAGAATGCCGGGATTTGCGCATCCCACATGTGCAGGTCCGTGCCCAGGGAGTTGGACAGCACCAGCACCGGCGCATCGACCGGTCCATCGAGTTGGTAATGCAGTTCGCCCTCGGCGAGTTGTACAAAAGCCACAGCAAGTCTCCTTCAGGCAGTCAATGCAGAATGTTCAGCCACCGCCCTCTCGACCCAGGTTTTGGCCTGGCCGAGGTAATGGGCAGGGTCCAGCAGATGATCGAGCTCAGCCGCCGACAGTTCGGCGGTCACTTGTGGTTCGTCGCCGAGGACCGCACGCAGGTGACGTTGTTCGGCCACGGCGCGTTTGCAGCATTGCTCCAACAGATGATGCGCGGTATCGCGCCCAACCCGCTGCGCGAGGACGATGCTCACCGCTTCGGCGAGCACCAGGCCCTGGGTCAAATCGAGATTGCGCGCCATGCGCTCGGCATCCACTTCCAGCCCTTGGACGATCAACAATGCTTGATGCAGGCTGCCCGACACCAGGCAGCAGATTTCCGGCAGGGTTTCCCACTCGGCATGCCACAGACCGAGGCTGCGCTCGTGCTCCTGGGGCATGGCGCTGAACAGCGTCGAAAGCAAACCGGGTACGCGAGTCGCCGCGCCGATCAACACCGCCGCGCCCACCGGATTGCGTTTGTGCGGCATGGTCGAGGAACCGCCCTTGCCCGGCGCCGAAGGCTCGAACACTTCGGCGGCCTCGGTTTGCATCAACAGGCTGATATCACGCCCGAGTTTGCCGAGACTGCCGGCGATCAGGCCGAGCGCAGCGCCGAACTCCACCACGCGATCGCGCTGGGTGTGCCACGGCTGATCGGGCAAGGTCAGTTGCAGTTCTTCGGCCAGCGCTTGGGCAATCGGCATGGCCTGTTCGCCAAGGGCCGCAAGGGTTCCGGACGCACCGCCGAATTGCAGCACCAGCAGACGCGGCTTGAGTTCGGCCAAGCGTTGGCGACTGCGGGTCACCGCCCCCAGCCAGCCGGCGACCTTCATGCCGAGGGTGACCGGTGTCGCATGCTGCAGCCAGGTGCGTCCGGCCAATGGCGTGGTCGCGTAGCGCTGGGCCTGGGACGCGAGTGTCTGCCCCAGTTGTGCCAGGTCGCTCTCGATCAGTTCCAGCGCCCGGCGCAGTTGCAGCACCAGGCCGCTGTCCATCACGTCCTGGCTGGTCGCGCCCAGATGCACATAGCGCTCGGCTTCGGCATCGGTGGCCGCGATCTGCTTGCCCAGCGCCTTGACCAATGGAATCGCCGAGTTACCCGCCGTGGCAATGGCCTCGCCCAACGTCGCAAAGTCATAAAGCCCGGCGCGACAAGCTGCTTCAATCGGCGCGACAGCATTCGACGGAATCATCCCGACCCGTGCTTCGGCCCGGGCCAATGCCGCTTCGAAATCGAGCATGGCCTGGACCCGACCCTGATCGCAGAACACCTCACGCATATCGCGGGCCGTGAAATAGGCATCGAACAATTGATTGCCCGGTCGCTGGTTCATAAACAATTCCTGGAGGCGCGGGCCTGCGGTCCGCGCGTGAAGATCAAAGGTCGTGATGCAGATACTTCGCCTGTTTCGGCAGACGCAGGCTGAACAGGAACGCTATCGCCATCATCACCGTCACGTACCAGTAGAAGGAGTTTTCCATGCCCACGGCCTTGAGGCTCAAGGCCACATACTCCGCCGAACCACCGAAAATCGCATTCGCCACCGCATACGCCAGGCCGACACCCAATGCACGCACCTCGGGCGGGAACATCTCGGCTTTCACCAGGCCACTGATGGAGGTGTAGAAACTGACGATCGCCAGCGCCAGGGTAATCAACACGAAGGCCAGAAATGGACTTGTCACGCTTTTCAGGCTCAACAGGATCGGCACGGTGCACAGCGTGCCGAGGGCGCCGAACCAGAGCATCGAGTTACGCCGGCCGATCTTGTCGGCGAGCATGCCGAAAATCGGCTGCATGCACATATAGAGGAACAGCGCGCCGGTCATGATGTAGCTGGCGGTCTTGGCCGGCATGCCGGCGGTGTTCACCAGGTACTTCTGCATGTACGTGGTGAAGGTGTAGAAGATCAGCGAACCACCGGCGGTGTAACCCAGTACGGTGATGAATGCGGTTTTATGGTCGCGAAACAGGGCGCTGATGCTGCCGGCGTCCTTGTTTTCGCGCATTGCCTTGCTGGTGGTTTCTTTGAGCGAACGACGCAGATACAGCGAAACCAGCGCCGCCATGGCACCCACTACGAAGGGTATCCGCCAGCCGTAGGCACGCAGGTCATCTTCGGTGAGGAACTGCTGCAGGACCACCACCAGCGACACCGCGAGCAATTGGCCGCCAATCAGGGTCACGTACTGGAACGAGGCGAAGAAACCGCGCTGGCCCTTGAGCGCCACTTCACTCATGTAGGTTGCGGTAGTGCCGTACTCACCGCCCACCGACAAGCCTTGCAGCAAACGGGCGAACAGCAACAGGATCGGCGCCCAGACCCCGATGCTGCTGTAGGTCGGCAGGCAGGCGATAAGCAGCGAGCCGAAGCACATCATCAGAATCGAGATCAACATCGAATTCTTGCGCCCGTGCTTGTCCGCCAAGCGCCCGAAAATCCAGCCACCAATCGGCCGCATCAGGAACCCGGCGGCGAACACGCCAGCGGTATTGACCAGCTGCACGGTGGGGTTATCGGACGGGAAAAAGGCCGGTGCGAAATAGATCGCACAGAAGGCGTAGACGTAGAAGTCGAACCATTCAACCAGGTTGCCGGACGAGGCACCGACAATGGCGAAGATCCGCTTGCTGCGTTCTTCGCCCGTATAAAGAGCTATAGGCGCTGTGGGTGTTGTCATTGTTTTTTCACTCAATGGGGACAGTGAGAGTCTAGACACACTTTGCAACACTCCCGTTCCGCAGATGTTTCAGCGAACACACATCCCTGTGGGAGCGGGCTTGCTCGCGAAGGCGTCGTATCAGTCGATATCAATGTTGTCTGATACACCGCTTTCGCGAGCAAGCTCGCTCCCCCAGTTTTTTTGCAGTGTTCACTTAATAGTCGAAGAACACCGTCTCGGCATCGGTACCCTGCAGAATCACATTCCACTGATAAACACCCGACGCATCCTTCTTGGCCAGCAAGGTGCTGCGGCGCTCGGCCGGCACGCACTCCAGCAACGGATCGTTGACGTTGGCCGCCTCGCCTTCAAAGTAGATCCGCGTCAGCAGGTGCTTCACCAAACCACGGGCAAACACCAGAACGACAAGGTGCGGTGCCTGGGTCGTGCCTTTGAGGCCCTCGACCGTACCGGGCTTGATGGTGGTAAAGCGAAAGCGTCCTTCGGCATCCACCGGCACCCGGCCAAAGCCTTCGAAGTTCGGGTCCAGGGGTTTGTCCTGGTCGTCTTCCGGGTGGTCATACTTGCCGGCGGCGTTGGCCTGCCAGACTTCCAGCATCGCGTCGTTGACGATGTCGCCATTGCCGTCGACCACTTGCCCGGTGATCGCCACGCGCTCGCCCAGGGTTTGTTCGACGGTCAGGTTTTCGCGGTTCAGCCAGGTCAGGCCGATGTGGTAGTACGGCCCGACGGTGTGGGACGTGGTCGCAGTCAGCGTCATCTTATTTCTCCATCGGCGTGGCGTCGCGGCCGCGCAAAACGATGTCCCAGCGATAACCGAGGGCATAGGAAGGGATGGTTTTTTCCAGATCGAACGTCGCGATCAAGCGCTCTTTGGCGCTGGTATCGGGTACGCAGTTGTAGATCGGGTCGTACGCCAGCAGCGGGTCGCCCGGGAAATACATCTGCGTCACCAGGCGCGTCAGGATGCTCGGCCCGAACAGCGAGAAATGGATGTGCGCCGGGCGCCAGGCGTTGTGGTGGTTACCCCATGGATAGGCGCCGGGCTTGATGGTCTGGAACTGGTACCAGCCATCGGCGTCGGTCACGGTGCGGCCGGTGCCGGTGAAGTTCGGGTCCAGCGGTGCGTCGTGCAGGTCGCGGGCATGGGCGTAGCGACCGGCGGCGTTGGCCTGCCAGATCTCCACCAGAATCCCCGGCACCGGCAGACCGTTTTCATCCAGCACACGGCCGTGGATGATGATGCGCTCACCCTGAGGCTGCCCCTCGTGCTGGGCGGTCAGGTCGTTATCCTTCTCGTTGATGCGCTCGGCGCCGACGGTAGGACCGGTGATTTCCGACAGCGAATGCGGCAGGAACACCAACGGCTTGGACGGCGAGCGCAGGTTGGTGGATTGATAGGTCGGGTGCAGGTACTCCGGCTGGGTGCCTTCCTGCGGGCGACGGTAACCAGGCTTGTCAGTCATGAAACATTCCTCAGTTCTTAAAAGTCTTCAGAGCGCGTCAGACGCGCTCGATCGCCAGGGCCAGACCCTGACCGACACCGACGCACATGGTCGCCAGACCTTTCTTGCCACCGGTTTTTTCCAGCTGATGCAATGCGGTCAACACCAGCCGCGCGCCGCTCATGCCCAACGGGTGACCCAAGGCAATCGCGCCACCGTTCGGGTTGACCTGGGCCGCGTCGTCCGCGATCCCCAGTTCACGCAGCACCGCCAGGCCTTGGCTGGCGAAGGCTTCGTTGAGCTCGATCACGTCGAAATCGCTGACCGCTACACCGAGGCGCTCGATCAGTTTACGCACCGCCGGCACCGGGCCAATGCCCATTACCCGCGGGGCAACACCGGCGCTGGCCATGCCCAGCACTTTGGCACGGGCAGTCAGGCCATGTTTCTTCACCGCTTCGGCCGAAGCCAGGATCAACGCGGCGGCGCCGTCGTTTACACCCGAGGCATTGCCGGCGGTGACGGTCTTGTCGGGGCCGTTGACCGGTTTGAGTTTGGTCAGAACTTCCAGGGTGGTGTCGGCGCGAGGATGCTCGTCCTGGCTGACCACGGTTTCACCCTTCTTGTGGGCTATGCGCACTTCAACGATTTCTTCGGCGAAGAACCCGGCGGCTTGTGCGGCGGCCGTGCGTTGTTGACTGCGCAGGGCGAACGCGTCCTGATCGGCGCGGGACACCTTGTAATCGTCGGCCACGTTGTCAGCGGTCTGCGGCATCGCATCCACGCCGTACTGGGCCTTCATCAACGGGTTGATGAAGCGCCAGCCGATGGTGGTGTCTTCGAGCTTCATGTTGCGCGAAAAAGCGGCATCGGCCTTGCCCATCACGAACGGCGCACGGGACATCGACTCGACACCGCCGGCAATCGCCAGCTCCATCTCGCCGCTGGCGATGGCGCGGAACGCGGTGCCGATGGCATCCATGCCCGAAGCGCAGAGGCGGTTGAGGGTCACGCCGGGAATGGTTTCCGGCAGGCCAGCCAGCAGCAGCGCCATGCGCGCCACGTTGCGGTTGTCTTCACCGGCCTGGTTGGCGCAGCCGAGGAACACCTCGTCCACCGCGTTCCAGTCCACCGACGGGTTGCGCTCCATCAAGGCCTTGATTGGCACGGCAGCCAGGTCGTCGGCACGCACCGTCGACAGGCCACCACCGAAACGGCCGATAGGGGTACGAATCGCGTCGCAGATATAAACGTCACGCATCACGCTTCTCCGGGGGCTTGGCCGTGTGCGGCAGCGGTACGGGCTTCGAGGTCGCGCAGCGCGGTCAGTTCGACTTCAGTCGGCTCGGCGGTTTGCTCAACCTGGTCGGCAAAGCGAATCGCCCAACCGGTGGCAGCAACCACTTGCTCGCGGGTCACACCCGGATGCAGTGCAGTGACCACGAACTCATGGGTACCGGCTTCCGGCTCCATGATGCACAGATCGGTGATGATCCCCACCGGTCCGGCGCCTGGCAGACCGAGACGCTTGCGCGAATCGCCGCCCTCGCCGTGGCCGACCGAGGTAATGAAATCGAGTTTGTCGACAAAGGAGCGCGACGACTGCTTGAGGATGATCAACACGCTCTTGGCGGAACCGGCAATCTCCGGCGCGCCACCTGCACCCGGCAGACGGACTTTCGGCGCGTGGTAATCACCCACGACGGTGGTGTTGATGTTGCCGAAACGGTCGACCTGCGCCGCGCCGAGGAAACCGACGTCAATGCGCCCGCCCTGCAGCCAGTAACGGAAAATCTCGCCGGTCGGCACCACGGTGTCGGCGGTTTCCGCCAGCTCACCGTCGCCAATCGACAGTGGCAATACACTTGGCTTGGCACCGATCGGGCCCGATTCGTAGATCAGCACCACATCAGGCGAGGAAGTCAGGCGCGCGAGGTTGGCCGCTTTCGACGGCAGGCCGATGCCGACGAAGCACACCGAGCCGTTCTTCAGGCGACGGGCAGCGGCAACGGTCATCATTTCATTGGTGGTGTAAGTCATTACTTCGCCTCCGAAGCGGCGGCCAGTTTGGCCTGGAACTCGCTGAAGTCAGCGCTGCCGTGGATGTATTCGTTGATCCACGCGGTGAAGGTTTCACGGTCGCGGGCAATCGGGTCCCAGGCCTGGTAGAAGCGGTTGTCGCGTTCGTTGTAGCCGTGGGCATAGGACGGATGCGCGCCGCCAGGTACGTGGCAAACCGCGCTCAAGGCCCAGGTTGGCAATACACAGGAGTTCATCGGTGCATTGAGGTCGTCGACGATTTCCTCAACGGTGACGATGCAGCGCTTGGCCGCCAGCGCAGCTTCTTTCTGCACGCCGAGGATGCCCCACAGCAGCACGTTGCCCTTGCGGTCGGCTTTCTGCGCGTGAATCACCGTGATATCCGGACGCACCGAAGGCACTGCTGCCAACACTTCGCCGGTGAACGGGCAGGTCACGGATTTGATCAGCGGGTTAACCTTCGGCAAATCGGAACCGGCGTAGGCACGCAGCACCGCGAACGGCAGGCCGGATGCCCCGGCGACGTAGGCGTTGGCCAGGTCGGCGTGGCTGTGTTCTTCGATTTCCAGCGCGTGGGGCCACTGTTTCTCCACAGCGTCACGCAGGCGATGCAGTGAGCCGACACCCGGGTTGCCGCCCCAGGAGAAAATCAGTTTGCGGGCACAACCGGCACCGATCAACTGGTCGTAGATCAAGTCAGGGGTCATCCGCACCAGGGTCAGGTCTTTCTTGCCCTGGCGAATGATTTCGTGACCGGCGGCCGTCGGGATCAGGTGAGTAAAGCCTTCGAGCGCGACCGTATCGCCGTCGTTTACGAATTGCTTCACCGCGTCGTGCAGCGAAAGGATTTCAGCCATTGGGGCAGGCTCCCGTTTATTGTTAACCGACAGTGGAAGAAGGCGCCGATGCGCAGCGCCGGAATGACTGAAGGTTAAGCTTCTGAAAAAGGCCAAACAATCCGATAATCGACTGAGCGTTCGATTATCGAACACATTGTTGCTCGGCTAACAATCCAGATCAAAAGCTTCGCGAGCAAGCCCGCTCCCACAGGGATAGGTGTGATCCTTGTGGGAGCGGGCTTGCTCGCGAAGAGGCCCGCAACAGCAATAAAGAACCCGAGTGATGGCCTCAGGTCGCATCCGCATGACTGACCATGCCCTTGATCACCACAGCCGTCGTCGCCAGCGCCGCTGGAATTACCAGCGCCGTCAGTACTTGCTCGAAGTTCCAGCCAAGGCCCAGCAACGTCGCGCCCATCCACGCCCCGAGGATGGCGCCGAAGCGGCCGATCCCGAGCATCCACGACACGCCGGTGGCCCGCCCCTGAGTCGGATAAAACCGCGCAGCCAGTGACGGCATTGCCGATTGCGCACCGTTGACACACATCCCGGCCACCAGCACCAGCGTCGCCAACAGCGCGATGTTGCCCAGGCTCTGCCCTACCGCGTAGGCAAACACCCCGGCCAGCAGGTAGAAAGTGCCGATGACCTTGTGCGGATTGAACCGGTCCATTGCCCAGCCCACGCCCACCGCACTCAGCACGCCACCGAACTGGAACAGCGCGCCGATGAAAGCGGCCTGCTCCATGCTCGCGCCACTGTCACGCATCAGCGTCGGCAGCCAACTGGTCAGCAGGTAAACGATCACCAGGCCCATGAAGTAGGTCAGCCACAAGAGCAAGGTGCCGGTGCTGTAGGTGCCGGAGAAGATCACCGCGAACACATTGCGCGCCTTCACGGTTTTCTGTTCCGGCACACTGAAACTGGACGCCTGGGCCACCACCGTCGGGTCAATCGGCGCCAGTGCCTTGCGCACTTTGTCCGTACCGCGGTTGCGCACCACCAGGTAACGCGCCGACTCAGGCAGCCAGAACAGCAAAACGACGGCGAGAATCAGCGGCAGCACTCCACCGATCAGCAGCAGGCTGTGCCAGCCAAAGGCCGGAATGAGCTTGGCCGAGATAAATCCGCCGCCAGCCATGCCGAGGTTGAAGCCGCAGAACATGCTAGTCACCAGCAGGGACTTTTTGCGCTCAGGGGTGTATTCCGACAGCAGGGTCGTGGCGTTCGGCATGCCGGCGCCTAGACCCAGGCCGGTCAGGAAGCGCAACACCAACAGCTGATCGACATTGGTGCTGTAGGCCGAGGCCAGGCTGAAGGCACCGAACAACAGCACCGCGCCGACCAGTACGACTTTTCGCCCGAAGCGGTCAGCCAGAGGGCCGGAGCCCAGTGCGCCGAAGACCATGCCGATCAACGCCGCACTCATCACCGGGCCGAGACTGGCGCGGTCGATACCCCAGTCCTGGGACAGGGCCGGGGCGATGAAGCCCATGGCCGCGGTGTCGAGGCCATCGAGGAAGACAATCAGGAAACACAGGATCACCACGCGCCACTGGTAGCGCGAAATGGGTTGGGCATTGATGAAGGACTGCACGTCGAGGCAGTTACCTACAGCAGACTGAGGCTGGTTCATTATTTTTATCCCACGGATCGCGGTCGAACGATGTCAGCAGATGCCGACGAAGCCGCGACAGTAATGATCCGGAGGAAACAGCGTCAATTCGATAAACGCGACTCTGTGCGTTTATCGAACGGCTTAGGCAAACAACTGGGCGCTGAGGTCGCGGCTGGCGCTCAACAAACCGGGCAGGAAACGCTGTTCCAGTTCATTGCGGCTGACTCGCCCGGCGTGAGTGCTGACATTGAGGGCCGCGACCACCTGCCCGGAAGCGTCGTACACCGGGACGGCAATCGAACGCAGCCCTTGCTCGAGTTCCTGGTCGACGATGCACCAGCCTTGCTGTCGCACCTCTTGCAGGCATTCGAGCAACGCCTCGGGGGTGTGGATCGTGCGGCTGGTCTTGGCTTGCAATTCGGCGTGGTCGAGGTATTCGCCCAGCGAGGTGTCATCCAGCGCGGCCAGCAGGATCCGCCCCATCGAGGTGCAATAGGCCGGCAAGCGCCCGCCCACCGACAGGTCCACCGAAATCAGCCGCTGGGTGGTCGCGGAGCGCGCGATGTACAGAATGTCATCGCCCTCCAGCGTGGCCATGTTGCAGGCCTCGTGCAGTTGCTCGCTCATGCGGTCCAGGTAAGGCTGGGCGGAAACCGCCAGCGGCGTAGATGACACATAGGCATGGCCGAGGGTCAGCACTTTGGGCAGCAGCGAATAGGTGCGGCCGTCGGTGGTGGCGTAGCCGAGCTTGATCAGGGTGTGCAGGCAACGACGCACGGCGGCGCGGGGAATTTCCGTGCGGTGGCTGATCTGGGCGATGGTCAGGTGCCGTTTGCGCTCCTGGAACGCTTGCACCACGGCCAGGCCGCGGGCCAGGGACGTCATGAAATCCGGGTCGCCGGTCAGTGCCTGGATCCGTTTGGCAGGTGAGGCAACGATGGGAGGAGCCACTGAAGCGAAGGAATTGCGCATTTGATCGTTCATACAAGGTCCTTTTACCCATTCGGATCAGCGACTATTACAAAGGGTGAGCCTGGCGCTCAAGCCCGGCCCGCCAACTCCGTGCGATTATCGAACGCTCGACCGATAATCGCAATCCGTTGTGTAGATCAACCCCCATGCGCTGATGTCCGGTTTTCGCTGACTTGCGCCCCCATGTTTACGCCGACTCGACACAGGACTTAATGGGGCAATCCAATTACCGTAACTTGCCTGATTTAATGGCGTCAGAAAGGCATCGCAGCAATGCGGTATCCGTCGACGTTCTAGTTAATCGCAAAGTTTCGAGCAACAAAACGGTCACACACCAAGATTCACTTTTAACTCTTTGGAGATAGTGTTCTTCAAATCGGCCGCTATAATACAATTCAGTAGCGCTTCGGTTTTTTACTTGCCGAACCCGCTGCCCGGCCAGGCGATGTTCCATCGCCGTTGCCCGTTGCAAGCGCCAGATCCGCACTGCACAGCCTTGCCATCGCGCTTGCCGAAACAGGAAACTGAAGCTACGTCAGCTATTTATCTCTGGTGTCGTGGCCGCCTGTGACATGGAAGTATTGATCACGTTGTTGCCAAAAACGATGCCTTGACGGGCATTGCCCACTCGACGAACGTGATCAAACGATTTGATGCAGCGCGTTTTCACCAGAATTTATCCCAACTCAATCAGGTAGCACTGTGACGAAAGACGAACTGCGCGCGGAACTAGAGCGCCAGGAACAACGTTACAAGGAAGTTTACGGCGGAGAAGTCACCACTTACGCCGCTCAACCCGAACCGGAACGCAAACCCTGGCGTAAACGCGCCACCGTTCAGGATCAGGTTTTCCAGCAAGAACTTCAGAAAATGGAAAAGGAACTCAAAGCCGAAGAGCCGTGACCGCTTCGGCCTGATCCTTACAAGGGCCTGCCTCTGCACCCGTTAAAAGCGGGATGTATTGATGTTGCCTTTCGCGCCCGCTACGAGCGGGCAGCGGCCATCACCGTCGTCGAATCAGGCAGATTTCCGGTATCTGACCTATTTCTCAGATTTTTCTCACAACCGTTCAAGCCCCTCCTGCCGGGCCGCGAAGGTTTTGTGACAGTCTATTTTTTCAATAAAATCAATGACTTAAAAAACACAGCAAAACCGTGGGTTTTCAGGTCCTGCGGCAAAAAAAATCGTTGAAGAATGTTACCGATGAGCAGCTAGTGCATTGATTAGCAGTCTTTTCTGGCATAATCGCGCCCCCTTATGACCGGGTCAGAAAACCTTCATGATCGATTTATTCAGCGGACTGGATGCTTGGGTGCTTGTGAGCCTCTTGCTCGCCCTGGCCTTTGTCCTCGCCTTCGAGTTCATCAACGGCTTTCATGACACCGCTAACGCGGTGGCGACCGTTATCTACACCAAAGCCATGCCGCCTCACCTGGCGGTGTTCTTCTCCGGTGTGTTCAACTTCCTCGGCGTGCTGCTGGGCGGGGTCGGCGTGGCGTATGCCATCGTCCACCTGCTGCCGGTAGAACTGCTGATCAATGTGAACACCGGTCACGGATTGGCCATGGTGTTCTCGTTGCTCGCCGCAGCCATCACCTGGAACCTGGGCACCTGGTACTTCGGTATCCCCGCCTCCAGCTCCCACACGCTGATCGGTTCGATCCTCGGCGTGGGCCTGGCCAACGCCCTGATCAACGAAATTCCGTTGGCCGACGGGGTGAACTGGCAAAAGGCGATCGATATCGGCATGTCGCTGGTGTTCTCGCCTATGGCAGGCTTCCTGATCGCCGCGCTGATCCTGATCGGTCTTAAATGGTGGCGTCCGCTGTCGAAGATGCACAAGACGCCGGAACAGCGCCGCAAGATCGACGACAAGAAACACCCGCCGTTCTGGAATCGCCTGGTACTTGTGATCTCGGCCATGGCCGTGAGTTTCGTTCACGGTTCCAACGATGGCCAGAAAGGTATCGGCCTGATCATGCTGGTCCTGATCGGTATCGTGCCGGCCCAGTTCGTCCTCGACCTGAACAGCACGACCTACCAGATCGAACGGACTCGCGACGCTACGTTGCACCTGAGCCAGTTCTACCAGCGCAATTCCGAAACCCTGGGCGAGTTCCTGGCCTTGGGCAAGAGCTTGAACGGCGACTTGCCGGAGAAATTCCGTTGCAACCCGCAACAGACCGAACCGACCATCACCGCCCTGCTTGGCACCCTCAAGGGTGTAGCCGACTACCATTCGCTGTCGGCGGAAAGCCGCATCGAAGTACGTCGTTACCTGCTCTGCCTGGATGACACCGCGAAGAAAGTAAGCAAATTGCCAACGCTCGGGGCGCGTGAAAAGGCTGACCTGGACAAGTTGCGCAAAGACCTGACCACCACCACTGAATACGCCCCGTTCTGGGTGATTCTGGCGGTAGCACTGGCCCTGGGCCTGGGCACCATGGTCGGTTGGAAACGCGTGGTACTGACCATTGGCGAGAAGATCGGCAAGCAAGGCATGACTTACTCCCAAGGCATGTCGGCGCAGATCACCACCGCTAGCCTGATCGGCATGGCGAACATCTTCAGCCTGCCGGTTTCCACCACCCACGTGCTGTCCTCCGGCGTGGCGGGCACCATGGTCGCCAACAAGAGCGGCCTGCAAGGCGGCACCGTCAGAACCATCCTGCTGGCCTGGGTATTGACCCTGCCAGCCACCGTGGCCCTGTCGGCCGGGTTGTTCTGGCTGGCGTCGAAGGCGCTGGGTAGCTGATACAGCTGCATCGAAAAAGGCGCGCTCCGCAAGGACCGCGCCTTTTTTATTGCCTCTTCCAAACACCACAAATCAACTGCGGGCTTGCTCGCGAAAGCGGTGTGTCAGTCAACATTGATGTTGAATGTCAGTCAGCATTCGCGAGCAAGCCCGCTCCCACACTGGTTTTGTGTACACCGTCCAGAAATCGCAGGCAAAAAAAAGGGCAACCGAAGTTGCCCAAAATGCCTTGCGTGCTCATTACATCCAGAAAGAACTACGGTTATTTCCGCTTGTGCGAATCCTTCCAGATAAAAAGTCCGAACCCTGCAAAAAATACAAACATGAGGCTGACAGTCAGCACTCCGGCGATCACCACGTTGTCGAAAAACATGACGCGTCTCCTGTACCTGCCCTGTTGCGATAGGGCTAAGTTAACCAAACGGGCAGGAGAGAATATTGACCGGGATCAATGTCGCCCGAGACTGGGCAAGAGGAAGGGAGAAGTTTGACCCGCATCAATGAATGCGGGGGATTTCAGCGCTTTTTCGGTTTGTTTTTCGGCTTTTTTTTGGCCTTGCCCAATGGCATGGCCTGCTCGAACGCCTGGCGAACTTCATTGAGCCGCTTGTCATTGAGGTCATGAACACGCTTGGCGCGCTCGGCATTGAGGTCAATCAGTTTGTCGTCTTGGCTCATGGCAGTCAGTGCATCGCTTGAAATGAGTTTAAGCCGCCGTAGCGTTCGGCTACCCTGCGCCAATAATGCGGCCTGACGGCCGTGCTGACCAGCCTGCGCTCAAATCTCGATATCGACCCACAACCCTTGCCGCGGCTGATCTTCCATCAGCGGCACCACCGGCACGGTGTTGTCGGCATTGAGTTCATCACCGGGAATTGCCAGGTGAGCCTGCGGGTCATTATCAGCTTCGTGGCGACGTCGTTCCTGCTCCTGCCTGCGGCGCTGTTCCTCGCGCAGCACCAGTCCATCCTCCTCAGGGTTGCGCTTTTGCAGGTCGATCGTGCTTTCACTGGAGCTTTCCTGCACCGGCACCACCGGAGGAATATCCGGACGCTGACGGATCGGGTCGGACTGTGAAGTGATCGGCACGGCACTCAAGGGGAGCATCGGTGGCAGCATGGTTTTCAGTCTCCTGTCAGCAGGCTGTCGGCTGCGGGGATGGCGACTTGAGCCATCGGTCGCAAACTGTGACTCATTTGGCACTCATTAGTGCACCGGGCGGCGCGTCATGCACAGGTGGGCTAACGTATGACTGTGAGTTTTTCTGAGAGTCCTTTGGCCCTGAAGCCCTCATTCCGTTAAGATAGCCCGCTTTTTCAGGTGGGAGTCAGGCAGCATGGCGCAGCAGTATCAACCGGGGCAACGCTGGATCAGTGACAGCGAAGCCGAGCTGGGTTTAGGCACCGTTCTGGCACAGGACGGCCGCTTGTTGACCGTGCTCTATCCGGCCACTGGCGACACTCGCCAGTACGCGCTAAGGAATGCGCCCCTCACCCGTGTGCGGTTTTCGCCCGGTGACTCCATCACTCACTTCGAAGGCTGGAAGCTGACCGTTCGCGAAGTCGACGACGTCGATGGCCTGCTGGTTTACCACGGCCTCAACGGGCAGAACGAAGTGGTCACCCTGCCGGAAACCCAACTGTCGAACTTCATCCAGTTCCGCCTGGCCAGCGACCGTCTGTTCGCCGGCCAGATCGACCCGCTGGCCTGGTTCTCCCTGCGTTACCACACACTGGAACACACCAGTCGCCAGTTGCAGTCCTCCCTTTGGGGTCTGGGCGGCGTGCGTGCGCAACCGATCGCGCACCAGTTGCACATTGCCCGCGAAGTCGCCGACCGTATCGCGCCACGGGTTCTGCTGGCCGACGAAGTGGGCCTGGGCAAAACCATCGAAGCCGGCCTGGTGATCCATCGCCAATTGCTCTCGGGCCGCGCCAACCGCGTGTTGATCCTGGTTCCGGAAAACCTGCAGCACCAGTGGCTGGTCGAGATGCGCCGCCGCTTTAACCTGCAGGTCGCGCTGTTCGACGAAGAACGTTTCATCGAAAGCGATGCCAGCAACCCCTTCGAAGACACCCAGCTCGCACTGGTCGCGCTTGAGTGGTTGGTGGACGACGAGAAAGCCCAGGACGCGCTGTTCGCGGCGGGCTGGGACTTGCTGGTGGTCGACGAGGCTCACCACCTGGTGTGGCACGAAGATCAGGTCAGCCCTGAGTATTCCCTGGTCGAGCAACTCGCCGAGACCATTCCTGGCGTGCTGCTGTTGACTGCCACCCCGGAACAACTGGGCCAGGACAGCCACTTCGCTCGTCTGCGCCTGCTCGACCCGAACCGTTTCCACGACCTGCAAGCCTTCCGCGCCGAGAGCGAAAACTATCGCCCGGTGGCTGAAGCCGTTCAGGAGTTGCTGGACAAGGGACGCCTGTCGCCGCAAGCCCACAAGACCATCCACGGCTTCCTCGGCAACGAAGGCGAAGCCCTGCTGGCCGCCGTCAACGATGGCGACACCGAAGCCAGCGCGCGTCTGGTGCGTGAATTGCTCGACCGCCACGGCACCGGCCGCGTGCTGTTCCGCAACACCCGCGCTGCCGTGCAGGGTTTCCCGGAGCGCAAGCTGCACCCGTACCCGCTGCCGTGCCCGGACGAATACCTCGAACTGCCATTGGGCGATCACGCCGAGCTGTACCCGGAAGTCAGCTTCCAGGCCCAACCGGACGCCAGCGAAGAAGAACGCTGGTGGAAATTCGACCCGCGCGTCGAATGGCTGATCGATCAACTGAAGATGCTCAAGCGCACCAAAGTGCTGGTGATCTGCGCCCACGCCGAAACCGCCATGGACCTGGAAGACGCCCTGCGCGTGCGTTCCGGCATCCCGGCTACGGTGTTCCACGAGGGCATGAACATCCTCGAGCGTGACCGCGCCGCCGCCTATTTCGCCGACGAAGAATTCGGCGCGCAGGTGCTGATCTGCTCGGAAATCGGCAGTGAAGGTCGCAACTTCCAGTTCTCCCATCACCTGGTGCTGTTCGATCTGCCGTCCCACCCGGACCTGCTGGAACAACGTATCGGTCGACTGGACCGGATCGGCCAGAAGCACATCATCGAACTGCACGTGCCGTATCTGGAAACCAGCCCGCAAGAGCGCCTGTTCCAGTGGTACCACGAAGCGCTGAATGCGTTCCTCAACACCTGCCCGACCGGCAACGCCTTGCAGCACCAGTTCGGCCCGCGCCTGCTGCCGCTGCTCGAAGAAGCCGATGACGGTGAGTGGCAAGCGCTGATCGACGAAGCCCGTACCGAGCGTGAACGTCTGGAAGCCGAGCTGCACACCGGCCGCGACCGTTTGCTGGAGCTCAACTCCGGTGGCGCTGGCGAAGGTGATGCGCTGGTTGAAGACATCCTCGAACAGGACGATCAGTTCGCCCTGCCGATCTACATGGAAACCCTGTTCGACGCCTTCGGCATCGACAGCGAAGACCATTCGGAAAACGCGCTGATCCTCAAGCCGAGCGAAAAAATGCTCGACGCCAGCTTCCCGCTGGGCGACGACGAAGGCGTGACCATTACCTACGACCGTAACCAGGCGCTGTCTCGCGAAGACATGCAGTTCATCACCTGGGAGCACCCGATGGTTCAGGGCGGCATGGACCTGGTGCTGTCCGGCTCCATGGGCAACACCGCCGTGGCGCTGATCAAAAACAAGGCGCTGAAACCTGGCACCGTGTTGCTGGAACTGCTCTATGTCAGCGAAGTGGTTGCCCCGCGCTCGCTGCAACTGGGCCGTTACCTGCCACCGGCCGCCCTGCGTTGCCTGCTCGATACCAACGGCAACGACCTGTCGGCCCGCGTATCGTTCGAAACCTTGAACGATCAGCTCGAAAGCGTGCCGCGTGCCAGCGCCAACAAGTTCATCCAGGCCCAGCGTGACCAACTGACGCCACGGATCAACGCCGGTGAAGCGAAGATCCTGCCGCGCCACACTGAACGTGTCGCCGAGGCGCAGCGTCGCCTGGCCGCCGATACCGACGAAGAACTGGCGCGCCTGACCGCCCTGCAAGCGGTCAACCCGACCGTGCGCGACAGCGAACTGGTGGCCCTGCGCAAACAACGCGAGCAAGGCTTGGCCATGCTCGACAAGGCTGCGCTGCGACTGGAAGCGATTCGGGTGCTGGTGGCGGGTTAACAACCCTCCTCCACCGCTATGAAAAGAAGGCCCGCAGCGATGCGGGCCTTTTTTGTTTACTTCAAATTCAGTAGTGCTGCTGATGACCTCATCGCGAGCAAGCTCGCTCCCACATTGGATCTTCAGTGCCTATGAGATTCCTGTGGGAGCGAGCTTGCTCGCGATAGCGGTTAAGCAGTCACCGCAGAACTGTCAGGCTCAACCACCGCCACCAACCCGTCCTTCATCCGCTTGGCGTCCCTCACAAAACACCGCGAAGCCAGGAACAGAAACACCACGGTGAGCAACAACGCCACCGGTATCAGGTACATCGCGTCATGCAGGCCGACCGCTTTAAACGCCTCAGTCATTTGCTCCGCGCCCGCCGCAAGCATCGCCGTGTGGGCGAAGTGATCCGACAAGGCCCCGACCACCACCGGCCCCAGGCCACCGCCCAACAGGTACAGCCCGGCAAAGAACAGCGCCATCGCCGTTGCCCGCAACCGCGGCTCGACCACATCCTGAATCGCCGTGTACACGCAGGTATAAAAGTTGTAGGCGAACAGCCAGCCCATACTGAATACCGCGACAAACACACCGATCTCGATTCGCCCGGAATGCAGCGCCCACGCGGTGCAGACCGTCGAAATCACCAGGCTGAAGGCGGCAAACAAAAGCCGTCCGTTGGCGATGCGCTGGTGAATCTTGTCCGCGATCCAGCCACCGAGGGTCAGGCCGACCAGCCCGGTCACACCGACAATAACTCCGGTCGCCACTGCGGCATCCTGCAACGGCATGAGGAAGTAGCGTTGCAGCATCGGCACCAGAAACGAGTTACAAGCATAGGTGGCGAAGTTGAAACACAGGCCGGCCATCACCAGCCACAGGAAGGTTGGCACTGCCAATACCCGACGGATCGGCCGATCGATTTTTTCCTGCGAAACCTGAACGCTCTCGGCAGCGCCGCGCTTCGGTTCCTTGATGAAAAACATGAAGATCGCCAGGATCAGCCCGGGCACCGCCGCGATAAAGAACGGTGCGCGCCAGCTATCGAAGGCCTTGACCATCGCGCCAATGGTGAAGAACGCCAGCAACAGCCCCAAGGGCAGCCCCAGCATGAAGATCCCCATGGCCCGCGCCCGACGGTGCGCCGGAAACAAGTCGCCGATCAGCGAGTTGGCGGCTGGCGCGTAACTGGCCTCGCCGATGCCGATGCCCATGCGCACGATCAGGAAGCTCCAGAAACTGCCCACCATGCCGTTGACGGCTGTCAAACCGCTCCATACCGCCAGCCCCCAGCCCATCAGCTTGCTGCGCGAGCCGGTATCGGCCATGCGCCCCAGCGGCAAGCCGGCAATGGCGTAGACGATGGTGAATGCCGTCCCGATGATCCCCAACTGGAAATCACTGAGGTGCCATTCCATGCGAATGGGCTCGATGATGATGGCCGGGATGGTGCGGTCGAAAAAATTGAACAGATTGGCCAGGAACAACAGGAACAGAATGCGCCAGGCATTGGCCGCTTGGGTCGAGTTCTGCATGGGTCCGTCTCTTTTATTGTTTTTGGGGCGTCACTGCCCCCGGACTTTGCAATCTAGACAGGCCGGCCGCGCCTGTCTTTCATTATTCGCCAGGCTGATACCAACCCATGGGACGCAATCTGTAGGAGCTTTCGCGGGACGGGTATTTCGCAGTCCGTCCGACCGATGAAAAATACCTTTCAGCCCCCCTTCCCAAGCCGTTGGCGAAGCCTAGAATAGCGGCCTTGTTTCCCCCCCTGTGTCTCCACTCCTCCTTAGATAATCGCCCATGTCCGAAGCCAGTCCGTGTCTGAATTGCGGTGCCTGCTGTTCTCATTTTCGCGTGTCATTTTTCTGGGGTGAATGCGCCTCGTCCGGGGGGACGGTACCCGATGAGCTTGTCGAGCAGATCAGCCCCAGTCGGGTCGCGATGCTCGGAACCGGCTGCAAACCCGTGCGCTGCACCAGCCTGGTCGGAGACGTGGGCAGTACGGTGCAGTGCTCCATTTACGAAAAACGCTCCAGCACCTGTCGGGAGTTCGACGCTTCGTGGGTCGATGGCCTGGCAAATCCCGATTGCGACGCGGCCCGTGCCGCTTTCGGCTTGCCGGCCCTGCAACCCGCGTTCGAGACGCCTCAGAAGCAAATAGCCTGAGTCATAGCACTAATCGCTATTAGGCTAATATCAAAAAAATTGGCATCAATGTGCCACTACCGCTTGCGCTCCACCCACGCCCTCTATACTCCACGACATTCGCCGACGCTCCTTGCGCCGACCTGAAGCTTAACGATGGGGCATGCTATGGAGTGGCTTGGTTTGCATTTCATTACCGAGCTACCAGAGACTGGGCAGGTCATACTTAATTGCACACATGACCCGTTTCTGGTGCTGCTGGCTTATCTGGTCGCCTGTGTCGGCGGTTTCGCGACACTGGACATGGCCGAACGGGTTGCTCACGCTGAAAAATCCGCGTCCCAAACGCTCTGGCGCTGGGTGGGCAGCGGATGCTTGGCCGGCGGCATCTGGGCCATGCATTTCGTCGGGATGCTGGCATTCCAGGCGCCTATCGATCTTCACTACCAACTGCCTGTCACGGTGTTCTCGCTAACCATCGCGCTGTTCGCCGCATGGCTGGCGATGCGTACCCTCAGCCTTCCTGAGCTGAGTTTTCGACAGTGCCTCACGTCATCGGTCGGGATCGGCCTGGGTATCGCGACCATGCATTACGTGGGCATGACGGCCATGCACTCCAATGCCTCGGTCTATTACCATCCGGGCCTGTTCGCCCTTTCCATCGCGATCGCGATCGGTGCCGCGCTGGCCGCCTTGTTGCTGGCATGGTATCTGCGCGACGGTGCAGGCATGCTGCATCAGCTTTTCAAATTCGGCGCCAGCCTGGTGCTCGGGGCGGGCATCCTCGGTATGCACCTCACTGCCATGGCCGCCTTCAACATGGTGATGCCCAGCGACAGCCTGCCAGCGCAAACCGGCGAACATCGCCATCTGCAACTGGCGCTGACCGTGACGGTCATCACCCTGCTGATCATCGGCAGCAGCATCAGCGCGGCACTGGCGGACAAGAAGCTGCAACACAAGGACCACGACCTGCAACGGGTCAACTCCCTGCTAAGCCAACTTGACCAGGCGCGCATGTCGCTGCAACAGCTGGCTAACTACGATGCGCTGACCAACCTGATCAACCGCCGCGGGTTCAACCAGGTCTTCGCTGAAAAACTCATCGAGAAAACCAACAAAGGCGGGATGCTGGCGGTCATGTTCCTGGACATCGACCATTTCAAGCGGATCAACGACAGCCTTGGCCACGATGCCGGTGACGAACTGCTCAAAGTGCTTGCCGGGCACATCAAGAGCTCTGTTCGCAGTCATGAGGATGTGGTCGCTCGCTTCGGCGGCGACGAGTTCTGCCTGCTCATCGACCTGCGTGATCGTGACGAAGCGCGGCAGATGGCCCAACGCATCATGCTGAAAATGAAGGAGCCCATCGAGTTGGCCGGCAGGCGCATGGTCATGACCACCAGCATCGGCATCAGCCTGTTTCCGGAAGACGGCAAGACCTGCGAGGAACTGTTGAAAAACGCCGATCTGGCGCTGTATCAGTCCAAGGGTGGCGGCCGGAACGGGCTGAGTTTTTTCAGTGCAGACCTGAAAACCCGCGCCACACTCGAGCTGCAACTGGAAGAAGAGTTGCGCCACGCCCTGCGTGAAGACACCGGCCTGATGCTCTATTACCAGCCCATCTATGACCTCAAGACCGGTCAGGTGAGCAAGCTCGAAGCCTTGATCCGCTGGCAACACCCGGTCCACGGTTTCCTCGTACCGGATCGTTTTATCGCCATCGCCGAAGCCAATGGCCTGATCGCCGAGCTGGACAACTGGGTGCTGCGCAAGGCCTGCGAGGATCTGGGCGAGTTGTCGCGCCAAGGCTGTGATGACCTGAAGATCGCCGTGAACTGCTCGCCCCTGAACCTGGCGCGCGAAGAACTGGCCGATGAAATCGAGTACGCATTGCGGGCCTCCGGTGTGGAGCCCCACCGTCTGGAACTGGAGGTCACCGAAAACGCCTTGATGGGCAATATCGCCGACACCCTGGTGCTGCTGCGCCAGATACGCGCCCTCGGCGTTTCGCTGTCGATCGATGACTTCGGCACCGGCTATTCATCCCTGGCCTACCTCAAGCGCTTGCCGCTCAACACGCTGAAAATCGACCGCTCGTTCATCCAGGACATTCCCAAGGCGACCCAGGATATGGAAATCGTCCAGGCGATTATCGTCATGGCCCATACCCTGCACCTGCAAGTGGTCACCGAAGGGGTCGAAACCTTCGAGCAGTACCAGTTCCTGGAAGACCATGGCTGTGACTTCGTTCAGGGCTATCTGCTGAGTCGGCCGGTGCCGCTGGCCGAACTGCATCCGGTGCTGAACGAAATCAACCAGCGCAAGCACGCCTACACCGTCACGACGCTGAGCCTGGTTCACGGTACATCTGTACTAATGTAGACGGGTCCTTTTCAAGAAACCCCTGACTCCCATGCAGGCGCATCAACTGCGCGGCCAGACCGCTGATCGGTGTCGCCGAGCCTTGTTCACGGGAAAACTTCACTGCTGTATCCAGATCCTTGAGTAACGTCCGTACGTGCCATTTGACCGGCTCGAAACGGTTTTGCGCCATCTGTGGGGCCAGGATCTGCAAGGGTTTCGAATCGGCAAAGCCGCCGGCCAGCGCTTCGGCGATCAGACTGGCATCAACCCCGGAACGCTCCGCCAACGCGACCACTTCGGCAATCACCAATGCATTGCAGGCGACGATCATCTGATTGCACGCCTTGGTCACCTGCCCGGCCCCGACGCCGCCCATATGCGTCACACGTTGCCCCAGGCTCAACAGGACAGGCCGGACCCGCTCCAGATCCTGTAGCTCACCGCCGACCATGATCGCCAGGCTTCCAGCCTCGGCACCGACCACGCCACCGGACACCGGCGTATCGAGCCAGCCCATGCCGGTTTTAGCGGCAAGTTCTGCGGCCATTTCCCGCGTAGCGTTGGGCTCCAGGCTGGAGAAATCCACCAGCAGCTGGCCTTTTTTTGCGCCCTCCACAACACCTGCCGGACCAAACACCACCTCGCGTACGACCGAGGTATCGGCCAGGCACAGCATCACCACGTCAGCGTGCTGGCACAGTTCGGCCGGGCTGGCGACCTGGCGCGCGCCGGCCTCCACCAGCGGCTTGCACTTGTCCGGATTGCGATTCCATACCGCCAGCGGATAACCCGCGGCCAGCAGGCGCCGGCACATCGGCAGCCCCATCAGGCCGATCCCGGCAAACCCTAGCGAAGGTAGCGTTGACATCATTTTGCCTCTTCTTGATTAAAGATCACCGAATATTGGCCGATTCATCATGACTCAGGAAAGGATTCACTCCGAGCAATGCTCAGGCTAAAGACCAAGGCATGGTCCAAGTACGCGCTGAAAAAAGACGCGATTGTATTCCGTGACGGTTCGACGACAGTGAGTCGGCCAACCAATCAGCCCAGGTAGATGGCGAACTATGACTTCTAAAAACAACCCGGCCACTGCGGTAACCGATCTGACGTTGAGCCCCGCGGCCAACAGCCCGTCATCACCTAAGCCATTGATTCAATCGCGCCCGTTGGCGACCCAGCAATACCTGTACTTCACCGAAACCAACACCGACCGCATCCTCGACAACCTCGACGGCCTGCGCGACATGGTGTTCCCGCGCGCACCGCACCTGGAGGGCGACAGCGAACAGCACAGCGATCAGGAATTCCCGTCGGTGTGCCTGATCGGCCTGGGCCGCTGTGGCTCGAACATTGCGCTGGACGTGGCGGAACTGGTGTACAACGCCCGCAAGTTCTACCTCAATGAATTCAATAACGAAGATCGCCTGTCGCCGGACAAGCGCTTTGCCGAAAAGGGTTACAGCCCGGCCCAGTGGATCCGCAACAACCTGCGCCTGGGCCAGAACAAAAACACCAAGCCGGTGTTTCTGGTCGAGCCGCTGGTGATGCTCGGCGACCTGGACAAGGACATCGCCGGGCGCATCCGTTTCTCGCGCAAGGGCGAAAAAAGCGGCTTTCTGCGCGACTACAGCAAGATGAAGATCATGGACCTGTCGGAAGTCCACGCCGGTGGCGCCGGTAACGCGCCGATCCTCGGCCAGTACCTGGCCAAGATCATCCTGAACAAGGACACCCAGCGCTTCTCCAGCCCCGACTGGAAAATGATTCACTCGTACCTGATCGACAGCTGCGGCATCAAGGCCAACCAGTCGCGCCTGTATTTCTCGATCTTCAGTGCCGGCGGCGGTACCGGCTCGGGCATGGCCTCGGAGTTCGGCCTGGCCCAGCAGCACTCGTACATGAACAAGACGTTCGACACCAAGCCGATGGACGAGCACGACAGCAAGAGCGGCCACTCCTTCGTCTTCGAACCGATCTTCACCAGTGGCATCTGTGTACTGCCGAACATTTCAGATCACCGCAGTGAAATGTCCGAGGCGCTGCACATCAACGCCGGTCGCCTGTTGTGCAAATACCTGTCGGAAGAGTGGGACTTCTCCTACAACTTCGCCAACGAAGACAGCAGCGAAGCCAGCGTCATGGGCCGCATCCGCCCATGGAACGCGATGATGCTGATCTCCAACGACATCATGCGTTACGCCGAAGAGAACGATGACGGCAATATCCAGAACATTGATGTCAATGCCATGGAAAAGCATGCCAACCAATACATCTCGCAGCAGATCTTCAACATTCTGACGGCCCAGGCGGTGACCACCGACTACGACCAGAACTATTTCCGTCGCGCCGGCATCGACATCGGCGAAACCATTCGCCTGGACGCCAACGACCTGTTCATGAGCCTGGCCGGTCCGGTGGCGATTGCCTACGCCGAGTCCGTTGTGCCGGAAACCCCGGCGCCGAGCAGCGACAAATTCAAGGTGTTCGAGAAAGAGCCGCAACGCCTGAACATCGACGACCTGTTCTTCCGCTCGATCGACCTGCCGCACTTCAACAAGGTCACCCAGGCCATCGAGGGCATCAGCCTGTTGCCGATCGAGTCCAAGCGCTATCGCGCGTCGCTGGAGCAGTACAAGAACTCGGGTTACGACGCGGCGGCCCTGCATGACCTGCACTTCTTCAAGAATTGCTCGTCGGTGGTGTCGATCGTTTCGTTGCCGAAGGACTACAAGCTGTCCTACATGGATTTGAACCGGTTGAAGACTCATCTCAACAGCCTGTTTCCCAACACCACGCTCAAGCGCTACGCGCTGGTGATCGGTGCTTCGGCCAACCTGTCGCTGACCACCCTGATCGCCAAGAGCCCGTGCCTGTCGGACGATTTCCTGACGCTGATCGTGGCCTTCATCAAGCGCTGCTTCGCGAAAAACCCGTACCGCTTCGACGAGACCCTGGACAACTCGATCCTGGACTTCATCATCAACGAACAGTTCGATGAAGACCGGATTGACGAACTACTCAACGAATTCGAGAACCCGGCGAAGATCCTCGATACCAACTGGTACGCGATCAAGCCGATGTACGAGAAGAAGTACCGTGAACTGATCAACGACAAGGACAAGTTCGTCTCGATCAACGACATCCGCCTGTCCCGGGATTGCGTGAAGAAATCGATCAAGTACCTGCGCGAGATCTACCGTCACCGCATCGGCAAGACCAAGGTTATTTCGTTGAATAACCATACGGGTAAGACCGCTCACTAAGCGTCGTCCCCATTCGCGAGCAAGCCCGCTCCCACATTCGACTGCATTCCTTCTGGAAGAACACGGTTAAATGTGGGAGCGGGCTTGCTCGCGAAGGCGGCCCCACAATCAACGCAAATCAACATCCAGAAACAATTGAGCAGACGTTCAGTTGTCCTTCCAACTGTTCCCGTTACGTTTACGTCACCGTGAGGCTGTGGCCTTTCTCTACGGCAACATGCCATCACGCTACTCGGCTACACACTTTTCCCTCAGAAATGAACGCACCAATAAGGTGCGACCTTTTAAGCCTGCGCCCTTTCCTGGATCAGAATCCACGGTGAAACAACCACGGCCCACAGCTGTGGATCACGTTCAAAAAGATCCAGCGCCCGCGTTTCAGACAGCTTGCCGAGCTTGTCGGCGGCCAGCCAGGCAGCCACTTTCTCCCCTTCATCCTGGGCAACGGCCTCGGCGGCGGCGATCAGATCCAGGCCAGGATCGACCCACAATAGGGCACCCTTGGCGAAGAACGGCTCCAGCTCTTTCCAGGTAATAGATGCGGTTTCACCAAGCAGCTTGGCATAGAGGGTGCTAGGTTCTTGATTCATGGGACTGTCCGGAAAAGAAATCGACGCGAATGATAACGTCGGTGGACGGGCAGAAAAACCCGGATGCAATTGAGTGACCGAAATGAAAAGCGCAGGAAAGCCAGGGAATGCACTGAATACGGCTATAAGCCCCTCAACACCCCGCCGCAATTCTGTCTTTTACTTTCAATAAAGCGACACTTGCAGGTTTTGTCCCCCGGCGCTGCCTTCCCAGGCTGACAATCGGCGCTCTACACTGTACCGGTACAGTTGCCGAGGGACTTTTCCGGGGAATGTCGCAGATATCCGACCCGGTTCTGCTGCTTTCGGCGCCAGGACTATAAAAACTACAACAGTAAGAGTGGAGCACTATGACTAAGGCTACTAAGCAGATTTCCAAACTGTTTGCCGCTATGGTTCTGGCCGGGGTTGCCAGCCATTCGTTCGCAGCTGACACCATCAAGATCGGCATCGCCGGCCCTAAGACCGGCCCTGTAGCCCAATACGGCGACATGCAGTTCAGTGGCGCCAAAATGGCCATCGAGCAAATCAACGCCAAGGGCGGCGTGGACGGCAAGAAACTCGAAGCCGTTGAATACGATGACGCCTGTGATCCGAAACAAGCTGTGGCAGTCGCGAACAAGGTCGTCAACGACGGCGTCAAGTTCGTAGTCGGTCACCTGTGCTCCAGCTCCACTCAACCGGCTTCGGACATCTACGAAGACGAAGGCGTGATTATGATCACCCCGGCTGCCACCAGCCCGGACATCACCGCCCGTGGTTACAAAATGGTGTTCCGCACCATCGGTCTGGACAGCGCCCAGGGCCCTGCCGCCGGTAACTACATTGCCGACTTCGTAAAACCGAAGATCGTTGCTGTTCTGCACGACAAACAGCAATACGGTGAAGGCATCGCCTCTGCCGTGAAGAAAACCCTGGAAGGCAAAGGCGTCAAAGTTGCCGTGTTCGAAGGCATCAACGCCGGCGACAAAGACTTCTCGTCGATGATCGCCAAGCTCAAGCAAGCCAACGTCGACTTCGTCTACTACGGCGGCTACCACCCGGAGCTGGGCCTGATCCTGCGTCAGTCTGCGGAAAAAGGTCTGAAAGCCAAGTTCATGGGTCCGGAAGGCGTGGGTAACGACTCCATTTCGCAGATCGCCAAGGACGCTTCCGAAGGCCTGCTGGTGACCCTGCCGAAATCCTTCGACCAGGATCCGGCCAACGTTGCCCTGGCTGATGCGTTCAAAGCCAAGAAAGAAGATCCAAGCGGTCCGTTCGTGTTCCCGGCCTACTCGGCTGTGACCGTGATCGCCGAAGGTATCAAGGCTGCCAAGTCCGAAGACTCCGCCAAAGTGGCTGAAGCCATCCACGCGGGCACCTTCAAGACGCCTACCGGCGACCTGAGCTTCGACGAAAAAGGCGACCTGAAAGACTTCAAATTCGTGGTTTACGAGTGGCACTTCGGCAAACCTAAAACTGAAGCCAAGCCTCAGTAAGGCGTTGCCAGACTGACTGCCAATAAAGCCCACGGCGTGCCGTGGGCTTTGTTTTACGAACGTATTGGGCCGCGCTGGCGTGATCCGCCAGTCTCCCCACCTGAAAATCTCAAAACCGTCATCAGCGGTTCGCTGGCAAACCCCGAATTCGAAGTGGATGCAGATCCACGGGGCTCGGGCGGGAAAATGACTCCACCAGTGAAATGCGTATCAGGTTTTTAGGAGCGCTGTAATGCCTGACATCTATCACTTCTTCCAACAGCTGGTTAATGGCCTGACCATTGGCAGCACGTATGCCCTGATCGCCATCGGCTATACGATGGTCTACGGCATCATTGGAATGATCAACTTCGCCCACGGCGAGGTGTACATGATTGGCTCCTACGTGGCGTTCATCGCCATCGCCGGGCTGGCCATGCTGGGACTCGACAGCGTGCCGCTGTTGATGACCGCCGCTTTTCTCGCAACCATCGTTGTAACCAGTGCCTACGGCTACAGCATCGAACGGATCGCCTACCGCCCCCTGCGCGGCAGCAACCGTCTGATCCCGCTGATTTCCGCCATCGGCATGTCGATCTTCCTGCAGAACACCGTTCTGCTGGCGCAAGACTCCAAGGACAAATCCATCTCCAACCTGATTCCGGGCAACTTTGCCTTTGGGCCAGGTGGCGCACATGAAGTGCTGATTTCCTACATGCAAATCGTGGTGTTCGTGGTGACCTTTGTCGCCATGCTCGGCCTGACGCTGTTCATCTCCCGTTCTCGCCTGGGTCGCGCCTGCCGCGCCTGTGCCGAAGACATCAAGATGGCCAACCTGCTGGGTATCAACACCAACAACATCATCGCCCTGACCTTCGTCATCGGTGCGGCGCTGGCAGCGATTGCCGCCGTCCTGCTGAGTATGCAGTACGGCGTGATCAACCCGAACGCCGGTTTCCTCGTCGGCCTCAAGGCCTTCACCGCCGCGGTACTGGGCGGTATCGGCAGTATTCCGGGCGCCATGCTCGGCGGGCTGGTACTGGGTGTGGCGGAAGCCTTTGGTGCCGATATCTTCGGCGACCAGTACAAGGACGTCGTGGCGTTCGGTCTGCTGGTTCTGGTGCTGTTGTTCCGGCCAACCGGCCTGCTGGGCCGTCCGGAGGTTGAGAAAGTATGACTAGGAATCTTAAACAGGCGCTGTTCAGCGCTTTGCTGGTGTGGGCCGTGGCCTACCCGGTACTCGGTCTGAAGCTGACCATCGTCGGCATCAACCTCGAAGTTCATGGCACCAGCGACGCCACCCTGATCACCATCGCGGTGTGCTCGGTGCTGATGTTCCTGCGTGTGCTGTTCGACCAGCAGATCAGCTCGGCCTGGCGTTCTTCGCCGAGCATGCCGCTGATCCCGGCCAAGGCCAGCAACTTCCTGACCCTGCCGACCACTCAGCGCTGGATCATCATCGCGCTGATCGCCGGTGCCCTGGTCTGGCCGTTCTTCGGCTCTCGCGGTGCGGTGGACATCGCCACGCTGGTGCTGATCTACGTGATGCTCGGCCTCGGCCTGAACATCGTGGTCGGCCTGGCCGGTCTGCTCGACCTCGGTTACGTCGGCTTCTATGCCGTCGGCGCCTACAGTTATGCCCTGCTGTCGCATTACTACGGCCTGAGCTTCTGGATCTGCCTGCCGATCGCCGGGATGATGGCGGCCACTTTCGGCTTCCTGCTCGGTTTCCCGGTACTGCGCCTGCGCGGTGACTACCTGGCGATCGTGACCCTGGGCTTCGGCGAAATCATCCGTCTGTTCCTGCGTAACCTGACCGACATCACCGGCGGCCCGAACGGCATCAGCAACATCGAGAAGCCGACGTTCTTCGGCCTGACCTTCGAACGTAAAGCCGCTGAAGGCCTGCAGACGTTCCACGAGTACTTCGGTCTGGAATACAACTCGATCAACAAGGTGATTTTCCTTTACCTGGTCGCATTGTTCCTGGCGCTGTTCGCACTGTTCGTCATCAATCGCTTGCTGCGCATGCCCCTGGGTCGTGCCTGGGAAGCGCTACGTGAAGATGAAATCGCCTGCCGTGCGTTGGGTCTGAACCCGACGATCATCAAGCTTTCAGCCTTCACCCTGGGCGCCTGCTTCGCCGGTTTCGCCGGCAGTTTCTTCGCCGCGCGTCAGGGTCTGGTGACACCGGAGTCCTTCACCTTCATCGAGTCGGCGACCATTCTCGCCATCGTCGTGTTGGGCGGCATGGGCTCGCAATTGGGCGTGGTGCTCGCAGCCACGGTGATGATCCTGTTGCCGGAAATGATGCGTGAGTTCAGTGAGTACCGCATGTTGATGTTCGGCGCCTTGATGGTGCTGATGATGATCTGGCGTCCTCAAGGTCTGCTGCCCATGCAACGCCCTCACATGGAGCTGCGCAAATGAGCCGCGAGATCCTGAAAGTAGAAAATTTGAGCATGCGCTTCGGCGGCTTGCTGGCGGTCAACGGCGTGGCCTTGAGCGTGAAGGAAAAACAGGTCGTGGCACTGATCGGCCCCAACGGCGCCGGCAAGACCACCGTGTTCAACTGCCTGACCGGCTTCTACAAGCCGAGCGGCGGCAGCATCCTGCTCGATGGCGAATCGATCGAGGGCCTGCCCGGCCACAAGATCGCCCTCAAGGGCGTGGTGCGTACCTTCCAGAACGTGCGGTTGTTCAAGGACATGACGGCGGTCGAGAACCTTTTGATCGCTCAGCACCGTCACCTGAACACCAACTTCCTGGCCGGCCTGTTCAAGACCCCGGCGTTCCGCAAAAGCGAACGCGAGGCCATGGAATTCGCCGAGTACTGGCTGGAAAAGGTTCACCTCAAGGAGTTCGCCAACCGCCCGGCCGGCACCCTGGCCTATGGTCAGCAACGCCGCCTGGAAATCGCCCGCTGCATGATGACCCGTCCGCGGATCCTCATGCTCGACGAACCGGCCGCCGGCCTGAACCCGAAGGAAACCGAGGACCTCAAGGCGCTGATCAGCATGCTGCGTGAAGAGCACAACGTCACCGTGCTGCTGATCGAACACGACATGAAACTGGTCATGAGCATTTCCGACCATATCGTCGTGATCAACCAGGGCACCCCCCTGGCCAACGGCACTCCGGAACAGATCCGCGACAATCCTGAAGTGATCAAAGCCTACCTGGGGGAAGCGTAAATGCTGCAGTTCGAAAACGTTTCCACCTTCTACGGCAAGATCCAGGCCCTGCACAGCGTCAACGTCGAAGTCCGCCAGGGCGAGATCGTGACCCTGATCGGTGCCAACGGTGCCGGCAAGTCAACACTGCTGATGACGCTTTGCGGTTCGCCGCGCGCCCACAGCGGCAGCATCCGCTACATGGGTGAGGAACTGGTCGGCCAGGACTCCTCGCAGATCATGCGCAAGAGCATCGCCGTGGTGCCGGAAGGTCGTCGGGTGTTTTCCCGCCTGACCGTGGAAGAAAACCTCTCCATGGGTGGCTTCTTCACCGCCAAGGGCGACTATCAGGAACAGATGGACAAGGTTCTCGGACTTTTCCCACGCCTGAAAGAACGCTTCAGCCAGCGCGGCGGCACCATGTCCGGCGGCGAACAGCAAATGCTCGCCATCGGCCGTGCGCTGATGAGCAAGCCCAAGCTGTTGCTGCTCGACGAGCCATCGCTGGGCCTGGCACCGATCATCATCCAGCAGATCTTCGACATCATCGAACAGCTGCGCAAGGACGGTGTGACAGTGTTCCTGGTCGAGCAGAACGCCAACCAGGCGCTGAAGATCGCTGACCGAGCCTACGTTCTGGAGAACGGCCGGGTGGTGATGACAGGCACCGGTGAAGCGCTGCTGACCGACCCGAAAGTGCGTGATGCGTACTTGGGCGGCTAAGCCTTAGCGGTAAACAAAAAAACGGCCTTTGCGGGCCGTTTTTTTATGTCTGCCAACCTCCCTGACTACGCAAACCCTCTTCTGTAGGAGCGAGCTTGCTCGCGAAGAACTGGAGGGCGCCGCGTTCATTCAGACAGCCCTCGTCATCGTTAACGTCCATCGCGAGCAGGCTCGCTCCTACAGGACATGCGTGTGAAGACTTACAACCGATCCAGCACCTCCCCACTGCGCTTGAACCACCCGATCAAATAATCCGCCAGTACCTGCGTGCGCTTGGGCAAACCGCCCTGATATGGATGCACCAGGTACATCGGCATGCTGCGGGTCTGATAATCGCGCAGCAGCCATCGCAAGCGCCCGTCCGCCAGCTCTGTTGGCAAACAGTAGGATGGCAGGCGCGCAATACCGGCGCCGACCAGTGCGGCTTTCTTCAACAGGTTGTAGTGGTTGCTGGCGAACGGCCCCGACACCCGCACCCGCAACAACTCGTGTTGCTGGTGATACAGCCATTCTTCGCGGCCGCTGTAATGGCTGTTGAGCAGGCAGCGATGCTCGGCCAGCGCCTGGGGGGTTTGCGGTTCACCGTATTGCTCCAGATAAGCCGGGCTGGCACAGGTCAGCTCTTGCCACGCCAGCAGTGGACGCGCCACCAGTCGCTGGTCAATGGCAACGTCGGAACGAATCGCCAGATCGAAGCCGTCTCGAGACAGTTCGCGGTAGCTGTTGTTGAGCTCCAGCTCGATCTGCACCTGGGGATACTTGGCCGAGAACTCCAGCAACAGGCCATCGAAGAAGGTTTCCCCCAGCGACACCGGCACCGTCATCCGCACCGGGCCGGCCATGTCGTCCTTCAGGCGCGCCAGGGCCTGGCGGGCCCGCTCGACTTGCACTACCAGCGCCTGGGCCTGGGGCAACAACGCAGCACCGGCGGCGGTCAGGCTCAAGCGGCGGGTGGTACGTTGCAACAACACCACGGAAAACTGCGCTTCCAGCTGGCTGATGCGCTTGGACAGCTGGCCTTTGCTGCAACCGAGCTGCTGCGCCGCCAGGGTAAAACTCCCCGCCTCGATCAACACCGCGAACGCCGCCAGGTCATCCATCTCGCTCATGGATTGTTTCCATTTGAAAACCAAAGGTTGCCTATTAGTGCGCTTATCCGGAGAAAAAACCACCCTAAACTGAAACCTCGTTCAACCCATACGAGGATCAGCCCCCATGAAAATTCTTTTGATCGGCGCAGGCGGCACCATCGGTTCGGCAGTCGACAAGGAACTGTCGCAACGCCACGAAATCATCCGCATCGGTCGCACCAGCGGCGACTTTCAGGTGGACATCAGTGACAGCACCTCGATTCGCAAGCTGTTCGAGCAGACCGGCAAATTCGATGCACTGGTGTGCGCGGCCGGTAACGTGACCTTCGCACCGCTCAACGAAATGACCGAAGAGAGCTTTGCCCTGGGCCTGAAAGACAAGCTCATGGGCCAGGTCAATTTGCTGCTGATCGGCCGCGACTTCGCCAATGACGGCGCTTCGTTCACCTTCACCACCGGCGTGCTCAGCCACGACCCGATTCGCAGTGGCGCCTCGGCGGCGCTGGTCAACGGTGCACTGGACAGCTTTGTCCGCGCTGCCGCCATTGAGCTACCGCGCGGCCTGCGGGTGAACTCGATCAGCCCGAATGTCCTGGTCGAAGCCATGGGCAAATACGCGCCGTACTTCCGTGGTTTCAAGCCGGTTCCTGCGGCGGATGTGGCCTTGGCCTACGCCAAGAGTGTGGAAGGCCTGCAAACGGGTCAGATCTTTCACGTAGGCTGAACCGGCTCAAGCTCAATCAACCAACGTGGGCAAGAGGTCTTTGGCGATGGCTTTCGGGATGGACACCCTGAACTGCGAGCCCAAGACCGATTGCACTGTCGCCGTAGAAACCTTCCAACCATTGATCGATAGCGTCAATTTCTGGCCTATTGACTCGCGTGTAATGCGCTGCATACGCTCAGTTGCTTCAGGACTGAGCGTGACATTCATTTCAAACACCGAATGAAGTCTGTCGTTGTCCTTCAATAGCAACTCCATTCGGGTGAAGTCGATTGCCGAAGACAAACTGATCTCGGCAGCCTGACTGCCCGTGGCCCCCGTCATCACAATTGAAAACATCCAGATCTTCCAGCCCATTGCGTTCTTCATATCCGCCCCTGCGAAAACGCGGCAGCTTACCTTCGGCATCGTGACACTCGGCATCGGAATAATTCACAGGATGTTGCCGCAAATCACCCTCTACTTTGCCAGTGACCAACTCCAGCCTTGTGATGAACGGTCAGCCTGAGTAACGTGGCGGCACCTGTCAGGAGACCCCAAGATGCGTGTTGCCCGTTCCTTAGTCCTCGTTGCCCTGCTTCCGCTGTTCGCCGCTTGCCAGTTGTTCGAGGGTGAGCGGCAGAACGCCTCCCATGTCGGCCAGACACGCATGCAAGGCCAGTTGACCGCGGCGGACGGCAAACTGCTGTTCCAGCCGTGCAACCAGACAAACCGCTACGTGGTCAACGACACGGGCGGTACCAGCGTCCTGCAGCAGGCCGCAAACCTGGCGGACAAGCAGGGCAAGCTGTTTGCCGACGTGCGCGGGCGGGTTGTGGCCGGCAGCGGTGGTGACGGCCAGCTCGATCTGGAGCAGTTGTACCGCGTCGAGCGCTCGGGCACCGCGTGCGACGATCCGAATTTCAAGCTGCTGATCCTGCGCGCCGCCGGCCACACCCCGGAGTGGAGCGTGAAAGTCAGCGGCAAAGGCATGGTCCTCGACCGGGCCGGCCAGCCGCCGTTGGCCGTGCCTTACGTCGAGGAGCAATTGGGCGATGGCCGTTTCAACCTCAGCACCGAAGCCAACAACCAGCACATCGAACTGTGGGTTGCACCGCAACGTTGCGTCGACAGCAGCACCGGCAGCATCCAGCACATGAGTGCCGAGCTGCGCATCGACGGTCAGGTACAGCGCGGCTGCGGGTATTTCGGCGGATCGCGCGACGACTGATCGTTTAAGCCTCACGGGCCTGCGCCTTTGAGGCTTATAATCGCGGGTTTCAAACGCCCTGGCGCAGTTGTGCGCCCCGCGAACCGGATCCCGCCATGTTACGAATCACCGAACTCAAGTTGCCGATCGACCATCCCGAAGAAGACCTGCGCCCTGCCATCGTGCAGCGCTTAGGGCTTGCCAGCGATGACCTGCTCGATTTCACCTTGTTCAAGCGCAGCTACGATGCGCGCAAAAAGTCCTCCGAACTGTGCTTCATCTACACCATCGACCTTGAAGTTCGCGATGAGGCGGCGGTACTGCACAAGTTTGCCGATGACCGTAACGTCAACGTGGCACCGGATGTCAGCTACAAAGAAGTCGGCCAGGCGCCAGCCGATCTGAGCGTGCGGCCGATCGTCGTCGGCTTCGGCCCGTGCGGGATTTTCGCCGGGCTGCTGCTGGCGCAAATGGGCTTCAAGCCGATCATCCTCGAGCGCGGCACCGAAGTACGCCAGCGCACCAAGGACACCTGGGGCCTGTGGCGCAAAAGCGTGCTCAACCCGGAATCCAACGTGCAGTTCGGTGAAGGCGGCGCGGGGACGTTCTCCGATGGCAAGCTCTACAGCCAGATCAAGGACCCGAAATTCCTCGGCCGTAAAGTCCTGCACGAATTCGTCAAGGCCGGTGCTCCGGAAGAAATCCTCTACGTCAGCAAACCGCACATCGGTACGTTCCGTCTGACCGGCGTGGTGGAAAACATGCGTGAGCAGATTCGCGCCCTGGGCGGTGAAGTGCGCTTCCAGCAGCGCGTCACCGACGTGTTGATCGAAGGCGACCAACTGGTCGGCGTCGAACTCAATGGCGGCGAACAGATCCACTCCAAACACGTGATCCTGGCCCTCGGCCACAGCGCCCGCGACACCTTCCGCATGCTTCACGGCCGTGGCGTGTTCATGGAAGCCAAGCCGTTCTCGGTGGGTTTCCGCATCGAGCACCCGCAGTCGCTGATCGACCGTGCGCGGCTGGGCAAATACGCTGGCCACCCGAAACTGGGCGCCGCCGACTACAAGCTGGTGCACCACGCCAAGAACGGCCGTTCGGTCTACAGCTTCTGCATGTGCCCGGGCGGCACCGTGGTGGCGGCGACTTCCGAGCCAAACCGCGTGGTCACCAATGGCATGAGCCAGTACTCGCGTAACGAACGCAATGCCAACTCCGGCATCGTCGTCGGCATCACGCCGGAAGTCGATTATCCGGGCGGCCCGCTGGCCGGTATCGAGCTGCAGGAACGCCTGGAGTCCCACGCATTCGTGCTGGGCGGCAGCAACTACGAAGCCCCGGCGCAACTGGTCGGCGATTTTATCGCGGGCAAACCGTCTACCGAACTGGGCAGCGTCGAGCCATCCTACAAGCCGGGCGTTGCCCTGGGTGATCTGGCGCTGGCACTACCGGCATTCGCCATCGAAGCAATTCGCGAAGCCTTGCCGGCATTCGAGAAGCAGATTCGTGGTTACTCGCTGCACGACGCAGTGCTGACCGGGATCGAGACCCGCACCTCGTCGCCGCTGCGCATTACCCGTAACGAGTCGTTGCAGAGCCTGAACGTGAAGGGCTTGTTCCCGGCCGGTGAAGGGGCCGGTTATGCGGGCGGGATCCTGTCGGCGGGTGTTGACGGGATTCGCATTGCTGAAGCGGTGGCCCGGGACATCCTCGGTCTCGAGGCCTGATACCACTCTAATGTGGGAGCGGGCTTGCTCGCGAAAGCGGTGGATCAGCCAATGCATATGTTGGATGTGAAACCGTCTTCGCGAGCAAGCCCGCTCCCACATTTGATCTTCGGTGTGTCAGATATTGGCGCGCAAAACCGAGTCCGGCAACGGCTCACCCCGCTCCACCGTCGCTGCCACCGCAGCCATCAAACCGCTCAGTTCATACCCCTGAGCCTTGAGCCAGCCCTGATCGTAATAGGTCGTGGCATAGCGCTCGCCGCCGTCACACAGAATCGCCACCATCGACCCCGTCTCCCCTGCCGCCTTCATGTGCTGGGCGGCCATCAATGCGCCGATCAGGTTGGTCCCGCTCGACCCGCCCACATGCCGTCCCAGACGCTCCGCCAAGTAGTGCATGGCCGCCAGCGACAAGGCATCCGGCACCTTGACCATCGCGTCGATCACCTTGGGCAGAAACGACGCTTCCACGCGCGGCCGGCCGATGCCCTCGATACGCGAGCCGTGGTCCAGTCGCAGACTGGCATCGCCGGTCTGGTAGTAATCGAAGAACACCGAACGCTCGGCATCGGCACACAGCACGCGGGTGCCATGCTGGCGATAACGCACATATCGGCCCAGAGTGGCCGTGGTACCGCCGGTACCGGGGCTGGAAATCAGCCAGCTCGGTTCGGGGTGCTGCTCGAAACGCATCTGCTGAAAGATCGACTCGGCAATGTTGTTGTTCGCCCGCCAGTCGGTGGCGCGCTCGGCGTAGGTGAACTGGTCGATGAAGTGCCCGTCGTGCTCACGGGCCAGGCGCTCGGACTCGGCGTAGATCTGGGTCGGATCGTCCACCAGGTGGCTTTGACCACCGTAGAAGGCGATCTGCGCAATCTTCTCCTTGGACGTAGTCGCCGGCATCACCGCAATGAACGGCAAGCCCAGCATGCGCGCGAAGTACGCTTCGGAAATCGCCGTCGAACCGCTGGATGCCTCAATCACCGGCGCACCGGGCTTGAGCCAGCCGTTACACAGCGCATACAGGAACAGCGAACGGGCCAGACGGTGCTTGAGGCTGCCCGTGGGGTGGCTGGACTCATCCTTGAAATACAACTCGATGCCTGGAAAACCCGGCAGCGGCAAGGGGATCAAGTGGGTGTCGGCGCTGCGCTGGAAATCGGCTTCGATGATCCGGATCGCTTCGCGGGACCACTGTCGATTGTCGCTCATGATGGTTTTCTCGTTGTATCGGGCAGGAGTCGGCCTTTTGACAAGGCTCAGCCAACAAGCTTAGGAAAAATCCTGCATCCAGCACAGGTACAGATGAAATCCAATACGCCGGGCAACTGCTAGGCTCAGGTCGGTGCCGAGGGATCACTCTGTAACGGCATATAACAAAAAAGAATATAACTTTTGTTTTAACAACTAACGGTACTTGTTAGGGTGTAACACCTTTTGAATTCATGGATGGAGAGCGACCTTGCCTCTGCGTAGCACTTTCACGCGTTTCTTTCAGTTGGAAGCTGCCAGCGGTCTGTTACTGATCGCCGCTGCCGTTCTGGCTCTGATCATCAACAACTCGCCGCTGTCGTGGCTGTACAACGGCCTGTTGGACACCCCCGTGGTGGCCCAGATCGGCGCACTGAAAATCGCCAAGCCCTTGCTGCTGTGGATCAACGACGGCCTGATGGCGCTGTTCTTCCTGCTCATCGGCCTGGAAGTGAAGCGCGAAGTACTCGACGGCCAGTTGTCCAAACCGTCGCAAATCGTGCTGCCCGGTGCAGCCGCCATTGGTGGCATGGTGGTGCCGGCGCTGATCTACTGGTACCTCAATCGCGACACGCCAGCCGCCCTGAACGGCTGGGCAATCCCGACCGCCACCGATATCGCCTTCGCCCTTGGCGTACTGGCACTGCTGGGCAAACGGGTTCCGGTATCGCTGAAACTGTTCCTGATGACCCTGGCGATCATCGACGACCTTGGCGCGATCATCATCATTGCGATCTTCTATTCCGGCGCGCTGTCGACCCTGTCTCTGGCGCTGGCCGCGACCTGTATTGCGGCGCTGATCGGGATGAACCGGCTTGGCGTGGTCAAGCTCGGGCCCTACATGATCATTGGACTGATCCTCTGGGTCTGCGTGCTCAAGAGCGGTGTCCACGCCACCCTGGCCGGCGTGACCCTGGCATTCTGCATTCCGTTGCGCACGAAAAATGCCGAACCTTCGCCACTGCTTGCCCTGGAGCATGCCCTGCACCCGTGGGTTGCCTACGGCATCCTGCCATTGTTCGCCTTTGCCAACGCCGGCCTGTCCCTGAGCGGTGTCACCGTCGAGAGCTTCACTCACCACGTCCCCATGGGCATCGCCATCGGGCTGCTGCTGGGCAAGACCGTCGGTGTCTTCGGCCTGACCTGGCTGGCCGTGAAAACCGGTATCGCCGCCCTGCCCCAAGGTGCCAATTGGGGCCAGATACTGGGCGTGGCGATTCTCTGCGGCATCGGTTTCACGATGAGCCTGTTTGTCGGCTCGCTGGCCTTCGAGCCAGGCGTGAGTGATTTCGCCGGGATGGACCGCATGGGGATCTTGACCGGTTCGATTCTGGCTGCACTGATCGGTTATGTGGTGACGGCGATGGCGAGCCGCAAGAACAACGCGCTGGCTTCCTGATAAACCGCCATAACGGCCAGCATCAATCAGGACTCACCTGAGCTGAAAAACAAAAAACCCGATCAGTCACCTGATCGGGTTTTTGTTTAGCCGGTGTTTGCGCTTAGTGCGAAACGCGGCTGGTGCCATTCACACTGGCGATGCGCACACGTTCGCCGACACGGAACACTTCGTTCGGCTGAACTTCCTGAACGTAGGCGCGCATGCTGCCATCGTCTTCGCGCACGGTGATTTCCACGCCCTGGGTGCGGGTCAGGCCTTCTTCAGCGGCTGAACCGAGCAGGCCACCGGCCACGGCACCGATAACCGCTGCAACGACGCTGCCTTTACCGCCACCGATAGCACTGCCGCCAACGCCGCCGACCACTGCACCTGCAGCGCCGCCGATCGGGGTTTTGGTGCCTTCGATTTTCACCGGGCGCAATGCTTCGATGGTGCCCATGCGAACGGTCTGCACACGACGCGCCTCGTCACGGGAGTAGGAGTCACCGGTCAGGCTCGATTGGCAACCAGTGAGCAACATCGCCATCGTGGAAAAGGAAGCAACCAGCAGAACAGACTTACGCATAGCATCAACTCCAAAAAAACAGTTGTTCATTAAACTCCGCTACTTGACGCCTGTCACGGCATCGCCCGGGTAAAATTGGTTTGATTCAGGCTCCGTTAAGGCGCCTCCACGAACCCACACAGTAGCGGCAAATTCGCAAAGCTGCCCCACTGGCCAAGGATTCCCATGGATTACTTTATCATCGTCGTCACGACTGTTGCCGGTTTGTACTTCCATTGGTGGCTGTACGTGCGGATCAAACGCTGGATGGACCGCGATCTGGCGCTAGCGCTGGCGGGCAAGGACGAGCAGAAAAAAGCCTTCATGCTCGAACGATTGGCGAGTGCTCAGGCGCAGAAGATCAAGCGTCGAGACCTGCCGAAGTGGCTGGAGGCCGCTGCGGCAGGCTATCCCGATCGGTAGACTGCTCAGGGTGCCAGACGTTCAAGAATCCAGTCGGCGCCCTGCTGGCGGTAATTGAGGCGGTCGTGCAGGCGGCTTGGGCGACCCTGCCAGAATTCGATGCGTTCCGGCAGCAGGCGATAACCACCCCAGTGTTCCGGGCAATGGGGCTGGGTGTCGCTGAAACGTTGCTCGGTGTCCTTGAGCAGCGCTTCGAGCTCGCTACGATCGGCGATCACCCGGCTCTGCGGCGACGCCCAGGCTCCCAGGCGACTGCCCAGTGGACGGACCTGATAGTAAGCGTCGGACTCTTCAGGCGTCACCTTCACCACCCGCCCTTCGATGCGCACCTGGCGCTCCAGCGCCGGCCAGAAAAACGTCATGGCCGCATACGGATTCGCGGCCAGTTGCTGGCCCTTGGCGCTGTCGTAGTTGGTGAAAAAGGTGAAGCCCTGCTCGTCCAGGCCCTTGAGCAACAGAATGCGACAGTGCGGTCGACCGTCCTGGTCAACGGTGGCCAGGGTCATGGCGTTGGCTTCCACCGGCACCTGTTCGGTTTTCACCGCGTCGGCGAACCATTGGTGGAACAACGCAAACGGCTCGGCCGGGGCTTGTGCCTCGGTCAAGCCATCACGGGTGTAGTCACGACGCATATCAGCCAGGCCCTGGGTCATGGCGCATTCCTTTTGGTTAACGAATCACTGCTTTGCAGTATCGGTGGCTGCGCCTTTCTTGTCAGCCGCGGAGGCTTTGGCTGGCGTGGTCTTTTTCGCCGGCGTTGCGGTTTTCGCAGGTGTTTTCTTGGCCGGTGCTTTTTTCGCGGGGGCTTTTTTCGCCGCTGGAACAGCAGCTTTTTTAGCCGCCGGGGCCGGTGTCACAGGCTTGGCGACCGGCTTGACCTCAGCAGCAGTGACCTTGGTCACAGGGGCCGGCGCCGGCATATTGTACTTGCTCAGCAGTGCGGCCATGGTGTTTTGCGGGGTCACCAGCAGCTCCACGCGGCGGTTCAACGCACGCCCTTCCACGCTGTCGTTGGCGGCGCGCGGCGCATCACCGCCCAGACCACGCAGCATCAGGCGATCACGCTGCAAACCACTGAGACGGAAAATCGCCGCAACGGCCTGGGCACGCTCCTGGCTCAGTTTGACGTTGGCAGGTGCAGCGCCGGACGTATCGCTGTGGCCGAGGATCAACACAGCGGACTTTGGATCGGCTTCAAGGATTTTGGCAACGCGGGTCAACGGACCGAGTGTGACCGGCAGCAGCATGGCCGGACGGTCAGGGTTGAACGAGCCTTCGACCGGCGCAGTCACCACCAGCACGTTTTCGCGGCGCTCGAGTTGCAGGTTACTGCCCTTGACCGCCTCCCGCAGGCGCGGTTCATAGTCGTCAAGCCAGGCCTGGGTGACTTTCGGGTCGGGCATCGGCACAGCCTTGGCGGCGCTCTGCTTGCTGCCGCCGAACGGCCACCACCACTTGCTGCCGCTATCGGTTTCGGCCTTGGCCACCGCAACGGGTTTGACTTCAGGTTTCACCTCCGGCTTGGCCGCAGGCTTACCGGCGCTCTCGTCGGAACCGAATGGCCAGTACCAATGGCTGCCACTTTCAGTCTTGGCAACGGGGGCTGTCGCATCTCTCTGTGGAGTCTGTGCGCAACCGGTAATAGCAAAGCACAGGGCCAAGGCGAGGGTTTTATTGGATGACATTGGATATCCACAAGAATGAAGTCAAAAAAATCTGGCCACAGCGGCCCGCACAAACTGACGCTTTGAAACTGAAAAGGCTATCGGGTTCCAGCCCTGGAACCCGATAACCGCTTTTACAGACAAGTGGCCAGAACCCGCACCAGCTTTTGCGCACGCGGGTCCATCAAGACGTACGGCCCCAGGGTATTTGTCACAAATCCGAAAGCCACGTCGTGCTCCGGGTCGGCAAAACCGATGGAGCCGCCGGCACCCGGATGACCGAACGCCCGCGGGCCAAGGCCGAAGGTGGCATTGGCAACGTCCGGTTGATCGAGCATGCAACCCAGACCGAAACGGGTCCGAGTCAGTAAGGTCTTGTCCTCGCCGAGGCTGTGCTCGCGGGTCAGCTCATTGAGCATTTCGCTTTCCAGCAGGCTGCCGTCGAGCAGGCCGGCGTAGAACCCGGCCAGGCTGCGGGCATTTCCATGGCCATTGGCGGCTGGCTGTTGCATGCGTCGCCACTCGGGCTTGTTGGTGCTGGTCATGATCGACGGAGGGTTGGTGAACGCCCGGGTCGTCATGGCCGCTGGCTCACGCATGGTCACTTGCAGCAGGCGCTGGGCGGCGGCATCGCCGACATTGCCCTTGCCCCGCGCAATGTGGGCCACGCGATGGAACTCTTCGTCGGCCAGGCCCACATGGAAGTCCAGCCCCAACGGCTTGGCGACCCGCGCGACGATGGATTCACCCGGCCCACGACCGTCGGCACGGCGCAGCAATTCGCCGATCAGCCAGCCATAGGTGATCGCCGCGTAACCGTGGCCTTCGCCCGGCGTCCACCACGGCGTTTCGGCGGCCAGGGCGTCGACCATGGTTTGCCAGTCGTAAAGGGCTTCGGGGGCCAGTAACTCGCGCAATGCCGGAAGGCCGGCCTGATGGCAGAGCAGTTGGCGCAAGGTGACGGACTCTTTGCCGGCAGCGGCAAATTCGGGCCAGTAGCGCGCGACCGGGGCATCCAGTTGCAGCTTGCCTTCGGCCACCAATTGCAGCGCGGTGACGGCGGTAAAGGTCTTGGTGCAGGAGAACAGATTGGCGATGGTGTCGCTGTGCCAGGCCTCGGTCCCGTCCTTGTCGGCAGTGCCGGCCCACAGATCGAGGACGGTTTCGCCGCCGACCTGAATGCACAACGCTGCGCCACGTTCCTGGGGATCGTCGAACAGCGCCGCGAACGCCTCTCGCACCGCCTCGAACTTAAGCTCGTAATGACCCTGAATCTGCACCCGCAACTCCCCGGATTAACGCTCTACAAAGTGGCGGGCATTGTTCCAGCCCTTGAGGGTTTTGGGAACAGGGTTGGGCCGGGCGGTCGCTCTGCCATCAACCTGAAATGCAGTGGAGATGCTGATGACGCCTTCGCGAGCAAGCCCGCTCCCACATTGGAATGCATCCTCCTGTGGGAGCGGGCTTGCTCGCGAAGAACGATAACGCGGTGTCAGGACTCAGTGGCCATTCCCGGTGTGCCCGCCCGCGCCCTTCCCCGGCCCCTTGCCGGCGTCGGCCTTGCGGCCGCCCTCGGCGTCGTGGCTGGCTTTGTCGGCGGCGGCCGCAGCCTTCTCTGCCTCTTTGCCCAATTGCTCGACTGTCGCCAGGTTGCTCTTGCGCACGCTGTCGACAAACCCCTGGAACGGCAGATCAGTGATGCCCACCAACCCGAAGTGACCGTTTTCACCGTCAAGCAGGCGCCCGGTGACCGGTTGATCGAGGTACTGGAACCAATGCACGCCAACAATCGACGGCTCGCTCAATGCCTGCTTGAGGAAGTTGGCGTACGCCGGACCGCGGTCTTCCTCCTTCACCAACGGCGTAACGCCGCCCCAGAACGGGCCACGATCAGCCGAGCCGAAATTGAACTCGGTGATCAGCACCGGTTTGTCGAGACTGCGCAGCCTGGCGAAGTCGTAACCATCCTGGGGTTGCAAGGTGTACATGTTGAAGCTCAACACGTCGCAATACTGGGCGCAGGACTCCACTGCCTCCGGCGTGCTGATGGCGAAACGGCCGCCGAGCAATAGCTGGTTCGGTACGTGCCACTTGAGCGAGTCGGAGATGGTCTTGAAGTAAGTGTCGGCAAAGACCTTCTGGAAGTATTTGAAGTCGGCTTCGATTTCCGGGTGCTCGGCGCTTGGCAACGGCGGCACGAATCCCGGATCTTCCATCAGTTCCCAGGCCGCCAGATCGATGCCCCAGGCTTTCGACAAGCCAGCCTGATTGCGGTACTTGTCACGCAGTTGCTTGAGGAATGCGCGCTTGGCCGGCACGTCGGTGGTCATTTTCAAGGTGCCGTAGGCCAGGGCATATCGGGCTTTCGGGTCATCCCCTGGACCGGCCCAGGCCAGTTCGTTGTCGGCGTAGTAACCGATCAGCCACGGATCGTCACGATGATCGCGGGCGGCAATGGCCACGGCACGTTCGGTGGCCATGGCGAAACGCGGGTCGAAGGGGTCGGGCATGCCGCCCCACCAGTCGGTACCGGTGCTGATGCTGGCGTAGTCGCCGACGATCGACAGCGGCAAGGTATAGGGCACGCGATCAGCGTCGCCCAATACGGGTGCGCTCCAGTTGCCAATGGTGTTGAAGCCCCAGGCCTGCAAGCGATCAAGGGTGTGACTGGCCCAACGCTGCTCGTCGAACAGCGGCTTGCACGGTTCGGCGGTTTTTTGCTCGGCGGCTTTCGCTACCGTCGCTTCAGTCCTGGCCGCTTCGGCGACACCAGACTCGGCAGTTGCAGGCACTACAGGTTGCTCCGCCGCCTTGGCCGTCGTCGCCTCGACTGCATCCGCCTTGGCCGCCGCGGCGACGCCCGCCTTGGTATCGCTGCCCTTCACACACGGGTCGCCATACAGGCGCTGCAGGTTGGCACCGTAGAAGTCGTACCAGCGACCGGCATTGTAGCCACGCCCTTGATCGGCACCGTTGCCGCCACGGTTGTCGCCTTCGCCGTAATGGCTGGCGAGTGCGTCATCTGTTTTGGGCAGGGATTCGAACATCCACTCACGACCGGCAACGTAGGTCGGGTTGACGTCTGCAGCGACGGTGTTAACCCCGAGCGAATAAAACGGATGGCCTTGCGGCGTCACCAGATACCAGCGTCCATCGCGTTTCTCGGTGCGGAAAAAGCCGCTGGCCTTGAAGGACGGGCCTTTGGTCAAACCACCGAACTTGTCCAGGGAGGACTTCTCGCGCTCGGCCAGCCAGGTTTTCAGTTGCTGCTGCTCCTTGCTGGCGGCGCTTTTCAGTTGTTCGTCACTGCTGATTTTTTCCGGCCATTTGTTTCGGTTCGACTGGCCGTAGGCATCCACCAACCCGCCATACACGGCTTGGGTTATCGACTCACCGCCCTGCACACCAAAGCGCTCCAGCAGGATGCTTTGCGCGGCTTTGGGCTGGTCCATCGACAGGCTCACCGACACCACCCGGCTGCGATCCAGCTCACCGGCGCTGCTGGCCAGCAACACTCGCTGCCCCTCAACGGTCATCGGCATCGGCGGGCCAGCCTTCATGCCCTGGCTCAGCGGTGATGTCGCCTGCAAAGGCACCAACAGGGTTTGCGCAGGCCCCGCCGGCAGATCGACGCGGCTGACCAGTGTCTTGCCATCGTTGCTCTGGATGGTCACGTACAGGGTCAAGGCCCAGTTCATGGCGCTCTGGATCCGCAGGCTCATGACGCCCGACTGCGACCAGTCCCAGGCGCCGGTTTGCGGGGTCAGGCGCAACGTCGGCCGGGCGACCGGGTTGAACGTCACCCGGCGCAGCACTTCGCCCTCGGGGGTTTGCTCGGCGTTGGATTGCGGCAGGCTGGCGTCCTGAGTCGCCACCTGGACCACGTCGGCGGGGCGCACAAAGTTGAACAGCGTCTGCTGGCTGGCCGGGGCGGCCAACAGCGGTGTTGCGAACAGCATGGCAAAAACAGCAGGCAACGAACGGCAAATCATGAGAACGAAATTCTCCCTAACGACCTTCAATGGGCCAGTGGAAAAGCGATGGCAGAGAGATAGACAACGCGGCGGGCAAAACTGCCCACCGGTGATTCAGGAAATTTCTCGACGGAACGGCGGCAACGCATTGAGGATGGCTTTGCCATAGCGCTGGGTCACCAGGCGCCGGTCGAGCAAGGTGATGGTGCCGCGGTCTTCTTCGGTGCGCAGCAAGCGACCGCAGGCCTGGACCAGTTTCAGCGAGGCGTCCGGCACGGAGATTTCCATGAACGGATTACCGCCCCTGGCTTCGATCCATTCGGCCAGCGCCGCTTCGACCGGATCATCGGGTACCGAGAAAGGAATCTTGGCAATGACCACGTGCTCGCAATAAGCGCCGGGCAAGTCGACCCCTTCGGCGAAGCTCGCCAGGCCGAACAACACGCTGGAATCGCCGCCATCTACCCGCGCCTTGTGCTTGTTCAGGGTTTCCTGTTTCGACAGGTTGCCCTGGATGAACACTTGCTTGCGCCAGTCGCGGTCCAGGCCGTCGAACACGTCCTGCATCTGTTTGCGCGAGGAAAACAGCACCAGCGTGCCCCGCGAGCCTTCGACCAGCTCAGGCAAATCACGAATGATCGCGGCGGTATGCGCCGCTGCATCACGGGGATCGGCGTTCAGGTTCGGCACCCGTAACACACCGGCGTCGGCATGATGAAAGGGGCTTGGGACCACGGCGGTCACGGCTTTTTTCGGCAGGCCAGCGCGCATGCGAAAGCGATCGAAGGTGCCGAGGGCCGTCAAGGTCGCCGACGTCACCAGGCAGCCATACGCCACGTTCCAAAGGTTGCGCCGGAGCATTTCCGCCGCGAGGATGGGGCTTGCATTGACCTCGATATCGAACAGCGAGCCGCTTTCGGCCAGGGTCAGCCAGCGCGCCATGGGCGGGTTGTCTTCCGGGTCTTCGACGGTGAAGGCGGTCCACAACTCCCAGTTACCGGAAGAACGCGACAACAAGCTGCCGAACAGTGGATACCACTCCTCGGCCTGGTTGCTGGCGATGCCAATGTTGACCTCGCCGTCCATGCCCTCCTTGAGCAACTCGGTCAGGCGGGTGAACAGATCGGTCAGCCGTGCGAAGCCTTTCTTCAGTTCGATGCCCATTTCACGCATGTGCTCGGGAATCACCCCGCCGACGAATCGGTGACGCGGGCGCTCGCGGCCTTCGACGTCTTCGCCGGGCTTGAAATCGGCAATCTGCTCGCACGCGGTGAACATGAACTGCTGCTGGGTCTTGATCTCCCGCGCCAGTTCCGGCACCTGCTCGATCAACTTGCCCAGATCTCCCGGCAATGGGTGCTGGGCCAGAAGTTTGGTGAGGTTCTTGGCGGTGGTTTCCAGCCAGTCGGCGGTGGAGCGCAGGCGCGTGTAATGGGCGAAGTGGCCGATGGCCTTGTCCGGCAGGTGATGGCCTTCGTCGAACACGTAGATGGTGTCGCGCGGGTCCGGCAGCACGGCGCCGCCGCCCAGGGCCAGGTCGGCCAGTACCATGTCGTGGTTAGTGACGATCACGTCGACCTTGCCCATGCCTTCGCGGGCCTTGTAGAAGGCGCACTGGCCGAAGTTCGGGCAATGACGGTTGGTGCACTGGCTGTGATCGGTGGTCAGGCGCGCCCAGTCGGCGTCTTCCAGGGCGGTGGACCAACTGTCGCGGTCGCCGTCCCACTTATTGCCGGCGAGTTTTTCGATCATGCTGGTGAAGAGCTTCTGACTGGCCTCGTCGACCTCGATCTTGAAACCTTCTTCTTCGAACAACTGAGCGGTGGCGGTCTGCGCGTGGCCTTCCTGGAGCAACATGTCGAGCTTGGACAGGCACATGTAGCGCCCGCGTCCCTTGGCCAGGGCGAAGCTGAAATTCAGCCCGCTGTTGCGCATCAGGTCAGGCAAGTCCTTGTAGACGATCTGCTCTTGCAGGGCCACGGTGGCCGTGGCGATCACCAGGCGCTTGCCGGCGGCTTTCGCCGTGGGAATCGCCGCCAGGCTGTAGGCCACGGTCTTGCCGGTACCGGTGCCGGCTTCCACCGCGACAATCGCGGGGTCGCCACTGCGCCGGCCTTCGTCGTCGGTGTCGATGTCACCCAGGACCTTGGCGACTTCGGCGATCATCAGGCGTTGGCCGTAGCGCGGCTTGAGGCTCTTGGCTTCGAGAAAACGCGAGTAGGCGCCCTGGATCGTGGTTTTGAGTTCAGTGCTGATCATGGATTGTCGGGCGCAAAAAACGCTGGATAAATTTTCAGTAGTTCGGTTCGGTCGCTATCATACCCCGCTAATGAATCCCGCGCAGAACGGAGTAACCCAATGACACCTTTTAGCCTCATTTATAGCCTGCACGTACTGGCGGCCCTGGTCTGGGTCGGCGGCATGTTTTTCGCCTGGATGGTCCTGCGCCCCGCCGCAATCAAGGCACTTGAAGGCCCTGCCCGGCTGAAGCTGTGGGTAGAAGTGTTTCAAGGCTTTTTTCGCTGGGTCTGGGTGGCGGTGATGCTATTGCCGGTCAGCGGTGTGGGCATGCTGCACATGCAGTTCAATGGTTTTGAAGCCGCGCCGCGTTATGTGCAGGTGATGATGGGCTTGTATGTGGTAATGACCGCGCTGTTCATCCGCATTCAGGCGCTGATGCTGCCGGAACTGCGCACCGCCGTGGCCGAGCAGGATTGGCCAGCCGGTGCAGCGGTGCTGGGACGGATCCGCAAGTTGGTGGGGATCAATCTGCTGGTAGGGTTGGCTTTGGTGGTGATTGCCGCGGCCCGGCCGATGTTTTGATTCTGCCGAACTTTTGTGGCGAGGGGGCTCGCCCCCGTTCGGCTGCGAAGCAGTCGTAAACCAGACACCACTAACCTTCGCGATTGCCGGAAATGGGGCCGCTTCGCGGCCCAACGGGGGCAAGCCCCCTCGCCACAGGCAAGCCCCCTCGCCACAGACAAGCCCCCTCGCCACAGGGCTTTCGGCGCTTCTTACAACCGCTGCACCGTCACCGAACCAGCGGCACCTTCTGGCCCAGGCTGACCATCAGCCCCGGGTTTACCGCTCTTGCCACCATCGGCCTTGTAAATCAGGCAGCCCTTGGCCTTGCCACCCGCGCCCGGTTTGCCGCCCGGGCCGGCCAGGCCACCGGCACCGCCAGCCACCTGAACCTTGATCCGGTCTGCCGGGAAGTCGTGCGGCACTGCCAGTTTGACCAGCGCCCCCGGTGCTCCCGGCTGACCGTTGCTGCCATCACTGCCATCAGCACCGCGACCGGCCTGACCCCATGTGCAGCCCGGTTCCTGGCCGTTACCCCCATCAAGACCAACGAACCCCGGTGCACCCGCACCACCGCGAGCATCAACGGTCAATTGCGCTGCGTTCAGTGTCTTGATCTGCAAATCAAGGCTGCGCCCGGATCGAGCGGCCTTCTGGTAGGTCCCGGGTGAGCCACGGGAGGTGATCTGGCTGCCTTCGGACAAATCAGCGCGACGGACCTTCAGCGCCAGCGCCTGTTCCCCCGGCACGATGGCAATGCGCGCTTCACGCCCCAGATGCAATTCACCCACGGTGACTTCGGTGACGTTCGAAGGAATCAGCAAGGTGCCGTAATCGGCCACTTCCAGGCGTTCCAGTTGCAAGGCGCTGGCGGTGTTGGGCAAGCGCATCAGCGAGTTGGGTTCGACACTCACCACCTGTGCGCAGGCCAATGGGCTGATGAGTGCGGCGAGCAGACAGAGTTTACGCATGGGAAGCCTTCGAAGCGGTGGGGGCTGGAATGGTTTGCAGGTGGAATACGCCGAAAATGACGATCTTCAGGCGGTCAAGCCAGGGATGGGCGCGACCTCGAAGGCTGCGATAGCACAGCAACGCTTCCAGAAGATGGATGAACCCCAACAGGCCGCCGGCCAGGTTGACCAACGGGTGCAGCGGAAAGACAAACGGTGTGAGCAGATTGACCAGCACTACCGCCCAGAACAGCAAGGTCAGTAATCGCCCCAGTCCCCATATGACTTTCATACGCGCCCCCGATGAGAATTATTGTTTGCGCGCACAGTAACGGCTTCCACGCGGGATAAGCCAGAGGGCAACGGAAAATTCTTCATGGAGGCCGCCGAACGGCCGTCGCAGCGATCACACCAGTCGCTCGACGGCTCTATCTCTTGGCTCAGCGGTTTATATGCAGTTCCACGCGACGGTTTTTCGCACGGCCTTCTTCTGTTTCGTTGTCGGCAATCGGTTGGCTCTCGCCCCTGCCTTCGCTGGTGATTTTGTTCGGCGCCACACCCTGGCTCAACAGGTATTCCGCCACGCTGCTGGCACGCCGCTCCGACAAGGCCTGGTTATAGGCATCCGAACCGACACTGTCGGTGTGGCCGACCACCTTGATGCTGACCACATCGGCATCCTCGAACTTGCTCATCAACGCATCCAGTTGACTCTTCGCCGTCGGGGTCAGCTCGGATTGATTGAAGACAAACAGTACATCGCTCAGAGTAATGACTTCGGATTGCGCAGGCTCGACCTGGACGCTGTCCGGGTACTGCGGCACCACGCAACCGCGATGGTCGACCGGGGTATTGGCAGGGGTATCAGCGCAACGGTCGCGTCGGTCGAAAACGCCGTCGCCATCTTCGTCGCCATCCTGGGCATAGCAGATCAAGCCGCCGGACAAGATACCCAGCGCCGCCCCACCCCCGGCCCAGGCACTACTCTCGATTGCGCCCAGACCACCACCGACCAGACCGCCGATGAGGCTGCAAATTGGCCAGGTGCGTTGATTGAGGGGGGCGGTGCCATCGCTGTGGGTCGCGCAGCCGGTCAAGAGGCTGCCAAGTAGCAGAACCGGCAAGACGGTCCTTGTGAGAACGATCATGTTGAAAGCTCCTGTGTCCCCGGCCAATACCGGTTACACAGGAGTAAAGACCCGCATCCGCGACTGCACAAGGCGCGGATGCGAGGGGGGCCTAACGCTGGATTTTGATTTCGGTACGGCGGTTCTGTGCACGACCGTCAGCGGTTTTGTTGTCTGCAACCGGCTGGCTTTCACCGGCACCGACAACCGACACGAAGTTGCTGCGAGGTACGCCTTGATCGATGAGGTATTCAACCACCGAGTGGGCGCGTTTATCCGACAGTTTCTGGTTGTAGGCGTCGCTACCCACGCTGTCGGTATGGCCGGTTACGGTCAGTTGAGCAGTCGGGGCTTCGGCTTTCAGGCGAGTGGCAATCTTGTCGAGTACCAGTTTGTCGGACGAGGTAAGCGTGGCTTTATCAAACTGGAAGTGGACATCGCGAATGACGATGGTTTCTTCCTGGACCACAACCGCTTCTTCGACCACAGGCGCAGGTGGTGGGCAACCGTTGGCATCGACTTGAACGCCTTTAGGCGTGCCTGGGCACTTGTCGCGACTATCCGGCACACCGTCGCCGTCTTCGTCGCCATCACCGTGCACCCAGCAATAAGCCGCTGCCGTACCGCCGACGAGCAGAGCACCATACCCTGCCCATGCCGAGCTTTCGGTCGCTCCGAGGCCCGCACCCACGACACCACCAACAGCCGCACAGGTCGGCCAGTCGGTTTTCTGCAAACCTGCGCAACCAGTCAAGACACTGGTTAGCAGAACCAAGGGTAATACTGTCCGAACTATGCTCATCTAGTTTTCTCCTGAAGGATCGGCTTAGAACCGATTCAGGTAGTAAAGACCCGAGTTTTAAACTCCGCCAGCAATAGGCCATGCTGTTTATTCGCGTATTAACGGCAGCTTGGCGCTTTTGTCGCCAAGGCGCTCTAGGCCCGAACGTAAGGGCAGGCTAGTCTTGGCGGATCTGATTGAGGATCTTCGATGACTGCAGGTATTTCTTCACGCACGCCACAACAGGCACTGGCCGCGTTACTCGACCGATATGCCCCCGCACGTCTGTTGTTGATCGGCGCCAGCGAGTTCCCGGCACTGGAGGCTTTCAAACTCGCTCACCCGGACAGCTGCGTCGCATTCGCCGCCCCCGGGCCGTTGCCCGACGAGTTGGCGGCCCGCCGTTTCGACCTGGCCCTGGTGGTCGATTGCCTGGAGCATCTGCCCAAGCGCGACGGCCTGAACCTGCTGGGCGGCATTCGCAACCTCAACGCCAGCCGCATCGCGGTGCTGGCGGATCTGCCGGCCTGTGGCTGGCAGGAAACCGACTTTTTCTCCCTGGCCCTGCAAGCCAGTGAGCGCTTCCAACGGGACGAACAGGTCCTGACCCTGTTTACCTACGATCTGCTTGAATACAAACAAGTCCCCGACTGGCTCAATTCGCGCTTCTGGGCCAATCCGGAAAACTTCGGGAAATACTGGTGGTAATGCAATGAGTACATCCATTTGCCCTTGCGGCAGCGGCACCCTGCTCGACGCCTGCTGCGGTCACTACCATGCCGGACACCCGGCGCCGTGCGCGCAAACCTTGATGCGCTCACGCTACAGCGCCTATGTGCTGGGGTTGGTCGACTATCTGGTGGCCACCACCCTGCCCGCCCAACAGGCCGGCCTGGACCGTCAATCGATCAGCGACTGGAGCGCGCAAAGTACGTGGCTGGGCCTTGAGGTGGAAAGCTCCGAAGTGCTGGGCGGCCAGCCTGAACACGCTTTCGTGACCTTCACCGCGCGCTGGCACGACAGCAATGGCGAGCACAGTCATCGAGAGCGCTCATCCTTCGTACAGAACGCCGGGCGCTGGTACTTCATCGACCCGACCGTGCAACTCAAACTCGGGCGCAATGACCCTTGCCCGTGTGCGAGTGGGCAGAAGTTCAAGAAGTGTTGTGCGGGGTACTTCAGCAGCTAGTACATGGAATGACTATCCACCAAGCAGGAGCTGTCGAAGGCTGCGATCCTTTGGGTCTAGACTGGGGCTCAAGGGAGAAACACCACGATGATCATCCGTCGCTGCGCACTCTGTCTGCTCACCTTGTTCCTGACACTGGGACTCGGTGGCTGTGCGTCGTGGTTCGACGACGACTTGCCGGACCCCGAGGTCCATCTGGTGAAGATCGAGGTGGTCAACGCCAAACTGCTGGAACAGAAATTCCTCCTGCATTTTCGCATCGACAACCCCAACGACAGCGACCTGACGGTGCGCGGTCTGGAGTACCGCGTTCACTTGGGCGACATACTGCTGGCCGACGGCGAGTACGAACACTGGTTCACCATCAGCCCCAGGCACAGCGCTTACTTCAAGGTACCGATCCGCACCAACCTGTGGTCCAAGGTCCGTGATCTGGCCAAACTGCTGAAAAAATCCGATCAACCCATTCCCTATCGTCTGGAAGGTGAACTGGAAACCGGTATATTCATCACCCACTACGTGCACCTGACGCGCAATGGCGTGATAATCGCCGCCGATTTAATTCCGGAGCAACACCGATGACCCAGCAACCCCATGTCCACGGCCCTGACTGCAATCACGATCATGATCATGACCATCACCACCATGATCACGACCACGGCCATGTCCACGGTCCGAACTGCGGCCACGCTCACCAGGAACCGGTGCGCAACGCCCTGAAAGACGTCGGCCGCAACGATCCGTGCCCATGCGGCAACGGCAAGAAATTCAAGAAGTGCCACGGCGCTTGATGCTTCGGGCGAAGACTTGCTTCGCCTGTTGAATCGCCATCCTCTCCTGTGGGAGCGAGCTTGCTCGCGATGACGGCAGCACATCAACTATCAATGTGTCAGTCAGACCGCTATCGTCGGAACGCCGCCCGGAGCAAGCTCGCTCCTACAGGTTTTTCAGTCAGCCTTTAATACACATGCGGTGCTGACCACCGTCGCATACTCACCGTGCAAATTCCCCAGCGACATCGCATGCACCACTTCGGCGCTATGGGTTTGGCCAAAGAAATCAGCCTTATCGAAGGTAAAACACGCATCCTCGGCCACCCACGTATCAAACCCCAGGTTGCCCGCGGTACGCGCCGTGGACTCCACCGAGTTGTGGGTCGCGACACCGACGATGATCAACTGCCCGATCCCCGCCTCGCGCAACTGCGCCTCCAGCCCCGTCGAACAAAACGCATCCGGCACCTGCTTCTGGATCAAGCGTTCACCGGCCATTGGCTCAAACCGTTCCTGAAACTCCACCCCCGACTGCTGCGGCCAGAATACCGAGTCCTCAGAGCGGGACAGGTGTTGCACATGGATCACTGGCCTAGCGGTGCATCGCCAATGGTCAAGCAAGTCCAGCATGCGCGCTTCGGCCTCTGGATTATTCCTGCGGCCGAGCCTGGGATGCAGGATGCCTTTTTGTTGATCGATGATGATCAATGCCGCGTTTGCCTTGAGCTCCATGCCGACTGTTCTCCTGGATTGTTGAGCGTTTCGCACTTCAACATCCCCCATTGCGACTGACAAGACTGCGATCTTTCCGGTTTATCAGACAAATCCTGAAATAACCTTGTACCCCGCTTGCGCGGCCACCTCCCGCTCACTAACGTAGCGCCTTTATTGCGCGCCGCCGCCTCTACCCCCGCAGGAGCTTTGCCATGGCCTCGCCAGCCCTTACTCATTTTCTACCCCGGTTCGGCGTTGCCGCAGCAGTGGCCGGTGTGTTGAGCCTGACCGGTTGTCAGAACTTCAACGCCCAGGACACCCTACCGCCGACCTCCGGCGTACAACCACTCAAGGGCCTGGCGCAGAGCGTTTCGGTGCGCCGCAATGCCATGGGCATGCCGCTGATCGAAAGCAACAGCTTCCACGACGCGCTGTTCACCCTCGGTTACGTGCATGCCAGCGACCGCATCACCCAGATGGTTACCCTGCGCCTGCTGGCCCAGGGCCGTCTGGCCGAGATGCACGGTGCGGACCTGCTGGATGCCGACCGTTACATGCGGGCGGTCAACCTGAAGAAAAGTGCTGGCGAGCTGTACAAGGCTTCTTCACCACGCCTCAAGCGTTTCTTCGAAGTCTATGCGCGCGGGGTCAACGCCTACCTGTTCCGCTACCGCGACAAACTGCCGGCGGATCTGGCAGCCACCGGCTACAAGCCTGAGTACTGGCAGCCGGAGGATTCGGCGCTGATTTTCTGCCTCCTGAACTTCAGCCAGTCGACCAACCTGCCGGAAGAAATTTCCTCGCTGGTACTGGCCCAGACCGTTACCACCGACAAACTTGCATGGCTGACGCCGTCGGCTCCCGACGAAAAACTGCCGGTCGCCGAAAGCGAAAAACTGCAAGGCCTCAAGCTCAACGGGCAAGTACCGGGGCTGGCCGAACTCAGCAAAGCCACGGGCCAACTGTCGGACCTGAACCTGCTGGGCGCCACTTCGTCGAACAACTGGGCCATCGCCCCACAACGCAGCCGCAGCGGCAAGAGCCTGCTGGCCAGTGACAGTCATGGCCCGCTGGGCGTGCCTTCGTTGTTCAGTTACGTGCAGATTCGCACGCCGAAGTATCAGGCATCCGGCGTGACCATCGCGGGTCTGCCGATGGTGCTTGGAGGTTTCAACGGCAAGGTGGCGTGGAGCATGACGTCCGTGATGGGCGACAACCAGGACCTGTTCCTGGAGAAGATCAAGCGCCAGAGCAACGGGCTTACCTACGAAAACGCCGGGAAGTGGCAGCCGGCGATCGTGCGCAACGAAACCTATTTCGTCAAAGGCCAGCGGCCGATTCGCGAAGCGGTGTACGAAACCCGCCATGGCCCGCTGCTCAACAGCGCCCAGGGCACCACGCTGGCCAATGGTTTCGGCCTGGCCTTGCAGACGCCGAACTTCACCGACGACAAGACCCTGGACGCGCTCTTCGACCTGTCCCGCGCCCAGAGTGTCGAGAAAACCTCGGATGCCAGCCGCGAAATCCGCGCCATTGCGATGAACCTGGTATTCGCCGACGCGAATCACATCGGCTGGCAAGTCACCGGCCGCTACCCGAACCGTCGCGAAGGCGAAGGCTTGCTGCCCTCGCCGGGCTGGGAAGGTCGATACGATTGGGACGGTTACGCCGACCCGATGCTGCACCCGTACGATCAGGACCCGGCTCAGGGCTGGCTCGGCACCGCCAACCAACGGGTCATTCCCCATGGCTACGGCATGCAGCTGTCCAATTCCTGGGCCGCTCCGGAGCGCGGCGAGCGCCTGGCCGAACTGGCCGGTGCAGGCAAACACGACAGCCGCAGCCTGATCGCCATGCAATACGACCAGACCACCACCTTCGCTGCCAAGCTGAAGAAAATGTTCGAAGCGCCGGGTATGGCCCAGCCACTCAAACAAGCCATGGACGCCTTGCCGGCGGCCGATCGCGCCAAGGCACACGAAGCCTACAGCCGCTTGATGGCGTTCGACGGCAAGCTCGGCCCGACCTCCACCGATGCGGCCATCTACGAACTGTTCCTGCAGGAAAGCACGCGGCAGATCTTCCTCGATGAACTGGGCCCGGAAAGCAGCCCGACGTGGAAAGCTTTTGTCGCCGACGGCAAGTTGTCCTACGCGGCCCAGGCCGATCACTTGCTCGGGCGTGAGGACAGCCCGTTCTGGGATGACGTGCGTACCGCACAGAAAGAGGACAAACCGGCCATCCTCGCCCGCAGCCTCGCCGCCGCGATCAGCGCCGGCGACAGCCAGTTGGGCGGCGATCACAAAGCCTGGCAATGGGGCAAACTGCATCGCTATGAATGGAAAAACAGCAGCGGCCAGACCGTACGCGGACCGCTGCCGGCCGGTGGCGATCACACCACTCTCAACACCGCCGCCTTCGCCTGGGGCCAGGACTTCAACACCACGCTGGCGCCAGCCATGCGCTTTATCGTCGACTTCGGCCAGTCCGAACCGCTGATGGCGCAGAACGGCACCGGCCAGTCCGGCAACCCGGCCAGCCCGAACTACCTCAACAGCATCGAGCCGTGGTTCAAGGGCCAGTACATGAGCCTGCCGATGCAGCCGCAGAACTTCGACAACGCCTATGGCAAGGCGCGGTTGACGCTGACACCCGGTAAATAACCCAGCCCTTTACTTGCCCGCGATAGCGGTCTGACATTCAAAATAGAGGTTGAATGTTGAATCGTAATCGCGGTTGCGCTGACTCAAGGACAAGTCGTGTCACGAGGTGGAGTGCCCGGCCCTGCGAAACCTGCTCAGTCAATCCGTTCTTTTGTGGTGAGTTGATTTGGTGCACCCATTTCCCTGCGCACGTTTTCGTGCATAAATCTGTCTCCGGCCATTTCCAAGCACCTAAATAAAACGCTTGTTCGGCACTCTGGTTCGGAAATTGCTACTTTCAACAGGTCTTACGCTTTCCAGTAACAATAATTCTGCGCCACAAGCGCTCATATTGGTTTTTAGGGATTGAATAATGAAAAAAGCATTGCTGACCCTTTCTGCACTGGCGTTGTGCATGGCGGCTGGTTCCGCCATGGCGAAGGAGTACAAAGAACTGCGTTTCGGCGTTGACCCTTCCTACGCACCGTTCGAATCGAAAGCGGCCGATGGCAGCCTGGTAGGCTTTGACATCGATCTGGGGAACGCGATCTGCGCCGAACTGAAGGTCAAGTGCAAGTGGGTCGAGAGTGACTTCGACGGCATGATTCCGGGCCTGAAAGCCAATAAATTCGACGGTGTGATCTCGTCGATGACCGTTACCCCGGCCCGTGAAAAAGTCATCGACTTCTCCAGCGAGTTGTTCTCCGGCCCAACCGCCTACGTGTTCAAGAAAGGCTCCGGCCTGACCGAGGACGTCGCTTCGCTGAAGGGCAAAACCGTAGGCTACGAGCAAGGCACCATCCAGGAAGCCTACGCCAAAGCCGTTCTCGACAAGGCCGGCGTGAAAACCCAGGCCTATCAGAATCAGGATCAGGTGTATTCCGACCTGACTTCCGGCCGTCTCGACGCAGCGATCCAGGACATGCTGCAAGCCGAACTGGGCTTCTTGAAGTCACCAAAAGGTGAAGGCTACGAAATCAGCAAGCCAGTCGACAGCGAACTGCTGCCTGCCAAAACCGCGGTCGGTATTAAGAAAGGTAACACCGAGCTGAAAGCACTTTTGGATAAAGGTATCAAAGCGTTACACGATGATGGCACCTACGCCACCATTCAGAAGAAACACTTTGGCGATCTGAATCTGTACAGCGGCAAATAATGCCCGGCGCCCATCTCTCGATGGGCGCTTTTTTCATCCGATCAGGTTGCTGATTTATGTTCGAAACCTTATTAGAAAATCTGGGGCTCTCTGCCTTCAGCCTCAAGGGCTTCGGTCCGCTGCTGATGCAAGGCACCTGGATGACGATCAAGCTGTCGGCGTTGTCGCTGTTGCTGGCCGTGCTGCTCGGGCTGCTCGGCGCCAGTGCCAAGCTGTCAAAAGTCAAACTGATGCGCGTGCCTGCCCAGCTCTACACCACACTCATTCGCGGCGTTCCGGACCTGGTCCTGATGCTGCTGATCTTCTACAGCCTGCAAACCTGGCTGACCTCGTTTACCGATTACATGGAATGGGAATACATCGAGATCAACCCGTTCAGCGCCGGGGTCATCACCCTGGGCTTCATCTATGGTGCGTATTTCACTGAAACCTTCCGTGGCGCGATTCTCGCCGTCCCACGGGGTCAGGTCGAAGCGGCCACCGCCTATGGTCTCAAGCGCGGCCAACGTTTCTGGATCGTGGTGTTCCCGCAGATGATGCGTTATGCCCTGCCGGGTATCGGCAACAACTGGATGGTGATGCTCAAGGCCACGGCCCTGGTGTCGATCATCGGCCTCGCCGACCTGGTCAAGGCTGCCCAGGACGCGGGTAAAAGTACCTATCAGCTGTTTTATTTCCTGGTGCTTGCCGCGCTGATCTACCTGGTGATCACCAGCGCGTCCAACGTCATCCTGCGCTGGCTCGAACGTCGTTACTCCGCCGGGACCCGGGAGGCCGTACGATGATCGAACTCCTGCAGGAATACTGGAAACCCTTCCTCTATAGCGACGGCAACAACATCACCGGCCTGGCCATGACGATGTGGCTGCTCAGCGCTTCGATCTTCATCGGTTTTATCGTGTCGATCCCGCTGTCCATCGCCCGTGTATCGCCGCACTTCTACATCCGTTGGCCGGTGCAGTTCTATACCTACCTGTTCCGTGGCACGCCGCTCTATATCCAGCTATTGATCTGTTACACGGGGATCTACAGCCTGGCCGCCATTCGGGCCCAGCCCGTACTGGACGCGTTCTTTCGCGATGCGATGAACTGCACGATCCTGGCCTTCGCCCTGAACACCTGCGCCTACACCACGGAGATCTTCGCCGGAGCCATCCGCAGCATGAACCACGGCGAAGTCGAAGCGGCCAAGGCTTACGGCCTGACCGGCTGGAAACTGTATGCCTACGTGATCATGCCATCGGCCCTGCGTCGCTCGTTGCCGTACTACAGCAACGAAGTGATCCTGATGCTGCACTCGACCACCGTGGCTTTCACCGCGACTATCCCGGACGTGCTCAAAGTTGCTCGGGACGCCAACTCGGCGACCTTCCTGACCTTCCAGTCGTTCGGCATCGCCGCGCTGATCTACCTGACCGTCACTTTTGCGCTGGTCGGCCTGTTCCGCCTTGCCGAACGCCGATGGCTGGCCTTCCTCGGGCCGACCCACTAGGTCTCAACCTGCTTCAGGAACAACAGATGCGCCACCAGAAACATGACCTGCTGGCCCCACTGCCGGGGACCGCGAGACAGATCCACAGCTTTCACTTCGGCCCTCAATCGGCCAACGGCAAGATCTACATCCAGGCCTCCCTGCACGCCGACGAAATGCCCGGCATGCTGGTGGCCTGGCACCTCAAGCAACGCCTGGCGGAGCTGGAAGCCGCCGGGCGCCTGCGCAGCGAAATCGTGCTGGTGCCCATCGCCAACCCCGTGGGCCTGGAACAGGTGCTGATGGATGTGCCGCTGGGTCGCTACGAGCTGGAAAGCGGCCAGAACTTCAACCGCTGGTTCGTCGACCTCAGCGAGGAAGTCGGCAACGCGATCGAAGGCAAGCTCGGTGACGATCCGCAGCACAACCTGCAATTGATCCGCAGCAACCTGCGCGACGCGCTGGCCCGGCAGACCGCCGGCACCCAATTGCAATCCCAGCGCCTGACCCTGCAGCGACTGGCCTGCGACGCCGACATGGTGCTCGACCTGCATTGCGATTTCGAAGCGGTCGCGCACCTCTACACCACACCTGAAGCCTGGTCGCAGGTCGAGCCGCTGGCCCGTTACATCGGCGCCCAAGCCAGCCTGCTTGCAACCGATTCCGGTGGCCAGTCGTTCGACGAATGCTTCACCCTGCTCTGGTGGCAATTGAAGGATCGCTTCGGCGAGGACTTCGACATTCCGCCGGGCAGTTTTTCGGTGACCGTCGAACTGCGCGGTCAAGGCGACGTCAATCACCCGCTGGCCAGCCTCGATTGCCAGGCACTGATCGATTACCTGATCCATTTCGGCGCGATCGCCGGCGAACCCGCGCCCCTCCCCGACCTGCCCTATCCGGCGACACCGCTGGCGGGTGTTGAGCCGGTGGCCACGCCCGTCGGCGGCCTGCTGGTGTTCACCGCGCGGCCGGGCCAGTACCTGGAAGCCGGGCAACTGATCGCCGAGATCATTGATCCGGTCAACGATCTGGTCACTCCCGTTCATTGCGCCACAGCCGGGCTGATGTACGCCCGCTCGCTGCGCCGCATGGCCACTGCCGGCATGGTGATCGCCCACGTCGCGGGCACCGAAGCCTATCGCAGCGGCTATCTACTTTCGCCTTGAGGATGCACGCCCCATGTACAAATTGACCATCGAAGGCCTGCATAAAAGCTACGGCGACCATGAAGTCCTCAAAGGTGTTTCGCTCAAGGCCAAAACCGGCGACGTCATCAGTCTGATCGGCGCCAGCGGCTCGGGTAAAAGTACCTTTCTGCGCTGCATCAACTTCCTGGAACAACCCAACGATGGCGCCATGAGCCTCGACGGGCAGAACATCCGCATGATCAAGGATCGTCACGGCATGCACGTGGCCGACGCCGATGAGCTTCAACGGATTCGCACCCGCCTGGCCATGGTGTTCCAGCATTTCAACCTGTGGAGCCACATGACGGTGCTGGAAAACATCACCATGGCCCCACGCCGGGTGTTGGGCTGTGACAGGAAAGAAGCCGAGGATCGCGCCCGGCGCTACCTGGACAAGGTGGGGCTGGCCCCCCGTGTGGCTGACCAATACCCGGCATTCCTGTCCGGCGGTCAGCAACAACGGGTAGCGATTGCCCGCGCACTGGCCATGGAGCCGGAAGTCATGCTGTTCGACGAACCGACCTCGGCGCTGGACCCGGAACTGGTGGGTGAAGTGCTCAAGGTGATCCAGGGCCTGGCCGAAGAAGGCCGGACCATGATCATGGTGACCCACGAAATGAGCTTCGCCCGCAAAGTGTCGAGTCAGGTGTTGTTTCTGCACCAGGGCCTGGTGGAGGAAGAAGGCGCACCGGAAGAGGTGTTGGGCAATCCGAAAAGCGAGCGGTTGAAGCAGTTCCTCAGCGGCAACCTGAAATAGCCGCCGGGAGTAGAAGTGGAAGCCGGCTTGTCCGGCTTCCACCATCAATCAACCGTTATGCCCCCGCTTCGTTTTCCAGCCTGAAACTGCCATTTGTTATCTGTAGACCATTAGCGTCCGTCCCACTGAAGCGCCCGGCAAACTGCGCGTCACCTCCCACCGTTAACTCAAGCGTTCCTGGATAAAGCTCTGCCTCCGAGTTGCCGCTCACATGGATGACCATGGGAGCTGCCTCGTCGAGCCTGAGGCTGTAGCTGCCACTCTGGATGTCCAACGGCAAGTACACGTAAAACGCAGTCCCCTGACCGTTATCCGCTTCAATGCAATGGATGTCTGGGCGCCGATAAAAATCGACCCCATCCGTTACGCGAAACTGCATGGAGCCGCCCGTCGTGATTACATCGGCACTCAAATTCCCCGATCGATTTGCACTCATCTGAATGTTCCTTTTCATATTCGAAGTTAACTGCCTGACGCCCTTTGCTTCCGGCCCAAGGGCACGCAGCTCCTGAATGGAACCACAGCCGTGCCCGTCGATTGGTTTCCACGACAGACACAGTTACTTCCGAATATTTTCAGGCTGATTCAGACGCCACGGTCGTCAACAGCAACAACAGGCACAGGCCTGCTTGCTGAAGACGACAGCGGCAGTTCACCGGCCATGAGTAGCGGGAATCGAAAGTCAGACAACAGGCGCTGGTGGCGGCTCATCCGGCAGCGTAGGCTCGCCCGGTTCATTAGGCTGCTCGTTCGGGGTATCAGGATCAGGCTGGCCGGGAATACCCCCTGCCATGCTGACGGGCGGGTGTGCCAACAAGGACCAGGCCAGAACGCCAACCTGATTGGGTTCAAGCCTTGCCAGTTCGGCACTGATTCGCGGATCGATCTTCATTCGGCACTCCTGAGCGATGACCCGACCCACCTTGCGCGGATCGGAACAGTACACCCCATAGAGTGTACGCCCGCTCAGGAATTCCCGGCATTTGCCGGACGGTTGACTCAGGTGCGAGGCAGGGTCACGCCACGCTGGCCCTGATACTTGCCGCCACGGTCCTTGTAGGACACTTCACACTCTTCGTCAGACTCAAGGAACAGCATCTGTGCCACGCCCTCGTTCGCGTAGATTTTCGCCGGCAGATTGGTGGTGTTGGAGAACTCGAGGGTCACGTGACCTTCCCACTCAGGCTCGAGTGGTGTGACGTTGACGATGATGCCGCAGCGCGCATAGGTGCTTTTACCCAGGCAAATGGTCAAAACATTACGCGGAATGCGGAAATATTCGACGGTGCTGGCCAGGGCGAAGGAGTTCGGCGGAATGATGCACACGTCGCTGTGGATGTCGACGAAGCTGCCGGCATCGAAGTTCTTCGGGTCGACGATGGCCGAATTGATGTTGGTGAACACCTTGAAATGATTGGTGCAACGCACATCGTAGCCGTAGCTCGACACGCCGTAGGAGATCACACGGCTATCGTCGCTGCCGCGCATCTGGCGCTCGACGAATGGCTCGATCATGCCGTGTTCCTGCGCCATGCGGCGAATCCACTTGTCCGATTTGATGCTCATGGCGGGTGTCCTGAATAGCGAGGTCGAAAAATTCTGTCCGGCATCTTACCGGGCGCGCCGCCGGGTTCAAAGTCCGCGGTGCAATTCTCGCCGAACAGGCGGGAATTACCTGCGCTGGCGACGAACCGTCACACCGCCGATCCTTAAAACAGAGAAACCTGTGCAAGAAGCATTGGCACGTTCCGGAAAAAGGGTTAAGGTGGCGTCACTGTGCTGCTTGTGTCACTGAGAATCTCTACACGATATGTTGAATTTCGATCCAACCATCTACAAGAATTTTTCCTGCTCTTTGCACTCAGTCTCGGCCAGGGTTCTTCCTGAGTCGCAGTTATCTTTGTTCAAGGAGTTACACCATGTCTAATCGCCAAACCGGTACCGTTAAGTGGTTCAACGATGAAAAAGGCTTCGGCTTCATCACTCCACAATCCGGTGACGACCTGTTCGTTCACTTCAAAGCTATCCAGTCCGACGGCTTCAAAAGCCTGAAAGAAGGCCAACAGGTTTCTTTCATCGCTACCCGCGGTCAGAAAGGCATGCAAGCTGAAGAAGTTCAAGTTATCTAACTTGTACTTGCTTTAGTAAAAAGCCCCGCCCTCAACAGCGGGGCTTTTTTGTGGGCGGATGTTTTGTCCACACAAAAAAGATCGCCGCCTTCGACAGCTCCCGGGTTGCCCCTGCAGGCGCTGTCGAAGGCGGCGATTTTTTGATGCTCTTACCAGGTCACGCCAAACCCTGCGGTGTAGCGTGTCTTGTCCAGATCCGCATCGTCGGCGCCGCTGATGATATCGCGCTCTGCCTTCAGGTTCAGCGAAGCCCAGTCAGTCACCTTGTATCGCAACCCCATCTCGGCATCGAGCGCGTAGTCGGCCACGCCCGACAGCGGCTTGCCGACCTCACCATTGGTGAAGAACTCGACACGTTTGCCGATCAGGTAGCGGTTGTAGTCCCACTTCATGGCCAAGGCGTAGAAATTTTCCTCGCTGCCATCGGAGAATTCATAGTCCGTGCGGTTGACCAGCGAGCCCAGGGAGAACGCCCCGAGTTCGTTATCCCAGAACTGATAGCCGGGACCGGTACCGACGGTGCGTTGACGGGAAAGGTCTTCGACCTTGTCGCGTTTGTAGACCAGGCGCCCCTGCCAGAACCATTGCTCGGTCAGGAATCGGTCGATGGAGTACTCCGCCCGCCAGTTGTCCGTGGTCACCACGTCGTCCTGGAACTCACGGTTGTACTCACCTTCAGCGGTGTGCCGCCAGCGCCCGTGTCGCGCACTGGTCTTGAAGTCGATGTCGTAGTCATCGGTGTCGTTTTCCGCCCGCTGATAATCCAGCGCGACATCGACGTTGCCTTTCCACACCAGATCCTCGACCACCGGTTTTGGCTTGAGAATCTGCTGGATGCTCGCCAGTTCGACCGTCTTCGGTCCCTCGCCGTTGGCCAGCGTGACCTTGCCGTCGTCCGCCGCTTTCAACGATTTGGCTTTCTCACCACTGTAGGCATCCTGCTTGACCAGCAACTCCTGATCGCTGTCCAGGGTCTTGACCTGTTTCCAGTCGATCGTCACCGCACCGGCGTACTCGGTCTGGATCAGCAGCTTTCCGCCATCGAACAGCGTGATCTTGCCGCTCAGCTTGTCACCGTTCTTCAACCACACGGTATCGGCCAGCAAGGGAGAGGATGCGCCAAGGACGGCGAGACACAGCAGGGATCTGGACAACATAAGCAAAATACAGGCTCAGGCTTGCGAGAAAAGTCGGCATTATCCGTAGGAACAAGGCCCTGACAAGGACTGACCCGACTATTTCTGTTGAGTTCATTTCTCAACTTCCTGCGCAGGAATTACTCTACAGATGGTAAGGCAAACTTCTTCAGGACTGACGGACGTGAGCGATCCAACCGAAGACCCCGAGAGTGCCGCGCAAATCCGACGCACGGCGCTGTATTTGACGCTGGCACAAGTACCCGAGGGCAAAGTCGTCAGCTACGGCCAGTTGGCCGAGCTCGCAGGACTGGGTCGCGCCGCCCGCTGGGTCGGGCGCACACTCAGTCAACTGCCCGGCGACAGCAAGTTACCCTGGCACCGTGTTCTGGGCGCGAACGGGCGTATCAGCCTGCCGGTCGGCAGCCCTTCGGGCGATGAGCAGCGCGCACGATTACGCATGGAGGGCATCAGTGTCCTGAACAATCGTGTTGATATTCAGCGCCATGGCTGGCGTCCGGTAGAGCACAGCGGTTAGAGTGCGCGCTTTGTTTCCGTATTTCTTGAGGCAGACTCCAGCCCATGCCCCGTAAAACCTGGCGCGCCGCGCTCGCCGCTTATGCCAGCCCCTCGACACTCGTGCTGTTGCTGCTTGGTTTCGCCGCCGGCCTGCCCTACATGCTGGTGTTTTCGACGCTTTCAGTCTGGCTGCGTGAAGCCGGCGTGGCGCGTGAAACCATTGGCTATGCAAGCCTGATCGGCCTGGCGTATGCCTTCAAATGGGTCTGGTCACCCCTGCTCGACCAATGGCGACTGCCATTGCTCGGCAAACTCGGTCGACGAAGGTCCTGGCTCGTGCTGTCCCAGGCACTGGTTATCCTTGGCCTGATCGGGATGGGTTTCTGCGACCCGCAAAAGCATTTGTCCTGGCTGATCGCCATTGCCGTCGTCGTCGCTTTCGCATCAGCGACGCAGGACATCGCGGTCGATGCCTACCGTCTGGAAATCGCCGAAGACAACCGCCAGGCCGCACTGGCCGCCAGTTACATGTCCGGTTACCGGGTCGCCGCGCTGCTGGCTACCGCAGGCGCGCTGTACTTCGCCGAAGGTTTTGGCTCCACCGGCTTCAACTACAAGCATTCGGCCTGGGCCGGCACTTACATCCTGTTCGGTGCCCTGATGGTCCCGGCACTGCTGACATCCCTGTTCATGCGCGAGCCGCCAGTACCATTGCGCACGCAACTGCAGGCCGGGCGCTACAGCTTCGTGCATCAACTGGCCTCGGTGTTCGTGCTGATCGTATTGCTGGTGTCCGTGCCGGCCATGTTCACCCAGCTCTACAACACCGACTTCGCCAGCGTACTGTTCGAAGGCGAGAGCCTGCTCGACCTGCTGCTGGAGGACCGCGCCTTCCTGCGCGCGATTCTCTATACCACCCTCACCGCCCTGTGCCTCTCGGCCATGGGCCGCCGTGGCCTGGCGCCAGTGCTGACACCCGTCAACGACTTCATCCTGCGATACCGCTGGCAAGCGCTGCTGCTGCTCGGCTTGATCGCCACCTATCGGATGTCCGATACGGTCATGGGCGTGATGGCCAACGTGTTCTACATCGACCAGGGCTTCACCAAGGACCAGATCGCCAGCGTCAGCAAAATCTTCGGCCTGATCATGACCCTGGTCGGCGCTGGCATGGGCGGCCTGCTGATCGTGCGTTTCGGCATCCTGCCGATCCTGTTCATCGGCGGTGTCGCCTCCGCGGCGACCAACATCCTGTTCCTGATGCTCGCCGACATGGGCCCCAACCTGAACATGCTGGTGCTGACCATCTCCCTGGACAACTTCAGCTCGGGCCTGGCGACCTCGGCGTTCGTCGCCTACCTGTCGAGCCTGACCAACCTCAAATTCTCCGCCACCCAATACGCCCTGCTCAGCTCGATCATGCTGCTACTGCCACGCCTGATCGGCGGCTACTCAGGGGTCATGGTGGAGAAGTTCGGTTATCACGACTTCTTCCTGATTACCGCCCTGCTGGGCGTCCCGACCCTGCTGTTGATCGCCTTGCACTGGTTCCAGGAGAACCGCCGTGAAGGTCCGACACCTACACCGGAACCGGTGCACACCCCGGTCGCCGAAGAATCGTAGGTTCTTTACGCAGGAAGAATCGCGGAGGGCCGAGTGAATCGCGCCCTCCTGCCACACCACCGACCGCACGCCTGTACGCCAGCGGATCTCGCCCGTACAATGCTCCGTCATATCTCGTCATCAGCAATCGATAACGGCCAACCATGCGCACCAGTCAATTTTTGCTCGCCACACAAAAAGAAACGCCTTCCGACGCGGTCGTGATCAGCCACCAGCTGATGCTGCGCGCCGGCATGATCCGCAAACTCGCCTCAGGCCTGTACACCTGGCTGCCGATGGGCTTGCGGGTAATGCGCAAGGTCGAAGCCGTCGTTCGTGAAGAAATGAACGCTGCCGGCTCTCTCGAAGTGTTGATGCCAAGCACGCAACCGGCTGAGCTGTGGCAGGAATCCGGGCGCTGGGAAGAGTACGGCCCTGAATTGCTGCGCTTCAAGGATCGCCACGGTCGCGACTTCTGCGCCGGCCCGACCCACGAAGAAGTCATCACCGATCTGATGCGCAACGAATTGAGCAGCTACAAGCAGCTGCCGATCAACCTGTACCAGATCCAGACCAAATTCCGTGACGAAATCCGCCCACGCTTCGGTTTGATGCGCGGCCGCGAATTCATCATGAAGGACGCCTACTCCTTCCACGCCGACCAGCCTTCGCTGCAGGTCACCTACGACCGCATGCACCAGGCCTACTGCAACGTGTTCACCCGTCTGGGCCTGAAGTTCCGCCCTGTAGAAGCCGACAACGGCTCCATCGGCGGTGCCGGCTCCCACGAGTTCCACGTACTGGCCGAGTCCGGTGAAGACGACATCGTGTTCAGCAACGGCTCCGACTACGCCGCCAACATCGAAAAAGCCGAAGCCGTGCCTCGCGAAACCTCGCGTGCCGCTGCGACAGAAGAGCTGCGCCTGGTCGACACACCGAACGCCAAGACCATTGCGCAACTGGTCGAAGGGTTCAACCTGCCGATCGAGAAAACCATCAAGACCCTCGTGGTGCATGCTGAAGAGAAAGGCAAGCTGATTGCCCTGATCATCCGTGGCGACCATGAGCTGAACGAAATCAAGGCCGCCAACCAGCCAGGCGTTGCCAGCCCGCTGGTCATGGCCTCGGAAGGCGAACTGCGCGAGGCCATTGGCGCCGGTGCCGGCTCCCTCGGCCCGTTGAACCTGCCGCTGCCGATCATCATCGACCGTTCGGTCGAGCTGATGAGCGACTTCGGCATCGGTGCCAACATCGATGATAAACACTACTTCGGCGTGAACTGGGAACGCGACCTGCCTGTTCCGACCGTTGCCGACCTGCGCAACGTCGTGGCCGGCGACCCGAGCCCGGACGGCAAGGGCACCCTGGAGATCAAGCGCGGCATCGAAGTCGGGCACATCTTCCAGCTGGGCAACAAGTACAGCAAAGCGATGAAATGCGAAGTGCTGGGCGAGAACGGCAAGCCGGTCACCCTGGAAATGGGCTGCTACGGCATCGGTGTGTCTCGCGTGGTGGCGGCTGCCATCGAGCAGAACAACGACGAAAACGGGATCATCTGGAGCGACACCCTCGCGCCGTTCCAGATTGCCCTGGTGCCGCTGCGCTACGAAACCGAGCAGGTTCGCGAAGCCACCGACAAACTGTACGCGCAACTTACCGCTGCCGGCTTCGAAGTGCTGCTGGATGACCGTGACAAGAAAACCAGCCCGGGCATCAAGTTCGCGGACATGGAGCTGATCGGCATTCCACACCGGATCGTGGTCAGCGACCGCGGCCTGGCCGAAGGCAACCTGGAATACAAGAGCCGTACCGAGGCCGACGCACAAGCGCTGCCGGTCGCCGACGTACTGTCCTTCCTTCAGGCCCGCATCCGCCGCTGATAGCAGATATAGAGACGTCATGTTCAAGCGAAACACCTTAGGCCTCGGTGGTGCCGCCTTGTGCGGCGCCCTGCTGGTCAGCGGCTGTGCCAATCAAATGTCACAACGCAGCGAGCACGAGGAACGTGTCGAGCGCAAATTGCTCGATCACAGCCTGCAGATCGATGTCGGTGAGCCCAAGGTGCTTGAGCTTCCGCAACGGCGGGTGAAAATCCACGAGCAGAAGACTTTCGAAGTCACCGAATACGAAGTCACGCGTCACTACGACCGCTATACGCCGTACCAACCCTGGCGGGAGATTTACGAAATCCCGCTGGGCGCGGTGGCCGTGGTAGCGGGTGTCGGTGCCAACGTGGTCAATGTGTTCGCCCTCGGCAATTTGCCGGACAGCGTGACCAAGGACTGGCTGAGCTACGGTTTCGCCGGGCTCAACCCGTTCATGAACGTGCAGTCCCACGGTCGCGCGCAGCAGAACCTGGCCGGTATCGATGAAGTCCAGCGCGACAAGCGCACGGAGTACTCAAGCCTGCCCTGGAGCGAGCGCCCGGTCGAGGTCAAGGCCGGCAAGGAAACCTTCGAACTGACCACCGACAAAAACGGCGTGTTGCGCCTGAATCTGTTGGACAACCCGTTCGCTGAACATGACATCAATCACCTGAGCCGGTTGCTGATTCGTGTCGAGGATGCCAAGGACGACGTACACACCGACTCCTCGCTAGCCGTCAGCAGCACCTTGCGCAGCAAGCTCTATGAGGCCCACGGGCTGATTTATGACGATCTCGAGGGCGACGAAGTCAATCAGTGGGTCCACCGGGTCAAGCGCCTGTCGGAGCTGGGTCTTGAAGAGGAAGCCAGTGAACTGGAACAGAGCCTGATCGAACTGACACGCAATGATCCCGAATTGCAGACCGAATTCCTCAAGTCACTGGCCCGCAATGGCGAGCGACTGGTAGCGAATCCGGGGCTGAACTAAACGCGAGCAGGCTCGCTCCCACATAGGATTTCAGGTGTTCACAAATCCAATGTGGGAGCGGGCTTGCTCGCGAAGGGGCCCGCACATTCACCACAAAACTACCGCTCAAACAACTCCATCTGCTCGAACCCACCCCGCAAGTCCTCCAGCCGCACCCCGACACCCAACAACCGCACCGGCTTACCGCCGCGATTGAAGGCCTGGGTCAGCATCAACTGATAACTGCCCAGATCCCGCCCTGCCCCGGCCTGCTCCAATGTAGTCTGGGTGAAGTCGTGGAACTTCACTTTGACGAATGGCTTGCCCGGACGATAGCTGCTGTCGATCCGCGCCATGCGACCGGCCAGGGTCTCCAGCAGCTCGGGCAACTTGTCCAGGCAGCTCTTCAGGTCCGGCAGGTCAACATCGTAGGTGTTTTCAACGCTGATCGACTGACGACGACTGTCGTTGTGCACCACACGGTCGTCGATCCCACGGGCCAGGCTCCAGAGTCGCTCGCCAAAGCTGCCGAACTCACGCACCAGCGCCAACTTGTCCCACTCGCGCAATTGCAGGCAATCGCTGATACCCAGCTTGCCGAGCTTGTCGGCGGTGACTTTGCCGACCCCGTGCAATTTGCTCACAGGCAAACCACTGACAAAGTCCTCGACCTGGTCCGGTGTGATGACAAACAGGCCGTTGGGCTTTTTCCAGTCACTGGCAATCTTGGCCAGAAACTTGTTCGGCGCCACACCCGCCGACACGGTGATATGCAACTGGTTGGAGACCCGGCGCCGGATGTCCTGGGCGATTCGCGTTGCACTGCCTGCGAAATGCGCGCTGTCCGACACATCAAGGTACGCCTCATCGAGCGAGAGCGGCTCGATGATCTCGGTGTAATCGCGAAAGATCGCATGAATTTCCCTGGACGCTTCTCTATAGGCATCCATGCGTGGCTTGACGATGGTCAGGTCCGGGCACAGCTTCAAGGCATGCCCGGAGGACATCGCCGAACGCACCCCGTACGCTCGCGCCTCATAATTGCAGGTGGCGATCACCCCGCGCCGGTCCGCCGCCCCACCTACCGCCAGTGGTTTACCGGCCAGGCGTGGGTCGTCGCGCATCTCGATGGCTGCATAGAAGCAGTCACAATCGACGTGGATGATCTTGCGTTGGGTCATAGCAAAGCTGTGTTCATGGCAAGGAAAAGGCGTCATGGCGTGCCGGACAAACAGTATCTCACCGACACCTGTATATAGCACCAGTAGTCTGAATGTTCTTTTCCAATTGTGGGAAGAGTCGATTGTGAATTTATTTTTTCAATCGAAAAAATACTTTCAATAGACTCGCAGGCCTTGTCCTGCCTGCCTCACAGACCGGTCGACCTCCCCTTTTGAACGCTAAGCGATTGAACGGGAAGAGGTTTTATCGGAATTGGAGGTTGACACCCGAGCGCATCTCTATAGAATGAGCCACACAGACGCGGGATGGAGCAGTCTGGTAGCTCGTCGGGCTCATAACCCGAAGGTCGTCGGTTCAAATCCGGCTCCCGCAACCAAACATCAAAAAAGGCTACTCGAAAGAGTGGCCTTTTTTGTGCGTGCTCGTTTTATAGCACCGAACGCAGGAACAAGGCCTGGACGCTCAACGAGAGCGAAACCGGAAATCGTTCTGATTCCGAAACTTAGGCCATCCCTGCGACCGTTTGCCGCGATTCAGCATTTATTTGACCTGCTTCAGGATTAACGGTTGACACCCCGGCGCATCTCTATAGAATGCCGCCACACAGACGCGGGATGGAGCAGTCTGGTAGCTCGTCGGGCTCATAACCCGAAGGTCGTCGGTTCAAATCCGGCTCCCGCAACCAAACATCAAAAAAGGCTACTCGAAAGAGTGGCCTTTTTTGTGTCTGTTGAAAAAGTCCTTTCGCAACAATGACCTGTCACTGTGTAGCAAGCCGCTTGGGGGTCACCCATGTGCCGGGTTCAGACTATGCTCTATCACAGGCTGAAGCCTCCGCGACTGATACCGCGCCATCCCTGTTGCCGGGTGATAGGCGTTAATATTTGTGATTATTTTTTTCTACAGGGATTGGTAACTTGGCTGGATACCTCCATCCTGTCGCGCACGATCCAAGAGGTGATTGATGCGCGCCAACTCGTCTGATTCACAAGACACTGTCACAGCGACACAACCGATCAATGCCGAGCGCCTGCGCCTGCTTGATCGATTGAGCAAATACCGTCAACCCATTGGCCTGGCGGTCACCCTGCTGCTGTTCGCGATCGCGCTGATTGCCTGTCGCCACCTGTTGAGCGAACTCGACCTTAACGCCCTGCACGACTCGATCCTCGACGTTCCGAAACCTGCCTTGATGGGCGCACTGGCTGCAACTGTAGTGGGCTTCATCATTCTGCTCGGCTACGAATGGTCAGCCAGCCGCTATGCCGGGGCGAGCCTGGCACCGCGCACGCTGGCTCTGGGCGGTTTCACGGCCTTTGCCATCGGCAACGCCATCGGTCTTTCAATGTTGTCGGGAGGCTCGGTTCGCTATCGCCTCTATGCCCGTCATGGCCTGGGAGCGGCAGAAGTCGCCCGCATGACTTTGTTCGCCAGCCTCTCGCTGGGTTGCGCCCTGCCACCACTGGCGGCCCTGGCGACGCTCAGCGACCTGCCAGCGGCGTCCTCCGCCCTGGGACTCTCCGAGACGTTGCTCGGCGTGGTGGCGACTGCCGTGCTCGTGCTGTTTTCGGTGCTGGCCATCGGTATCTACCGTCGTCGGCTGCCGGAACAGCCTTACCCGGACAGCCTGCTGGTCAGGATCGGGCGCCGCACCTTGCGCCTGCCCGGGCGTCGCCTGACCTTCCTGCAATTGGTCATCACCGCCCTGGACGTAGCCGCTGCCGCGACCGTGCTCTATCTGCTGCTGCCGGAAACACCGCCCTTCGGTGCGTTCCTTCTGGTTTACCTGCTGGCGCTGGCTGCCGGCGTGCTCAGCCATGTGCCGGGCGGTGTCGGGGTGTTCGAGGCCATTTTGCTGGCGGCGTTTTCCGACACCCTGGGTGCTGCGCCACTGGCGGCCGCCCTGCTGCTCTATCGCTTGATCTACGTGGTCCTGCCCTTGCTGGTGGCCTGCCTGTTGCTGCTGATCAACGAAGGCCAGCGCCTGTTCCAGACACGCCAGACGTTGCGCGCTGCCTCGGGTCTGGCGGCTCCGATACTGGCGGTGCTGGTGTTCCTGTCCGGTGTTGTCCTGCTGTTCTCCGGCGTCACTCCGGAAATCGATACGCGCCTGGAACACATCGGTTTTCTGATCCCCCATCGACTGGTCGATGCTTCGCACTTTGGCGCCAGCCTGGTCGGCGTACTTTGCCTGTTGCTGGCCCAGGGGCTGCGTCGCCGGCTGTCGGCCGCGTGGATGCTGACCACCATTCTGTTACTGGTCGGCGCCCTGCTCTCACTGCTCAAAGGCTTCGACTGGGAAGAAGCCAGCCTGATGGTGCTGACGGCGAGCCTGCTCGGGGTATTCCGCCGCTCGTTCTATCGCCCCAGCCGCCTGACCGAAGTACCGTTCTCGCCGCTGTACCTGGTGGCCAGCCTGTGCGTGCTCGGTGCGTCGATCTGGTTGCTGCTGTTCGCCTATCAGGACGTTCCGTACAGCCACCAGCTCTGGTGGCAGTTCACTCTGGACGCCGATGCCCCTCGCGGCCTGCGCTCGCTGCTCGGGGCTGCCGTGCTGCTGGTGGTGGTGTCCCTGACCTGGCTGCTGCGCACCGCGCGCCCGGTCATTCACCTGCCCACACCCGACGAACTGGAGCGCGCCAGCAAGATCCTCATGGCATCGGCCCAACCGGATGGCGGCCTGGCCCTGACCGGCGACAAGGCGCTGCTGTTCCACCCCAACGACGAGGCGTTCCTGATGTACGCCCGCCGTGGTCGCAGCCTGGTGGCGTTGTATGACCCGATCGGCCCGGGCCAGCAACGGGCGGAAATGATCTGGCAGTTCCGCGACCTTTGCGACATCCACCACGCCCGCCCCGTGTTCTATCAAGTGCGTGCAGAGAACCTGCCGTACTACATGGACATCGGCCTGACCGCGATCAAGCTCGGCGAAGAAGCCCGGGTCGACCTCAAGCGTTTTGATCTCGAAGCCAAGGGCAAAGAGATGAAGGACCTGCGCTACACCTGGAACCGTGGCACCCGCGACGGCCTTTCCCTGGAAATCCATGAACCCGGCCAGGCGCCGATGGATGAGCTCAAGGTAATTTCCGATGCCTGGCTGACCGGCAAGAATGTCCGGGAGAAAGGTTTTTCACTGGGTCGCTTCAGCGATGACTACCTCAAGCATTTCCGCATCGCGGTGATTCGTTTCGAAGGGCGCCCGGTGGCGTTCGCCAACCTGCTCGAGACCTACGGCCATGACCTAGCCAGCCTCGACCTGATGCGCGCGCACCCGGATGCTCCGAAGCTGACCATGGAGTTCATGATGGTCGGCCTGATTCAACATTATAAAAATCATGGATACGCGCGTTTCAGCCTGGGCATGGTGCCGTTGTCGGGGTTGCAACCCCGTCGAGGCGCACCCTTGACCCAGCGCCTTGGCTCGATGGTATTCCGCCGTGGTGAGCAGCTGTACAACTTCCAAGGCTTGCGCCGTTTCAAAGACAAGTTCCAGCCTGATTGGGAACCCCGTTATATGGCCGTGCCCGCCGGACTCGATCCGCTGGTTGCGCTGGCCGACACTGCTGCCCTGATCGCGGGTGGCTTGACCGGATTGGTGAAACGCTGATGATTCAACGCTCCTTGCGGTATGTATTGGGCACGCTGGTGATAGTGGCCCTGATTCTCGGTGGCGGTTTCTGGTACCTGAAACGCCCGGCACCGGAGCCGACCCTCGAATTGCTGACCCCGGCCGATGGTGCGGCGATGACCCGTGTCATCCCCGGCACAACGCCACGCGCCCAGGTGCTGGTGGCGGTCAACGAAGACCAGAAACTCAGCGACAAGCAATTGATGACCCTGAGCCGCAGTGGTTCGGCGCAAATTGTCCAGGTGATCCTGCCCAAGGATTGCCTGCTGCAAAGCCGCGCCCTGCAATCGGGCCTGCGCGAACTCAAAGGCCCGGCGACCCTGGTCAGCGGCATCGGCCCTGGCGCCGTGCTGGCCTGGCGCTGGTTGTCCGAGCAAAAGGACGACAAGGCCCAGGCCGTCTCGGTCGACCTGGCCCTGGAAAAGGGCGGCTGCACTCACCTGCTGCCCAAAAGCGCGGCCCACGGTCACTGGCTGGTCGCGTGGAACGACAACCCGGACGACACCAGTGCCGGTTTCGTGCGTGATCAACCGAACGCCGAAACCAGCATCAGCGACTACGACATCAACCTGCCACAAGTGCTGAACAACGAACTGCGCAAGATCCTCGTCGGTGGCGATAAAGCCGCTGGCGGCCTGCAGATCCCGGTGGTCGAAGTGCCAGCGGGCCAGGCCAGTGACACCGTGACCCTGTTCCTGTCCGGCGACGGCGGCTGGCGCGACCTCGACCGCGACGTGGCGGGCGAGATGGCCAAGATCGGCTACCCGGTGGTCGGCATCGATACCCTGCGCTACTACTGGCAGCACAAGAGCCCGGAGCAAAGCGCGCTGGACCTGGCTGAACTGATGCAACACTACCGGCAGAAATGGGGCACCAAGCGCTTCATCCTGACCGGCTATTCGTTCGGCGCCGACGTACTGCCGGCGATCTACAACCGCCTGGCCGAATCGGAACAGCAACGCGTCGACGCGATCATCCTGCTGGCCTTCGCCCGTACCGGCAGCTTCGAGATCGAAGTCGAAGGCTGGCTCGGCAATGCCGGCAAAGAAGCCGCCACCGGCCCGGAAATGGCCCGGCTGCCAGCCGCCAAAGTGGTGTGCATCTACGGCGAAGAAGAAACCGACGAGAGTGGCTGCACCGACAAGACGGCAGTAGGCGAAGCCATCAAGCTGCCTGGCGGCCACCACTTCGACGAGAACTACCCAGCGCTGGCCAAGCGTTTGGTGGATGTGATCGAGAAGCGTCAAGCCAAAGAAGCAGAAGCTCAAGAGTGATCTGAGCCTCGCTGAAGAAAAGCCCCCGCCATCTCACGATAGCGGGGGCTTTTTCATTCAACACCACAAATCCCTGTAGGAGCGAGCCTGCTCGCGATGGACGTCAACGATAACGCTGGCTACCTGAATGCCCGCGGTGAACTCAGGTTTTTCGCGAGCAGGCTCGCTCCTACAGGATCAGGTTTACATTTCGACCTGCGTCCCCAACTCAATCACCCGGTTCAGCGGCAGATTGAAGAAACGCAAATTGCCGTTGGCGTTCTGCAACATGAACGCGAACAGCGCTTCACGCCAGCGCGACATGCCTTCGAGCTTGGAGGCGATGACCGTTTCGCGGCTGAGGAAGTACGTGGTGCGCATGGGGCTGAAATCCAGCTCATCGAGATGACACAGCTTCAGCGCCTGCGGTACGTCCGGCTCATCGGTGAAGCCGAAATGCAGGATGACCCGGAAGAACCCTTCGCCATAGGAGTCGACCTCGAAGCGCCGATTCGGCGGCACCCGCGGGATGTCTTCGTACACTACCGTCAGCAGCACCACTTGCTCGTGCAGTACCTGGTTATGCAGCAGGTTGTGCAACAGCGCGTGGGGTACGGCATCCGGCCGTGCCGTCAGGAACACGGCGGTGCCCTGAACACGATGGGGTGGTTGTACGGCAATGCTGCTGATGAAGATCGGCAGCGGCAATCCACCCTCATCGATACGCTCGACCAGCAACTGCTTGCCGCGCTTCCAGGTGGTCATCAGCACAAACAGCGCGAAACCCGCGATCACCGGGAATGCACCGCCCTGAACGATTTTCGGCACGTTGGCGGCGAAGTACAGACCATCGACCAACATGAAGCCGAACAATATCGGAACCGCGAAGATTGGTGGCCACTTCCACAGCAGCAGCATCACCGCCGACACCAGGATGGTGGTCATCAGCATGGTGCCCGTTACTGCCACGCCATAGGCCGAAGCCAAGGCGCCGGAGGACTCGAAACCGATCACCAGCAGGATCACGCCGACCATCAACGCCCAGTTCACCGCACCGATGTAGATCTGGCCCTGTTCGGCACTGGAAGTGTGTCGGATGTGCATGCGCGGAATGTAACCGAGCTGGATCGCCTGGCGGGTCAGGGAGAACGCACCGGAAATCACCGCTTGCGAGGCAATCACCGTGGCCAGGGTCGACAGGCCGACCAGCGGGATCAACGCCCAGCTCGGCGCCAGCAGGTAGAAGGGGTTACGGGCCGCCTCCGGATCACCTAGCAGCAGCGCGCCCTGGCCGAAGTAGTTCAGCACCAGCGCCGGCAGTACTAGGATGAACCACGCACGTGCAATAGGCTTGCGGCCGAAGTGGCCCATGTCCGCGTACAGCGCTTCGGCACCGGTCAATGCCAGCACCACGGCGCCGAGAATCGTCACGCCCATGCCCGGATGGACCATGAAGAAACGTACGCCCCACATCGGGTTCATCGCTTCCAGGACTTCCGGATGCTGGCTGATGCCATAGACGCCCAATGCACCCAGCACGAGGAACCATGTGACCATGATCGGCCCGAACAGAATGCCGATGCGCGCCGTGCCGTGACGCTGGATCAGAAACAGCGCGACCAGCACCACCAGCGACAGCGGCACGACCCAATGGTCGATACCTTCGAACGCCAGCCCCAGGCCTTCAATCGCCGACAGTACGGAGATCGCCGGGGTGATCATGCTGTCGCCATAGAACAATGCCGCGCCGATCAGTCCGCAGACCACCAGCAACATGCGCAATTTGGCATGCCCCGCCGCCGCCCGCCGGGCCAGTGCGGTCAAGGCCATGATCCCGCCTTCGCCCTGGTTGTCGGCGCGCAGCACGAACATCATGTACTTGATCGAGACGACCCAGATCAGCGACCAGAAAATGAGCGCAAGAATCCCCAGCACCCCGTCATGGTTGACCGGCACGCCATAGCCTCCGGAAAACACTTCTTTGAGGGTGTACAACGGACTGGTGCCGATATCGCCATAAACCACCCCGACTGCCGCGACCAGCATGCCGATCGGCTTCACCGCCGAATGCTCGGCATCGGTAGCCTGACTACTTGCCTGACCCATCCACCACTCCTACTTCTCAGACCCGGGCTTCTTTGAAAGAAGCACTATGCTTTGTCGTGCAGCATGCGCTGTTTTACTTCACGTTACAGACGTTTTGTTGACAGTAAAAAATCTGTAAAGCCTAACGGCGCGAAGCATAGCGCAGCACTCGTCGTATTTCCCCGCATAAAGCTGGTCAAGTGAACGACTCATCGCTAGAATTGCGCACTTTTTGATCAGAGGCGCAGTTCAAGCGCCCGTCCGTCGGTTTTGCCTGCCCGGCAAGCGGCGTCACAAAATACCGAGGTTAGACATGTCCACCACTCCTGCGCCGGCCAACCCAAAGGTTGGCTTCGTATCCCTGGGTTGCCCCAAAGCACTGGTCGACTCCGAGCGCATCCTTACCCAGCTGCGCATGGAAGGCTATGACGTGGTGTCCACCTACCAGGACGCCGATGTCGTGGTAGTCAACACTTGCGGCTTCATCGATTCGGCCAAGGCCGAGTCCCTGGAAGTGATTGGCGAAGCCATCAAGGAAAACGGCAAGGTCATCGTGACCGGCTGCATGGGCGTCGAAGAAGGCAACATTCGCAACGTACACCCGAGCGTGCTGGCGGTGACCGGCCCGCAGCAGTACGAGCAAGTGGTCAATGCCGTGCACGAAGTCGTGCCGCCGCGCCAGGACCACAACCCGCTGATCGACCTGGTGCCGCCACAAGGCATCAAGCTGACCCCGCGCCACTACGCCTACCTGAAGATTTCCGAAGGCTGCAACCACAGCTGCAGCTTCTGCATCATCCCGTCGATGCGCGGCAAACTGGTCAGCCGCCCGGTGGGTGATGTGCTCGACGAGGCCCAGCGTCTGGTCAAGTCCGGCGTCAAAGAGCTGTTGGTAATCTCCCAGGACACCAGCGCCTACGGCGTCGACGTGAAATACCGCACCGGTTTCTGGAACGGCGCGCCGGTGAAAACCCGCATGACCGAACTCTGCGAAGCCCTGAGCACCCTCGGCGTCTGGGTTCGCCTGCACTACGTTTACCCGTACCCGCACGTTGACGAGCTGATCCCGCTGATGGCCGCCGGCAAGATCCTGCCGTACCTGGACATCCCGTTCCAGCACGCCAGCCCGAAAGTGCTCAAGTCGATGAAACGCCCGGCCTTCGAAGACAAGACCCTGGCGCGGATCAAGAACTGGCGCGAAATCTGCCCGGACCTGATCATCCGTTCGACCTTCATCGTCGGCTTCCCGGGCGAGACCGAAGAAGACTTCCAGTACCTGCTGAACTGGCTGACCGAAGCCCAGCTCGACCGCGTCGGCTGCTTCCAGTACTCGCCGGTTGAAGGCGCACCGGCCAATGACCTGGACCTGGAAGTCGTCCCGGACGACATCAAGCAGGACCGCTGGGAGCGCTTCATGGCGCACCAGCAGGCCATCAGCTCGGCGCGCCTGCAAATGCGCATCGGCCGTGAGATCGAAGTGCTGGTCGATGAAGTCGACGAGCAAGGCGCGGTCGGCCGCTGCTTCTTCGATGCCCCGGAAATCGACGGCAACGTTTTCATCGACAACGGCAGCAACCTCAAGCCGGGCGACAAGGTCTGGTGCAAAGTGACCGACGCCGACGAATACGATCTGTGGGCTGAACAGATCTAAACGCAAAAAATGCGCAAAGCCCCGCTCTCTTGACGAGATGCGGGGCTTTTTTACGGCTATCGTTTGCACATGGAAGGATTCCTATCAACCACTGCATAAGAGGCAGACGGGCATGCGTCAGCATTCGGTCATCCACACGCCGAAACTCGGCGACTACGAAGAATTGACCCGGGTCTGGGAGGCCTCGGTACGCGCCACCCACGACTTTCTGCCAGACAGCTACATCGAACTGCTGAAGAACCTGGTGCTGACCCGCTACCTCGATGCGGTGATGCTGATCTGCACCAAGGATTCGAACCAGCGCATCACCGGGTTCGCCGGCGTCGCGGCCGGCAAGATCGAAATGCTCTTCATCGACCCCGACCATCGCGGCCAGGGCCTGGGCAAGAAATTGTTGCACTATGCCCTGGAACACCTGAACGCCGACGAACTGGACGTCAACGAACAGAACCCGCAAGCCCTCGGCTTTTACTTCAAGCAAGGCTTCGAGGTCATCGGTCGCTCGGAGGTCGATGGCATGGGGCAGCCGTATCCGTTGTTGCACATGCGTTTGCGTCAGGACCAGCAAAAATCACGGCATGGATGACACGACACAGATCAAATGTGGGAGCGGGCTTGCTCGCGAAGGCGGTGTGTCAGCCAACATACATGTTGAGGCTGATGGCCCTTTCGCGAGCAAGCCCGCTCCCACAAAAAGCCTCACTGCGTAAATGGAACCGGGATTAACCGGCGCCAGGCAGGTACAATGCCCACCCCCTTTTTGTTACGGCCCTGACATGACTGACCCGATTCGTCTCTCCAAACGCCTCATCGAACTCGTCGGCTGTTCCCGTCGGGAGGCTGAGCTGTTCATCGAGGGCGGCTGGGTCACCGTCGACGGTGTGGTCATCGACGAGCCGCAATTCAAGGTCGACACCCAGAAAGTCGAGCTTGATCCAGAAGCCAAGGCCACCGCACCGGAACCGGTGACCCTGCTGCTCAATGTGCCCGCAGGCATGGACGCAGACACTGCCATGGCCACCCTCGGCGCCGAGACCCTGAGCGAAGAGCACCGCTACGGCAAGCGCCCGTTGCGCGGACACTTCCTGCGCCTGACCGCCAGCACCGACCTGCAGGCCAACGCCAGCGGGCTGCTGGTGTTCACCCAGGACTGGAAAATCCTGCGCAAACTCACCGCCGACTCCAGCAAGATCGAGCAAGAGTATGTGGTCGAGGTTGAAGGCGAGATGGTGGCCCACGGCCTGAACCGCCTGAACCACGGCCTGACCTACAAGGGCAAGGAGTTGCCGGCGGTCAAGGCCAGCTGGCAGAACGAGAACCGTCTGCGCTTTGCCATGAAGAACCCGCAGCCGGGCATCATCGCCCTGCTCTGCCAGGCGGTCGGCCTCAAGGTCGTCGGTATCCGCCGTATTCGCATCGGTGGCGTGTCCATCGGCAAAGTGCCGGTGGGGCAATGGCGCTATCTGTCCGGCAAAGAGAAGTTCTAAGGCTTTTCTCGCCGCCATCCATTTCGGCGCCGCGCCTGGCCGCGACGCCCACAGCTGAATATCAGGACTGCACACATGATTCATAACGACGTACTGCGCAGCGTGCGCTACATGCTCGACATCAGCGACAAGAAAGTCATCGAGATCATCAAGCTCGGCGGCCTGGACGTGACCCTGCCGGACCTGTTGACCTACCTCGACAAGAAAGAGGAAGACGAGGAAGGTTTCGTACGCTGCCCGGACGAAGTCATGGCGCACTTCCTCGACGGCCTGGTGATCTTCAAGCGCGGCAAGGACGAAAGCCGCCCCCCGCAGCCGATCGAAGTACCGGTAACCAATAACATCATCCTGAAAAAGCTGCGGGTGGCGTTCGAGCTCAAAGAAGACGACATGCACGCGATCCTCAAGGCTGCCGAGTTCCCGGTGTCCAAGCCTGAGCTGAGCGCACTGTTCCGCAAGTTCGGTCACACCAACTATCGCCCATGCGGCGACCAGCTGCTGCGCAATTTCCTCAAGGGCCTGACCCTGCGAGTGCGTCCGCAGTAAACCGTTTCCTGTGTAGGAGCGAGCTTGCTCCGGGCGGCGTTCCGACGATGGATTCGAAAACGCTGCGATTATCCAGCAAGCACGCGTTATCGTTATCGACCATCGCGAGCAAGCTCGCTCCTACAAGGCCGAATGGCCCCTCATTCCGCGCAAAAATAGTGGCTCCGCTTCTGGCGGCTGACGACTAGGGTGTAAAGACCTCAGTTCTCAGGATTCGCCATGCATCCCTACTTTTCCCTGCAAGGCCGCACCGCCCTGGTGACCGGCGGCACCCGTGGTATCGGCAAGATGATCGCCAAGGCCTACGTCGAGGCGGGCGCCACCGTATACGTCTGCGCCCGCGACGTCGAAGCCTGCCAGCAAACCGCTGACGAACTCGGTGCACTTGGCCGCTGCCGCGCCATCGCGGCGAACCTCGCCACCGAAGAGGGCGTCCTGCAACTGGCCACGCGCCTGGGCGAGCAGATCACTCATCTGGACATCCTGGTGAACAATGCCGGCACCACCTGGGGCGCACCGTTGGAGAGCTACCCGATCAAGGGCTGGGAAAAAGTCATGCAGCTCAACGTGACGTCGGTGTTCAACTGCATCCAGCAGTTCCTGCCCCTGCTGCGCAAGGCCGGTTCCGAAGCGAATCCGGCGAGGATCATCAACATAGGATCGGTGGCAGGGATTTCCTCCTTCGGCGAGCAGGCGTATGCCTACGGGCCGAGCAAGGCTGCGTTGCACCAACTGTCGAGGATTCTGGCGCGCGAACTGGTGAGCCAGCACATCAACGTCAACGTGATCGCCCCGGGGCGGTTTCCGAGCAAGATGACCCAGCACATCGGCAATGATGACCAGGCGCTGGCGCAGGATACGGCGTTGATCCCGATGAAGCGTTGGGGCCGCGAGGAAGAGATGGCGGCGCTGGCGATCAGTCTGGCAAGTACTGCCGGAGCCTATATGACCGGAAACATTATTCCTTTGGATGGCGGGTTCAGCCTGTAGCTCGGCGGTGCGGCCTTCGCGAGCAAGCCCGCTCCCACCTTGGTCCTGAGTTGTTCACATATTTGTGTTTCAACCCGTTCAAATGTGGGAGCGGGCTTGCTCGCGAAAGGGCCGGCACTGCCACCACTGAACACAGGTCGATCGGGTTATCATGCCCGCCTCTTCCCCCGTCTCGACCTCAAACCATGACCTACAGCGTTTCCCCCATCGGCTTCGTGCGCTCCTGCTTCAAGGAAAAATTCGCCATTCCGCGCCAGCCGCAACTGGCCCCGGCTGCTCGTGGCGTGCTGGAACTGGTGGCTCCGTTCGATCAAGGGGACGCGGTTCAAGGCCTGGAGCAGGTCAGCCACGTGTGGCTTCTGTTCCTGTTCCACCAGGCCCTGGAAGAAAAACCTCGCTTGAAGGTCCGCCCACCGCGCCTCGGCGGCAATAAGTCCATGGGCGTGTTCGCCACCCGCGCCACCCACCGCCCCAATGGCATCGGTCAATCCGTGGTCAAGCTGGACAAGATCGAAGCCAATCGCCTGTGGATATCCGGTATTGACTTGCTGGACGGCACGCCGATTCTCGACATAAAACCCTACGTGCCTTACGCCGACATCATCGATACAGCCACCAACAGCATCGCCAGCGCTGCGCCGCTATTGATTCCCGTGCAGTGGACTGACGCAGCGCTGCAACAGGCTCACGAGCACGCTCAGCGCCTTGAGGAGCCTTTGGTTGAGTTGATCGAGCAATGCCTGGCGCAGGATCCACGCCCGGCCTATCAAATACCTGCACCCGAGCGGGAATACGGCGCGCAGTTCTGGGATCTGGATGTGCGTTGGCATTACCCGACACCGGAGCTGATCCGCGTCCTGGAAGTCATTCCCGCGCGGGTCTGAACTCCGGAAACGAAAAAGCCCGCATGACCTTCTCAGGTCATGCGGGCTTTTTAGATGTGCTGCAAATCTTCTGTAGGAGCGAGCATGCTCGCGAAAAACCTGAGGACGCCGCGGGATATCAAGCTTCCCGCGTTATCGTTAACGACCATCGCGAGCCAGCTCGCTCCTACAGGTGACCTGCGGTCACTTCTCGACGAACGCTCGCTCGATCAGGTAATCACCCGGCTCACGCATCCGCGGCGAAACCTTCAGGCCGAAGCTGTTCAGCACTTCACTGGTCTCGTCGAGCATGCTCGGGCTGCCGCACAACATGGCACGGTCGTCCTGCGGGTTGATCGGTGGCAGACCGATGTCGCTGAACAGCTTGCCGCTGCGCATCAGGTCGGTCAGGCGACCTTCGTTCTCGAACGGCTCACGGGTCACGGTCGGGTAGTAGATCAACTTGTCACGCAGCGCGTCACCGAAGAACTCGTTCTGCGGCAGGTGCTCGGTGATGAACTCGCGGTAAGCGACTTCGTTGACGTAACGAACGCCGTGGCACAGGATCACTTTTTCGAAACGCTCGTAGGTTTCCGGGTCCTGGATGACGCTCATGAACGGCGCCAGACCGGTGCCGGTGCTGAGCAGGTACAAATGTTTGCCAGGCTTGAGGTCATCCAGTACCAGCGTGCCGGTAGGCTTCTTGCTGATGATGATCTCGTCGCCTTCCTTCAGATGCTGCAACTGCGAAGTCAGCGGACCATCAGGCACTTTGATGCTGAAGAACTCGAGATGCTCTTCCCAGTTCGGGCTGGCAATCGAGTAAGCGCGCATAAGCGGGCGGCCGTTGGGCTGTTGCAGGCCGATCATCACGAACTGACCGTTCTCGAAGCGCAGGCCCGGATCACGGGTGCACTTGAAGCTGAACAGAGTGTCGTTCCAGTGGTGAACACTGAGGACACGCTCGTGGTTCATGTTGCTCATGTACGTGGGACTCCTGGAGATTGGTCTGCGCGTGTTCGGCGCCTGCTCTGCAAAAAAGCCGGCTCTGCGCAATTGCATCGCATTCTAAAGGCAGAGACAATATCTGTTAAATGGATTATTAAGATAAGGGTTATCGGTTATATCGATATGCGATTTACTCTCCGTCAACTTCAAGTATTCGTCGCCGTCGCCCAGCAGGAAAGTGTGTCCCGTGCCGCGGGTCTGCTCAACCTCTCGCAATCGGCGGCGAGCACCTCGATCACCGAACTGGAGCGCCAGTGCAGCTGCCAGTTGTTCGACCGTGCCGGCAAACGGTTGAGCCTGAACGCCCTTGGTAAACAACTGTTGCCACAAGCGGTGGCGCTGCTGGACCAGGCCAAGGAAATCGAGGACCTGCTCAATGGCAAATCCGGTTTCGGCTCGCTGGCCGTGGGTGCGACCCTGACCATCGGCAATTACCTGGCCACATTGTTGATCGGCAGCTTCATGCAGCGCCACCCGGAAAGCCAGGTGAAGCTGCATGTGCAGAACACTGCCAATATCGTGCAGCAAGTGGCCCACTATGAAATTGATCTGGGTCTGATCGAAGGCGACTGCAGTCATCCGGACATCGAAGTACAAAGCTGGGTCGAGGACGAACTGGTGGTGTTTTGCGCCCCTCAGCATCCGTTGGCCAAGCGTGGCACGGCCACCATGGAGGAGTTGAGCCACGAAGCCTGGATCCTGCGCGAACAGGGCTCGGGTACGCGGTTGACCTTCGATCAAGCCATGCGCCATCACCGCACTTCGTTAAACATCCGGCTCGAGCTTGAACACACCGAAGCGATCAAACGCGCGGTGGAGTCTGGTTTGGGGATTGGCTGCATTTCCAGGCTGGCTTTGCGCGACGCATTTCGCCGCGGCAGCCTGGTGCCTGTCGAGACGCCGGATCTGGATCTGGCGCGACAGTTTTATTTCATCTGGCATAAACAGAAATATCAGACCTCGGCGATGCGCGAGTTTCTCGATCTGTGCCGCGCCTTCACCGCCGGGGTTCAGCGCAGCGACGAGATCGTGCTGCCGACGATCGCCTAGAGCAGAATCACCGCCCACACCAGGGCAATCATGCTCAATGCCACGGCCTGGGCTGCACTGCCCATGTCCTTGGCATTCTTGGACAGCGGGTGCCGCTCAAGGGAAATGCGGTCGATGGCCGCTTCCACGGCCGAGTTGAGCAACTCGACGATCAACGCCAACAGGCATACCGCGATCAACAACGCCTGTTCGACCCGGCTGACATTCAGGAAGAACGACAAAGGAATCAGGATGACGTTGAGCAATACCAATTGCCGAAAGGCGGCTTCACCGGTGAAGGCTGCGCGCAGGCCGTCCAGCGAATAACCGGAAGCATTGAGAATACGTTTCAGGCCGGTCTGGCCTTTGAAAGGTGACATAGAGTGGGCAACTGGCAAAAAAGAAGTGGGAAAGCTAGTTCAACCAAAGTCAAAAAAGCGTGAATTTGCCAGCCTTTAATGGCTGGAAATTGACTCAAGTTGTTGCAAGAGCAGCGCGGCCTGGGTCCGGGTCCGCACATTCAGTTTACGGAAAATCGCGGTCACGTGCGCCTTGATAGTCGCCTCGGAAACACTCAGCTCGTAGGCGATCTGCTTGTTCAGCAAGCCTTCGCAGACCATGGTCAGCACCCGGAATTGTTGCGGGGTGAGGCTGGCAAGCCCTTCGCTGGCCGCCTTGGCTTCATCCGAGACGCTGACCGCTTCGAACGCCTGTGGCGGCCAGTACACGTCGCCATCGAGGACCGCCCGCACGGCTTTCTGGATCACACTCAAGTCGCTGGATTTGGGAATGAAGCCACTGGCGCCGAATTCACGAGACTTGACCATGATGGTCGCCTCTTCCTGGGCCGAGACCATGACCACCGGAATCTGCGGGTACTGCCCCCGCAGCAGGACCAGCCCGGAAAAACCGTAGGCCCCCGGCATGTTCAGGTCCAGCAGCACCAGATCCCAGTCGGACTTTTCCGTCAGGCGGGCTTCCAGTTCGGCGATGCTCGCCACTTCCACCAGACGGACATCCGGGCCAAGGCCCAGGGTCAGCGCTTGATGCAAGGCACTACGAAAAAGTGGGTGGTCATCGGCAATCAGGATTTCGTATGTGGCCATTTTTCAAATGATCCTGTTTTTCATGGGACGCCCGATGCATTCGGACCACGCCAAAGCACCTCAAGGCACAGCCACGCAGCTGCACTGACAAGGCACGCTCAGCGCAAAAAACGGCGCCGAAAACTCCGGCCGCACCCTAATCGGCGCCAAGCATGCCCAGCGAAACCGGGGTGGTCAAGCAGCATGGCCGGTACACTTTATTGCAGTATGCGCGACAATCAGTCCATCAATGGGGCAGCCACCTGAACATAGGGCATCAATTCGGCGTGCGCAGGGGTCGAAACGTTCATGTCCAACTGATGTTTGGCATCGAGGTAATGCTGGCTGAACACATCGAAGTAGGCATCCAGCGCCGATGCCGCCGCGACATCACCTGCAAGGTCGAGGCATAGCGCCGCCACTTCCGCCGTGCACAGATGCTCGCTGCGGGTCGAGCGGCGCAACCGGTAGCGGGAGAGTTTCTCTGGCAACAGACTGAGGATCGGCAGTCGGTCGAAATAGGGGCTCTTGCGAAAGATCTTTCGCGCTTCAGTCCAGGTCGCATCCAACAGAATGAAAAGCGGGCGCTTCGTGCCATCGACGTCCACGGTGTTTGTCACGCGCTCAGGTTCGACGTACTCACCCGGAAACACCAGGTAAGGCTGCCATTGCGGGTCGGACAACAGCGCCAGCAACTTCGGATCAACCTCGGTACGGGACCAGATGAATGCATGGTTGTCAGGCACCACGTCGGCAATCAGCCAACCGGTGTTGCTCGGTTTGAACACCTCCTTGTTGGTCATGATCAGGCACACGCCGGAACGGGTAGCGACCTGCGGACGCCATGCACACAGACAGTGACTCTCGATCACCCGGCAGTCACGGCAGCGCGGCGCACGCCAGCCGCGGGCCTGAATCGGCTTGATGCCCTCCTCTTCGCGCTGATCGCGCAAGCGGGCCACGGCATTCAAGGCAAAGCGCGCGGGGGTATGACTCATCGCGGGCAACGCCCACAGAGAAGGGAAATCGACACGAAAAACACTCGACAGGGTAAAAAGTGCCAGCAGTTTACCAGACCGCCCGGCGCAAGCCTGTACCGTCCAGCTAGCCTCCCCTATAATTCGCCGCCACTGAACGCACAGTCACGTGACGGGTCAAACCCCGCATCACTGAACCAGGAGAGTTTCATGCTGCGCCTTATCGTTCCTACCGCGGCCATTTTGCTGGCGTCGTCCTTCAACGCCCAGGCTGCGTCCTTGAAAGACACGGAACTGAACAAAATGCTGCAAAACGTCGCCACCCAAAGCAGCGTCGGCACTCCTCGAGCGATCAACGAAGACATTCTCGATCAAGGCTACACCGTTGACGGCAAACAGCTGATCAACCATCTGAGCGTGCAGAGCAGCCACGCCGACAAGATGCGCGCAGATCCAAAAGCGGTTTACTTCCAGTTGGGGGCCTCAGTCTGCCGAAACGAAGGGTTTCGCAAGCTGATGGCCAAGGGCGCGATCATGCGTTACGACTTCACTGAGGTGAAGACCAACCGCCCGGTCGGTTCCGCAAGCTTCCAGGAATCGGACTGCCTGCAACCTGCCAAGAAGAAAAAGTAATCACCTGGAGTTGGCGCGCCGCTGTTCATCTTCGGCGCGCAGTTCCGCCAGCAGCGCCTGCAAGTAATGCGAACGACGCTCGCCACCGCGCAAACGTCGGCAGCACTCCTCTTCGAGACTCAAATGATGGGTCTCGGCCGATGACTTCAGCAATCGATACAGTTGCGTATCGATCTCCAGAACGACTCTGGCCATGGTTTCCCGCCTCCTTGCACTTCACTCATGTTTGAGCAAAAAAATCCTTGAACCGCTTGTATTGCGCGCCTTGCCGTTGACGCAAAGTTGTCGTGTCGCACCTGTAACTTAGTAAATCAGAGTGCAGCACACGCGACGTGCGTTCAGACGAGCGGTGAAAGCACCTTGCAAATCGTCAATAAGCGGTTGCCAGGAAAGACTTTGAGGCGCAATGATCAAGGCAGCGTAAATCACTGTGAAGGTCTAGATTTCAGGGTATCCACTTTCACTTTTTCAGGCCTGGAAAGGGGCTGGCCGTCGCTTGTCGTGTTATGCGAACGTTTCTTTCATCCAAGGGAAAACAGAACCTGTTTGGATGATCCGATGCCTTTCGGGTCAAGTAGGTCGCCCAGGCATGGGCCTGGGCAGACAGCGACACATGAAGTGTCGTGGCACCGACGTACATTGTCGGGCCGAGGGTTCTGTGCAGAAGGAGAAGTTGAATGCCTTACCAACCGAACGATCTCCTGAGCCGTCATTTTGAAGAAAGCGGCCACGACCTTATCAGCAAGGTCGAAGAACAACTCAAGCTGATTTCACCCAACAGCCCGAACATCCCGATCTACCGCGACATGATCCTGACCGTGCTGCGCATGGCCCAGGAAGACCACAACCGCTGGAATGCCAAAATCACCCTGCAAGCCCTGCGCGAACTGGAGCAGGCTTTCCGTGTGCTCGAACAATTCAAGGGGCGACGCAAGGTCACTGTATTCGGCTCGGCCCGTACCCCCATGGAACACCCGCTCTACAGCATGGCCCGGGAACTCGGTGCCGCGCTGGCGCGCTCGGACATGATGGTCATCACTGGCGCCGGTGGCGGCATCATGGCCGCCGCCCATGAGGGTGCCGGACTGGCAAACAGCCTGGGGTTCAACATTACCCTGCCCTTCGAACAGCATGCCAACCCCACTGTCGACGGCACGACCAGCCTGCTGCCCTTCCACTTCTTCTTCACCCGCAAGCTGTTCTTCGTCAAGGAAGCCGATGCCCTCGTGCTGTGCCCGGGTGGCTTCGGTACCCTGGATGAAGCGCTGGAAGTACTGACACTGATCCAGACCGGCAAAAGCCCATTGGTACCAGTGGTGCTGCTCGACACGCCGGACGGCAAATTCTGGCAAGGCGCACTGGACTTCATTCACCAGCAACTGGAGGAAAACCACTACATCCTGCCCACTGACATGAAGCTGATGAAACTGGTCTACAACGTCGAAGAAGCGGTAGAGCACATCAACCAGTTCTACAGCAACTTCCACTCCAGTCGCTGGCTCAAGCATCAGTTCCTGATTCGCATGAATCACACACTCAGCGACCACGCACTCGAACACATGCAGGAGGCATTCGCCGACCTGTGCCTGAGCGATCATTTCCATCAGCACGCTTACAGCGGTGAAGAACACAACGAAGCCGAATTCAGCCATCTGGCGCGGCTGGTCTTCAACTTCAATGCCCGCAATCATGGTCGCCTGCGCGAGCTTGTGGACTACATCAACCTGCCGGAAAACTGGGCACAATCAAAACCCCAGGTACAACAACGCACGCGGGAGCCGTCAAAGGTTTCGTGAGGCATAAAAAAACGGCCCGCTATCTAAATAGCGGGCCGTTTCAGTTCAATCGTCCATCCCTCGACCGCTGAACAGGCGGTTGATCATTTCCATGGAGTATCCCCGATACGCCAGGAACCTGCCTTGTTTGGCTCGCTCCCGGGCGTCTGCCGGCAATTGCCCGGAGAACTTGCGTCGCCAGGTATCGATCAATTGCTCCTGCCAATCGATACCGCTCTCACGCAGGGCGAGTTCAATATCGGTGCGCTGCAGGCCACGCTGGCCCAACTCTTCACGAATGCGTAAAGGGCCATAACCGGAGCGGGCGCGGTAGGAAACGAAACTTTCCAGGTAACGGGTTTCGGACAACAACCCCTCTTCCGTCAACCGGTCGAGTGCTGTTTCGATCATTTCAGGGAGGGCGCCGCGCTGACGCAGTTTACGCGTCAGCTCGACACGACCGTGCTCGCGTCGTGCGAGCAGGTCCATTGCGGTTCGCCGCACCGCGACGAGTGTATCGAGTACGGCGGTCATCGCTTCGATCAGATATCAGCGTCAGCCAGGTCGTCTTCGGTCTCTTTGACCGCAGAAGCTTTGGCGTCCGCAACCGATGCAGGCGACAGCAGCTTGTCACGCAGTTGCTTCTCCAGCTTTGCCGCGACTTCCGGATTGTCTGCCAGGAACTTGGCCGAGTTGGCCTTGCCTTGACCGATCTTGGTGCCTTCATAGGCATACCAGGCGCCGGATTTCTCGACGAAACCGTGCAGAACACCCAGGTCGATCATCTCACCGTTGAGGTAGATGCCCTTGCCGTAAAGAATCTGGAACTCGGCCTGACGGAACGGCGAAGCCACCTTGTTCTTCACAACCTTGACGCGGGTTTCGCTACCGACGACCTCATCACCTTCTTTCACCGCACCCGTACGACGGATGTCCAGACGAACCGATGCGTAGAACTTCAGTGCGTTACCACCGGTGGTGGTTTCCGGGCTACCGAACATCACGCCGATTTTCATACGGATCTGGTTGATGAAGATCACCAGGCAGTTGGCGTTCTTGATGTTACCGGTGATTTTACGCAGTGCCTGGGACATCAGACGGGCTTGCAGGCCCACGTGCATGTCACCCATTTCGCCTTCGATTTCAGCCTTTGGCACCAGGGCGGCCACGGAGTCGACGATGATCACGTCAACCGCGTTGGAACGCACCAGCATGTCGGTGATTTCCAGGGCCTGCTCGCCGGTATCCGGCTGGGAAACCAGCAGGTCGTCGACGTTGACGCCCAGCTTGCCGGCGTACTCAGGGTCGAGGGCGTGTTCGGCGTCGACGAATGCGCAGGTCGCGCCGGCTTTTTGAGCCTGGGCGATCACGGACAAGGTCAGCGTGGTTTTACCGGAAGATTCAGGACCGTAGATTTCAACAATACGGCCTTTTGGCAGACCGCCAATGCCGAGAGCGATGTCCAGCCCCAGAGAGCCAGTGGAAATGGCCGGGATCGCCTGACGGTCCTGATCGCCCATACGCATTACGGCACCCTTGCCGAATTGACGTTCGATCTGACCCAAGGCCGCAGCCAAGGCTTTCTTCTTGTTGTCGTCCATTAAAGTCCTCACGTAATCAATAAGGCCTGACGGCCAACACCTGTATAAGTAGCCAGTATTATTCCACAGCGTTTCCGGATCGCCTACCCCTGATTTGAGATTTCTGCCGCGGCATAGCGCAGCAGCCCCTCTAGCGCGGCCTTCACCGTTTGTCGGCGGACGTCATCGCGATTACCCGGGAAGTGCTGCCGTTCGCAGAACACCTGATCTCCGACGCCCCAGGCCAGCCACACCGTGCCAACCGGCTTGTTCGCCGTTCCACCATCCGGCCCGGCGATGCCACTGACCGCCACGGAGAAATACGCGCTATTTTTCTCCTGCGCCCCCCGGACCATCGCCTCGACCACCTCGCGGCTGACCGCGCCCACGGTGGTGAACAACTCCACCGGGACATTCAGTTGCAGGGTTTTCTGTCGGTTGGAGTAAGTGACATAACCGGCCTCGAACCAGGCCGAACTCCCGGGGATACGGGTGATTGCCTCGGCGATGCCTCCGCCGGTGCAGGACTCCGCCGTGGTGACGTGGGCATTGAGAACCTGCAGGCGTCTGCCGAGTTCGGCGGCGAGCTGGGTGATTTCGTTCACGGTCATCTCCTGATCGGGCGGGATGAGGTTAACCGTACACGAGCAGACCGCACTTGCAAGCGACAGGAACGATCAAAATGTAAAGAACCGGAGGCTCTGGAAAAGGCCTGTCGGAGAATCAATCCTCCACGTCACCGGAGGGGGTATGGCCGATACCCATGCGCTTGGCCAGCCAACGCTCATACAACCCCAGAACGACGTCTGTCCCGGCCATCGCCGCTAAACAACCACCCGCACAAGCAGCCCAGATGGAAACATTGGCAGCGTGCAGCAGCATGATGACCGAAGCGCCGCAGATCATGCTGGATCCAGACCGCAGGCTCAGGCGCCGGACAAGGGACCAGCCACGAACGCCCTCTTTTTCGGCACGCCACATTTCACCGGTAACGCCACCAAGTATTGGCAGACTGATGACCAGCCACAGAGGCATGTCCAGCAACGCATATTGCTCAGCGGTCATTTCATGCCTCCTTGAGTAGTGATCACAGCGCATTCTTTAATAGTCAGGCAGCAACATTATGCACTTATGCATAATCAGTCAATGCACAAACGCATGATCAAAGGATGTCCAATGCTTTCGGCACACGAAAAAAACCCGCTCGGGAAGCGGGTTTTATCTAAACGGATGAGTGTTAGCGGGCGTACATACCCCACCAGAAGACATGTCCGAGGATAACAATCGGCTCCTCCTGGATCTCCTGAAAGGTGTAATCTTCGTCCGGATGCTCGTCACGGTTGAAGCTGCGCAGGCGAATCCCGGTCGGCAGGCGATAGAGTTGCTTCACCCGCAATTGGCCGTTGTGATTGATTGCATAAAGGTCGCCGTCAACGATATCGCCAATGCCGCACTTGCCGGCATTGACCCCGACCGTGGCGCCGTCGCGCAGCACCGGCAACATGCTGTTGCCCCGCACTGTCACGCATTTGGCCTGGTCGAACTGCACGCCGTTATGGCGCAGGCTCCGCTTGCCGAAGCGCAGGCTAGAGCGCTCGCTCTCCTCGATAACGAATCTTCCCGATCCCGCAGCCAATTCAACCTCGCGAAGAAAGGGGACCGACACCTCGTCGTCATCGACTGGGGTATCGTCGTCCCACAGACTTATATCCTTGAGTTCCGAATGCACAGGAGCACGCCCGGCATTGGCGGCAGACGAGACGTCCGCGCGACCACGCAACTGGTCGGTGCTCAAGGCGAAATACTCGGCAATCTTCGAAATATGTTTATCCGAAGGATCGACGATCTTCCCGCTGAGAATGCGCGAGAGCGTGGATTGAGGCACGCCGGTGCGACGGTGAAGCTCCGTGGGGGAGATCCCGTGCTGATCGAGCAATGCCCTTAATACAGTAGATACGTTGCGCTTTTGCATAACGCGCATAGTGCTTGCACTTTTCGAAGAAGACAATGCCGATTTGCATAATCGATGCATAACATGATTTTGCATCGTAAAGGATGTCACCCGGCCGTGGCGCCTGCGTCGGGCAGACCGCCCATGGTAACCTTGCGCCCATCGCGGAAAAGCCCGGCCGTTGCCCTGCTTTTGCCCCACCTCTTTCAACGAGCTTCCTGACAATCCGATGAATAAAGCCGTCTCCGACCTGTCCTCCCACACCCCGATGATGCAGCAGTACTGGCGCCTGAAAAACCAGCACCCGGACCAGCTGATGTTCTACCGCATGGGCGACTTCTACGAGATCTTCTATGAAGACGCGAAGAAGGCCGCCAAGTTGCTGGACATCACCCTGACGGCCCGCGGGCAGTCGGCTGGCCAGGCGATTCCGATGTGCGGGATTCCTTACCACGCCGCCGAGGGTTACCTGGCAAAACTGGTGAAGCTTGGCGAATCGGTGGTGATCTGCGAGCAGGTCGGCGACCCGGCCACCAGCAAAGGGCCGGTGGAGCGGCAGGTGGTACGCATCATCACGCCGGGGACGGTGAGTGACGAGGCGCTGCTCGACGAGCGCAGGGACAACCTGATCGCCGCTGTCCTGGGCGATGAGCGCCTGTTCGGCCTGGCGGTGCTGGACATCACCAGCGGCAACTTCAGCGTGCTGGAAATCAAGGGCTGGGAAAACCTGCTGGCGGAACTGGAGCGGGTCAACCCGGTGGAGTTACTGATCCCGGATGACTGGCCCAAGGACTTGCCGGCGGAAAAACGCCGCGGCGTGCGTCGCCGTGCGCCGTGGGATTTCGAGCGCGATTCGGCGCTCAAAAGCCTGTGCCAGCAATTCTCGACCCAGGACCTCAAGGGCTTTGGCTGCGAAAACCTGACCCTGGCGATCGGTGCCGCCGGTTGCCTGCTGGCCTACGCCAAGGAAACCCAGCGCACCGCCCTGCCCCACTTGCGCAGCCTGCGTCATGAACGCCTGGACGACACCGTGGTGCTCGATGGCGCCAGCCGTCGCAACCTGGAGCTCGACATCAACCTGGCCGGGGGCCGCGACAACACCCTGCAATCGGTGGTGGACCGTTGCCAGACCGCCATGGGCAGCCGCCTGCTGACCCGCTGGCTGAATCGCCCATTGCGCGACTTGACGGTGCTGTTGGCACGCCAAAGCTCGATCACTTGCCTGCTCGACGGTTATCGCTTCGAAAGACTGCAACCGCAGCTCAAGGAAATCGGCGACATCGAGCGGATTCTTGCGCGGATCGGCCTGCGTAATGCCCGCCCCCGCGACCTCGCCCGGTTGCGTGACGCCCTCGGCGCACTGCCCGAACTGCAAGTGGCAATGACGGAGCTCGAAGCCCCACACCTCCAGCAACTCGCCACCATCACCAGCACCTACCCGGAACTGGCGGCACTGCTGGAAAAAGCCATCATCGACAACCCGCCCGCGGTCATTCGTGATGGGGGCGTGCTAAAAACCGGCTACGACAGCGAACTCGACGAATTGCAGTCGCTGAGCGAAAACGCCGGACAATTCCTGATCGACCTCGAGGCACGGGAAAAGGCCCGCACCGGCCTGTCGCATCTGAAGGTTGGTTACAACCGCATCCATGGTTACTTCATCGAGCTGCCAAGCAAGCAGGCGGAATCGGCACCGGCCGACTACATTCGCCGCCAGACGCTCAAAGGCGCCGAGCGTTTCATTACGCCGGAACTCAAGGCGTTCGAAGACAAGGCACTGTCAGCCAAGAGCCGCGCCCTGGCCCGCGAGAAGATGCTGTACGAAGCGTTGCTCGAAGATCTGATCAGCCAGCTGCCACCTTTGCAGGACACCGCCGGTGCCCTGGCCGAGCTGGACGTCTTGAGCAACCTGGCCGAACGTGCACTGAACCTCGATCTGAACTGCCCACGCTTCGTCAGTGAGCCGTGCATGCGCATCAGCCAGGGTCGTCACCCGGTGGTCGAACAAGTGCTGACCACGCCGTTCGTGGCCAACGACCTGAGCTTGGACGACAACACCCGCATGCTGGTGATCACCGGTCCGAACATGGGCGGTAAATCCACCTACATGCGTCAAACCGCATTGATTGTGCTCCTGGCGCACATCGGCAGCTTCGTGCCAGCGGCCAGTTGCGAATTGTCGCTGGTCGACCGCATCTTCACCCGGATCGGCTCCAGCGATGACCTGGCCGGCGGGCGTTCGACCTTCATGGTGGAAATGAGCGAAACCGCGAACATCCTGCACAACGCCACCGAGCGCAGCCTGGTGCTGATGGATGAAGTCGGGCGCGGCACCAGCACCTTCGACGGTCTGTCCCTGGCATGGGCGGCGGCCGAGCGCCTGGCGCATCTGCGTGCCTACACGCTGTTCGCCACCCACTACTTTGAACTGACCGTCCTGCCGGAAGCCCAGCCGCTGGTGGCCAACGTGCACCTCAATGCCACCGAGCACAACGAGCGCATCGTGTTCCTGCACCACGTGCTGCCCGGGCCGGCCAGCCAGAGTTATGGCCTGGCAGTTGCGCAGCTGGCAGGCGTACCGAGCGAGGTCATCACCCGTGCTCGCGAGCATCTGAGCCGCCTGGAAGACACCGCCTTGCCCCACGAAACACCGGCACCGGCCAAAGGCAAACCGGCCGCGCCGCAGCAAAGCGACCTGTTTGCCAGCCTGCCGCACCCGGTGCTGGATGACCTGGCCAAGCTCGACCTGGACGACATGACGCCACGTCGTGCTCTCGAAATGCTCTATACACTAAAGACACGGATCTAACGCAGCGGCTTGCAAGCTGTTAGAATCTCGCGCGGTTTGGGATGCTGCTGGCTAATAGCCTGGCCAGCAGACTATCGCTCCCGAACCTGGCGACCCCTACGAGAAGGGGCGCAGCAAGCCGCGCCTGAGGAGAAAATTAGAAATGACCTTCGTCGTCACCGACAACTGCATCAAGTGCAAGTACACCGACTGCGTAGAAGTCTGTCCGGTGGACTGCTTTTACGAAGGCCCGAATTTCCTGGTGATCCACCCGGATGAGTGCATCGATTGCGCGCTGTGCGAACCTGAATGCCCTGCCGTGGCTATCTTCTCTGAAGATGAAGTTCCGGCCGGCATGGAAAACTTCATTGAGCTGAACGCTGAGTTGGCCGATATCTGGCCAAACATCACCGAACGCAAAGATCCAATGCCCGATTCCGCAGAATGGGACGGCAAGCCAGGCAAGATCGCAGACCTCGAACGCTGATTACCCCCGCGTTCGCGAAAAAGGCCCCACAAGGGCCTTTTTGCTTTTCTGCGGGCAAAAAAAAGGGGCGGTTTGACCCGCCCACATTTTTTCCCTATTCCCTGTGTTCCTTTTCATCGTCCTGATGAATCGCGTCCTGCGATATCCATATCCCTCATCCATGAAGGACGTGTCTGTCCGTCGACACAACCTCAATACTAGAGTGTTCCCCTCCGGGATCAATCGGCCCCTGGCGCGAGATTCTGGTGTCACACATCATTAATACTAAAAAATATTAATATAAATCAAACATATATATGCGGTCAGCGCTCCGAATGGACGACTGCCGGGGTGTAAAAATAACGAACACTTACGCAAGAGTAAGCCTAGGCTTACAGCACGAAACCAAAATCCCGAGGGGGCTCGGTCTCCTGGCCAGGCAATAAAAAACCCCGAGCCAGTCGGGGTTTTTCATGCCATCGCAGTGAGTGCCTTATTGGAACAGCGACTCGCTCGACAGACCATTTTTTTCCAGGATCTCGCGTAGCCGCTTCAAGCCCTCCACCTGAATCTGTCTGACCCGCTCCCGGGTCAGGCCGATTTCCAGGCCGACGTCTTCAAGGGTGCTGCTTTCATGGCCGCGCAGGCCGAAGCGGCGTACAACCACTTCGCGTTGCTTGTCGGTCAGTTCCGAGAGCCATTGATCGATGCTCTGGGACAGGTCGTCGTCCTGCAACAACTCGCATGGATCGGTTGGACGATCGTCAGTCAGGGTGTCCAGCAGGGTTTTATCCGAATCCGGACCCAGCGAGACGTCGACCGAAGAAACCCGTTCGTTAAGGCCGAGCATACGCTTGACCTCTCCCACCGGTTTTTCCAGCAGGTTGGCGATTTCTTCGGGTGAGGGTTCATGGTCGAGTTTTTGCGTCAGCTCCCGCGCAGCCCGCAGGTACACGTTCAGCTCCTTGACCACATGGATCGGCAGCCGGATGGTCCGGGTCTGATTCATGATTGCGCGTTCGATGGTCTGGCGAATCCACCAGGTCGCGTAGGTCGAGAAGCGGAAACCGCGTTCCGGATCGAACTTCTCCACCGCCCGGATCAAGCCGAGGTTGCCCTCTTCGATCAGGTCCAGCAGCGACAGCCCACGATTGACGTAGCGTCGGGCGATTTTCACCACCAGTCGCAGGTTGCTTTCAATCATGCGTTTGCGCCCGGCCGGATCGCCACTTTGCGACAGGCGCGCAAAATGAACTTCTTCTTCGGGTGATAGCAGGGGAGAGAAACCAATTTCATTGAGATACAACTGCGTGGCATCAAGTGCCCGCGTGTAGTCAATGTACTTGTGCTGTTTCAAGGATGCGGAGTGTTTGGATTTGGCACGAACGGAAGGTGGAGCCGCCCCTTCATCATTCGACATCGAATCCGTATCGATGCTGCTCTCCATCAGGAGAACCTCATCGTCGATGTCAAACTCCGGCACTTCTTTACTGAGAGCCATTGTTATAGTCCTTTGGTGAGTTCGACCTCAAGCTCAAGCGGCGCCTTTCTCCCTGGCAACGCTGGAGCCTGTCCCCTCTACGCGACGGAACAGGCTGGTAGCGATCAACGGCGTGGCAGGAATTGCAGCGGATCTACAGGTTTACCTTGGCGGCGAATCTCAAAATGCAGTTTCACCCGGTCTGTACCCGTTGACCCCATTTCGGCAATTGTCTGTCCGACCTTGACCTGCTGCCCCTCCCGAACCAACAGCCTGCGGTTATGTCCGTAGGCACTGACGTAGGTTTCACTGTGCTTGATGATCACTAATTCGCCGTAGCCCCTTAAGCCACTCCCGGCGTATACCACCGTCCCATCAGACGCAGCTAAAACAGGCTGTCCCAAATCTCCGGCGATATCAATTCCTTTATTCAAACTACCGTTTGAAGAGAATTTTCCAATCAGAATGCCATTAGATGGCCATCCCCAGCCGGTCGGGGCTGGCCCGGGAGGTGGCAAAGGAGCAGGGGCTGGCTTGCTCGCGACGGACGGTACAACCGTCGTTGTGCTGGTGGTCGTACCGTTTGCCGAACGACGGATGACCGTGGTTTTACTCGACGACGAAGGTGTTGAACTGGACGAGCTGACCACCGCCGTCGACGTTGAATTGGTACGACCATCAAAGCGAATCGTCTGACCCGGACGGATGGTGTAAGGCGCAGGAATGTTGTTGCGTGCCGCCAGGGCCTTGTAGTCCCAGCCGTAACGGAAGGCGATGGAGAACAGGGTGTCCTTGGGCCGAACAATGTATTGCCCGGTGGTCACGGCTGGACGCTGAGCCGCGGCATTGTTACGGTCCACGACACGAACATCGCTGGACTTGTTGCTGGAACAACCGACCAGCAAAGTGCTCAAGACAAGGCCAGTCACCAGGCGCTGAAAGCTCGTTTTACTCATACGCTGCGCAATGACTGTGAGACTCACCCGCCGCTCCCTCTGTGGTGGCTGAAAATGTGAAATGCCGGAGTCCGGCATGAACTGTCGCAAGTATAACGGGCCGTGCACGCTTTACCTTTAATGTGGCGAATCGGTGCCGCGCACACGTTTGCTGCCTGACGATGAATCCCGTTTAACACAACGATGCCGCTGTAAGACAAAGGCAATCGAAGAGAATTCAGCGTGCCGAAACAAATGCTCAGGCCAGTGGCCCATTGAGCAGTGGCACGAAGCGCACAGCCCCCAGGACATGCCTGGAAAAACCTTGTTCCTCGCGGATGATCAGCATCAATTGCTGGACTTCGCCGGCCCCGACCGGGATCACCATTCGGCCTCCCGGTGCCAACTGGTCAAGCAATGCCTGGGGCACGTCGGTTGCCACTGCGGTGACGATAATCCCGTTGTATGGTGCCAGTGCCGGCCAACCCTCCCAGCCATCGCCCCAGCGGAACACCACGTTGCGCAGGTTCAGTTCGACCAGGCGTTCCTTTGCCCGATCCTGCAGAACCTTGATGCGCTCGACCGAGAACACACGCTCGACCAGTTGCGACAGCACCGCCGTCTGATAACCCGACCCGGTGCCGATCTCCAGCACCTTGTCGAGGGGACCGGCCTCCAGCAGCAGCTCGCTCATGCGCGCCACCATATAAGGCTGGGAGATTGTCTGGTTGTTGCCAATCGGCAGCGCGGTGTCTTCATAGGCACGGTGCGCCAGCGCTTCGTCGACGAACAGGTGGCGCGGGGTCCGGCGAATGACCTCCAGTACCCTGGCATTGGAGATGCCTTCTTCGTACAGGCGCTGGATCAGCCGCTCCCGGGTTCGCTGGGAGGTCATGCCGATGCCGCGACGCAGCATATCGTCTTGTTCGCGACCCATCAGCGCAGCCCCTCCAGCCAGCCGTCCAGACTTCTGAAGGCATCATTGAAGGTGCGATCCAGTTGCAGCGGCGTGATCGAAACATAACCCTGCATCACTGCATGGAAATCGGTACCCGGGCCGCCATCTTCGGCATCCCCGGCCGCCGCGATCCAGTAACCGGACTTGCCCCGCGGATCCACCACTTTCATCGGTGCCGCGGCTCGGGCGCGATGGCCCAGGCGGGTCAGCTGGATACCGCGGATGCGGTCCAGCGGCAAATTGGGAATGTTCACGTTCAGTACCGTACGCGGTGGCAGATCCAGGTCAGCATGGGCTTCAACCAGTTTGCGCGCGAAATGGGCAGCTGTGGGAAGGTTCTCTACCTGGCGTGAGACCAGCGAAAAGGCAAACGAGGGGTGATTCAGGAAACGCCCCTCGAGGGCCGCCGCCACCGTGCCGGAATACAGGACATCGTCCCCCAGGTTCGCACCCAGGTTTATTCCGGAAACCACCATGTCCGCTTCGCGCTCCAGCAGGCCGTTGAGGCCCAGGTGCACACAATCGGTTGGCGTGCCGTTGAGGCTGATAAAGCCGTTGGCCAGGGTTTGCGGGTGCAACGGACGGTCGAGCGTCAGCGAACTGCTGGCGCCGCTCTTGTCCTGGTCCGGGGCGATAACCACGCACTCGGTGTAATCCGCCAGCGCAGCATAAAGCGCGGCGAGACCGGGTGCGGTTACCCCATCGTCGTTAGAAATCAGAATACGCATGGGCTGTCCGTCTGCCCCACCGGCACCAGATCAACAAGCTCGCGCACCAATACGGTGGCGAAGCATCCGGCCGGCAGGACGAATTCCAGTTGCAGAATGTCAGGCTCGGGATAATGCCACGTCAACCCGCCAATGGGCAGCCGCAGGATGCGACGTTCGTGGCTCATACCGGCGTTAATCAACCAATCGCGAAGGTCCGCTTCGCGCGCGGCGATTGCCTGCTCCAGTTCATGGACAACACCCGTGGCCGGCGAGTCACCTTCGCCCCACTGCGGGCCGGTCGGGTGCAGATCGAGAATCGCCAGGCGCGGGTCGCTGCACTCGGCTTCGCCTGCCGGGAAAAAGCTGCGGCTGTCGGTGAACGCCAGCAGGTCACCGACCTGGGCACGCTGCCAGGTGCCATCGGCGACGCGGGCGGCCAGCACCTGATTGAACAGAAAACTGCGCGCCGTGGAGAGCAGACGCGAGCGCACGTTGCGCTGCTCCGGCAAGGCCTTGCGCGCGGCCCAGGCGCGAGCATCGACGACGTTGCCGCCGTCATGGCCGAAGCGCTGTGCGCCGAAATAGTTAGGGATGCCGTGTTTAACGATCAGTTGCAGGCGTTCTTCGATAGCAGCCTTGTCGCCAGCGAACTGGGTGAGGCGCAAAGTAAAGCCGTTGGCCGAGTGGGCACCGCGTTGCAGTTTGCGCTTGTGGCGGGCGGTCTTGAGGATCTTCAGCGTATCGTTTTCCGCAGCCGACAGATCAGGGTCGGCCTTGCCCGGCAATTGCACGCTGAACCACTGGCGAGTCAACGCCTGACGGTCCTTGAGCCCGGCATAACTGACGGTGCGCAATGGCACGCCGGCAGCCTTGGCAATCCGTCGCGCCGCTTCTTCAGTATTCAGACCACGCTTTTCCACCCAGATCCACAGGTGTTCGCCCTCGCCGCTGAGGGGAATGTCGAGGACTTCGTCGACCTGGAAATCTTCGGCGATCGCTTTCAGGACCGCCGTGCCGAGGGCCTCACCGTACGCCCGCGGGCCGAGCAATTGCAGTTCGTTCATGCGCGCAGCAACAAGGCAACGGAGTGCACGGCAATGCCTTCTTCGCGACCAACAAAGCCGAGCTTTTCGGTGGTGGTAGCTTTCACGTTCACTTGATCCAACTCTACTTGAAGATCCGCGGCAATCAGCGCGCGCATCGATTCGATATGCGGGGCCATTTTCGGCGCCTGGGCGACGATGGTGTTATCGACGTTGCCGACTTTCCAGCCTTTGGCATGGACCAGTGCGACGACGTGACACAACAGCGCACGGCTGTCGGCGCCCTTGAATTGCGGGTCGGTATCCGGGAAATGCTTGCCGATGTCGCCCAGCGCCGCGGCGCCGAGCAAGGCATCGCTCAAGGCGTGCAAGAGGACGTCACCGTCAGAGTGGGCGAGCAGCCCGAAGCTGTGTGCAATGCGCACACCGCCCAGAGTGATGAAATCGCCTTCAGCGAAACGGTGCACATCATAGCCGTGGCCAATACGCATAAAAAAACGCCCCGATTTTTGTCAGGGCGTGATTCTACCTGCATTAGCCAACCAGAGCATGCGCGTGATGCCGCAAGTGCTCATCGATGAAACTGGCAATGAAGAAATAGCTGTGGTCATAGCCCGGTTGCAGGCGCAACGTCAGCGGGTGACCGGCCAGTTTGGCCGCCTGCTGCAAGGCTTCCGGCTTGAGCTGGTTGGCGAGGAAATCGTCGCGATCACCCTGGTCGACCAACAGCGGCAGCTGTTCATCGGCCTCGGCAATCAACGCGCAGGCATCCCATTCGCGCCATTTCGAACGGTCCTCTCCCAGATAGCGGGAAAAGGCTTTCTGCCCCCACGGGCAATCCATCGGGTTGTTGATTGGCGAGAACGCCGACACCGACAGATAGCGCCCCGGATTGCGCAAGGCGCAGACCAGCGCACCGTGGCCGCCCATGGAATGGCCACTGATACCGCGCCTGTCCGACGCAGGGAAATGGGCTTCGACCAATGTCGGCAATTCCTGCACGACATAGTCATGCATCCGATAGTGACGCGACCAAGGCTCCTGAGTGGCATTCAGGTAAAACCCGGCGCCGAGGCCAAAGTCCCAGGCACCATCCGGATCGCCCGGCACTTCAGGACCGCGAGGGCTGGTGTCCGGTGCGACGATGATCAGCCCGAGCTCCGCGGCCATGCGCATGGCGCCGGCCTTCTGCATGAAGTTCTCGTCGGTGCAGGTCAGGCCGGACAACCAGTACAACACCGGCAGCTTGCCGCCCTGCTCCGCTTGCGGCGGCAGGTAGACGGCGAACACCATGTCGCAGCCGAGTACTTCCGAGCGATGGCGATAGCGTTTGTGCCAGCCGCCGAAGCTTTTCTGGCAGGAGATGTTTTCCAGGCTCATGGCGGACCTCAGAAATGGATGACGGAGCGAATGCTTTTCCCTTCGTGCATCAGGTCAAACGCCTTGTTGATATCTTCCAGGCCCATGGTGTGGGTGATGAAGGTATCCAGCGGAATCTCGCCGGTTTCGGCCATTTCCACATAGCTTGGCAACTCGGTACGGCCGCGCACGCCGCCGAACGCCGAACCGCGCCAGACGCGGCCGGTGACCAGCTGGAACGGACGGGTCGAGATTTCCTGGCCGGCACCGGCAACGCCGATGATCACCGACTCGCCCCAACCCTTGTGGCAGCACTCCAGTGCGGCACGCATCAGTTGCACGTTACCGATGCACTCGAAGGAAAAATCCACGCCGCCATCGGTCATGTCGACGATGACTTCCTGGATCGGACGATCGAAGTCTTTCGGGTTCACACAATCGGTTGCACCCAGTTGCTTGGCGATCTCAAATTTGGCCGGGTTGATGTCGATGGCGATGATGCGGGCAGCCTTGGCTTTTACGGCGCCGATAACAGCCGACAGACCGATGCCGCCAAGACCGAAAATGGCGACCGTATCACCCGGTTTCACCTTGGCGGTGTTGAGCACTGCACCGATACCGGTAGTGACACCGCAGCCCAGCAGGCAGACTTTTTCCAGTGGCGCTTCCTTGGCGATTTTCGCAACGGAAATCTCCGGAAGCACGGTGTACTCGGAGAACGTGGAAGTGCCCATGTAGTGGAAAATCGTTTCGCCCTTGTAGGAAAAACGCGAAGTACCGTCGGGCATCAAGCCTTTGCCCTGGGTCGCGCGAATCGCCTGGCAGAGGTTGGTTTTTCCCGACAGGCAGAATTTGCACTGACGGCATTCCGGGGTGTACAGCGGGATCACATGATCACCGACTGCAACGGAGGTCACACCCTCGCCGATCGCTTCCACGATCGCACCACCTTCATGGCCGAGGATCGACGGGAAGATGCCTTCCGGATCAGCGCCGGACAAGGTGTAGGCATCGGTATGGCAAACACCGGAGGCCACCACGCGCAGCAAGACTTCGCCGGCCTTGGGCATGGCGACATCGACTTCAACGATTTCGAGGGGCTTCTTGGCCTCGAAGGCAACGGCGGCGCGCGACTTGATCATGGTGATTCTCCAGTGAATTAAAACGAGACAAGGAGTGTAATACATGGCTCAACGATGAATAATCGATGCAAATGCAAAATATTATTGCCACACGGGGATAATCATTGATGTCCGAAAATCGCTGGGAAGGGATCGACGAGTTTGTCGCCGTTGCCGAATGCAGCCAGTTCACCGCTGCCGCGCAACGCCTGGGGGTTTCTTCCTCCCATATCAGTCGACAAATCGTACGCCTCGAAGAGCGCCTGCAAACCCGCCTGCTCTACCGCAGCACCCGCCGGGTCACGCTGACCGAGGCCGGGCAAACCTTCCTGCAACATTGCCAACGCTTGCAGGATGGCCGCGAAGAGGCGTTGCGCGCGGTCGGCGATTTGACCAGCGAGCCCAAAGGCATGCTACGCATGACCTGTGCCGTGGCCTATGGCGAACGGTTCATCGTGCCGCTGGTGACCCGCTTCATGGGCCTGTATCCGCAATTGCGCGTCGATATCGAATTGAGCAACCGCCAGCTTGATCTGGTGCATGAAGGCCTCGACCTGGCGATTCGCCTCGGGCGCTTGCAGGACTCACGGCTGGTCGCCACCCGCCTCGCGCCGCGACGCATGTTTCTCTGTGCCTCTCCGTCCTACCTTGAACGGTACGGTCGCCCACACAGTTTGTCGGAACTGAGCCGCCACAACTGCCTCATCGGCAGTTCGGACCTGTGGCAGCTGGAACAGAACGGGCGGGAATATTCGCAACGGGTGCAGGGAAACTGGCGCTGCAACAGTGGGCAAGCGGTGTTGGACGCGGCGCTACAAGGCGTGGGGCTGTGTCAGTTGCCGGACTATTACGTGCTGGAGCATCTGAAGAGCGGTGCGCTGACTTCGCTGCTGGAGGCGCATCAACCACCGAACACAGCGGTTTGGGCGCTGTATCCGCAGCAGCGGCATCTGTCGCCGAAGGTGCGCAAGTTGGTGGATTATTTGAAGGAAGGGTTGGCCGAACGGCCGGAGTACCAGTGCTAGTGTTTTGTTGGTGTGTCAGCGAGATGTCAGCTGCCTGGACCACCGCTTTCGCGAGAAAGCCCGCTCCCACAGGGGATTAGGGTTGTTCACTAGTATTGCGGGTAACGCCGATCAAATGTGGGAGCGGGCTTGCTCGCGAAAGACGCGACGCAGTCCAGCAGTTACCCCCAAAACCCTCTAGCGGCGGTTAGCCCAACGCTGCTTCAACCATTCCAGATCCTCCGGCCGAGTGACTTTGAGGTTGTCAGCTCGACCTTCAATCAAGCGTGGCGCCAGCCCCGCCCACTCCATGGCCGACGCCTCGTCGGTGATCACCGCGTCAGCCACCAGACTGTCCGCCAAAGCCCGATGCAACGCCCCAAGGCGGAACATCTGCGGCGTGTAGGCCTGCCAGATCACACTGCGATCCACGGTTTCGACCACACGACCGTGCTTGTCGACCCGCTTGAGCGTATCCCGCGCAGGAACCGCCAGCAGCCCGCCGACAGGATCGTCAGCCAGTTCAGCCAGCAATTTGTCCAGATCGTCACGGCTGAGGTTCGGCCGTGCGGCATCGTGAACCAGTACCCAATCCTCATCATCAGCGCCCTGCGCATGCAAGTGCAGCAAGGCGTTGAGCACCGACCCGGAACGCTCCGAGCCGCCCTCGACCCGGGCAATACGCGGATCACTGGCACACGCCAGGTTCGGCCAATAAGGATCGTCCACAGCAACACTGACCACCAAACCTTTCAGGCATGGATGATCAAGGAAACAGCCAAGGCTGTGTTCGAGAATAGTGCGCCCGCCCAGTTGCAGATACTGCTTGGGACGGTCCGCGGCCATACGGGCACCGACGCCCGCGGCAGGAATCACGGCCCAGAAGGCCGGTAACGAATTAATCATTGGGCCAACTGGTAAAGGGTTTCACCGTCCTTGACCATACCCAACTCATGGCGAGCCCGTTCTTCGACGGTCTCCATGCCCTTTTTCAACTCACTGACCTCGGCGTCCATCACCCGGTTGCGTTCCAGCAATGCCTGGTTCTCAGCCTGCTGATCCGCAATCTGCTGAGTCAACTCGGCCACTTGCGCCAGACTGCCATTTCCCACCCACAGGCGGTACTGCAGGCCAGCCAGCAACAAAAGCAGGATGAGGAACAACCAATTGGGACTGCGCATCGAATATCAGGTATCCAGTGAAAAAAGACAGCCATGCCAAACGTGAAGCTTCTGATAGCACGAAGCCTGGAAGAACCAGGCTTGTGCATATAAGGCATCAGATTAGTGGCAAAAACGTCGCTGTAGCGATTTTTCCGACACAATCCGGTGTCTTTTTACCAGTTACCGCTTAACCGCGGAACTCGCCGCGACCGTTGTACTTGGCTTTGCCGTTCAACTGCTCTTCGATACGCAGCAGTTGGTTGTACTTGGATACGCGGTCGGAACGGCACAGGGAGCCGGTCTTGATCTGGCCAGCCGAAGTGCCCACGGCCAGGTCGGCAATGGTCGAGTCTTCGGTTTCGCCGGAGCGGTGCGAGATCACGGCAGTGTAACCGGCGGCCTTGGCCATCTGGATGGCTTCCAGGGTTTCGGTCAGGGTGCCGATCTGGTTGAACTTGATCAGGATCGAGTTGGCGATCTTCTTGTCGATGCCTTCTTTCAGGATCTTGGTGTTGGTGACGAACAGGTCGTCGCCTACCAGCTGAGTCTTCTCGCCGATCTTGTCGGTGAGGATCTTCCAGCCAGCCCAGTCGGACTCGTCCAGGCCATCTTCGATGGAGATGATCGGGTAACGCTCGGTCAGGCCTTTGAGGTAGTCAGCGAAACCTTCGGCGGTGAACACCTGGCCTTCGCCGGACAGGTTGTACTTGCCGTCTTCGTAGAATTCGCTGGCTGCGCAGTCCAGGGCCAGGGTCACGTCGGTGCCCAGCTTGTAACCGGCGTTGGCCACGGCTTCGGAGATCACTTTCAAAGCGTCTTCGTTGGAGGCCAGGTTCGGCGCGAAACCACCTTCGTCACCGACGGCAGTGCTCAGGCCACGGGCCTTCAGCACGGCTTTGAGGTGGTGGAAAATCTCGGTGCCCATGCGCAGACCTTCCGAGAAAGACTTGGCGCCAACCGGCTGAACCATGAATTCCTGGATGTCGACGTTGTTATCGGCGTGCTCGCCGCCGTTGATGATGTTCATCATCGGAACCGGCATCGAGTAGACACCCGGGGTGCCGTTCAGGTTGGCGATGTGAGCGTACAGCGGCAGGTCCTGGTCCTGTGCTGCTGCCTTGGCCGCGGCCAGGGAAACGGCGAGGATCGCGTTGGCGCCCAGGGAACCTTTGTTTTCAGTACCGTCGAGCTTGATCATTGCCAGATCGAGCGCTTTCTGGTCGCTTGGGTCCATGCCTTTCAACAGGTCGCGGATCGGACCGTTGATGTTGGCTACGGCCTTCAGAACGCCCTTGCCCAGGTAACGGCTCTTGTCGCCATCGCGCAGCTCGAGCGCCTCACGCGAGCCAGTGGAAGCACCGGACGGCGCGCAGGCACTGCCGATGATGCCGTTGTCGAGAAGCACGTCCGCTTCCACGGTGGGATTGCCACGGGAGTCGAGAACTTCACGACCTTTGATGTCGACGATTTTAGCCATTGTTGTAAACACTCCAAAGTTGACGAAAACGACGCAGCTGTAGGAAATCTTTGATCGTCGGCAAGTGATGTGCAGCGGGCAGTCTTGCAGACGATAAGGCTCAGGCCCGAGGGCCTGAGCGTTAAATCGTGCGGTACTTTACCGGAGAATTGAGGATTACGCGGTTTCTACCGTCGGAAAACTCTTCACCAGTTCGTCCAAAGCTTTGAGCTGGGCCAGGAATGGCTCCAGTTTGTCCAGGCGCAAGGCGCAAGGACCGTCGCACTTGGCGTTGTCCGGATCCGGGTGGGCTTCCAGGAACAGGCCGGCCAGCGACTGGCTCATACCGGCTTTTGCCAGGTCGGTGACCTGGGCGCGACGACCGCCGGCGGAATCGGAGCGACCACCAGGCATTTGCAGCGCGTGGGTCACATCGAAGAACACCGGGTATTCGAACTGCTTCATGATGCCGAAGCCGAGCATGTCGACGACGAGGTTGTTGTAGCCGAAGCTCGAACCACGCTCGCAGAGGATCAACTGATCGTTACCCGCTTCCACGCACTTGTTCAGGATGTGCTTCATTTCCTGGGGGGCGAGGAACTGGGCTTTCTTGATGTTGATCACGGCGCCCGTTTTGGCCATCGCGACCACGAGGTCGGTCTGGCGCGACAGGAATGCCGGCAACTGGATGATGTCGCAGACTTCAGCGACGACCGCGGCCTGGTCAGGCTCGTGGACGTCGGTGATGATCGGCACGCCGAAGGCTTGCTTGATGTCCTGGAAGATGCGCATGCCTTCTTCCAGGCCAGGACCACGATAGGAGGTCACAGAAGACCGGTTGGCCTTGTCGAAACTGGCCTTGAACACGTAAGGGATACCGAGCTTTTCGGTGACCTTCACATACTCTTCGCAAACCTGCATGGCCATGTCACGGCTTTCCAGCACGTTCATGCCGCCGAACAGCACCATGGGTTTGTCGTTGGCAATCTCGATGTCGCCGACGCGGATGATCTTCTGTGCCATCGGGGTTACGCCTTCTTCTGGTGTTGAGCCAACGCGGCCTTGACGAAACCGCTGAACAGCGGGTGACCGTCGCGTGGCGTCGAGGTGAACTCAGGGTGGAACTGGCAAGCGACGAACCATGGGTGATCCGGAGCTTCAACCACTTCAACCAGTGCGCCATCACCGGAACGACCGGAGATTTTCAAACCGGCTTCCATGATTTGCGGCAGCAGGTTGTTGTTCACTTCGTAGCGATGACGATGACGCTCGACAATCACGTCCTTGCCGTAGCAACCGTGGACCAGGGAACCCGGCTCCAGCAGGCAATCCTGCGCGCCCAGGCGCATGGTGCCGCCCAGGTCGGAGGTTTCGGTACGGGTTTCGACGGCGCCGGTGGCATCTTCCCACTCGGTGATCAGGCCCACGACCGGGTGACCGCTTGCACGATCGAACTCGGTGGAGTTGGCGTCTTTCCAGCCCATCACGTTACGTGCGAACTCGATAACGGCCACTTGCATGCCCAGGCAGATACCCAGGTACGGAACCTTGTTTTCGCGAGCGTATTGAACGGCAGTGATCTTGCCTTCAACGCCACGCAGACCGAAGCCGCCCGGTACCAGGATGGCATCGACGCCTTCGAGCAGCGCGGTGCCCTGGTTCTCGATGTCTTCGGAATCGATGTAGCGCAGGTTGACCTTGGTACGGTTGCTGATGCCCGCGTGACTCATCGCTTCGATCAGCGACTTGTAGGCGTCCAGCAGCTCCATGTACTTGCCGACCATGGCGATGGTGACTTCGTGCTCAGGGTTGAGCTTGGCGTCGACCACGGCTTCCCACTCGGACAGATCGGCACCGCCGCATTGCAGGCCGAAACGCTCGACGACGAAATCGTCCAGGCCCTGGGAGTGCAGGATGCCCGGGATCTTGTAGATGGTATCGGCGTCTTCCAGCGCGATTACCGCACGTTCTTCGACATTGGTGAACTGCGCGATCTTGCGACGCGACGACACATCGATCGGGTGGTCGGAGCGGCAGACCAGCACGTCTGGTTGCAGGCCGATCGAACGCAGTTCCTTCACCGAGTGCTGGGTAGGCTTGGTCTTGGTTTCGCCGGCAGTGGCGATGTACGGCACCAGTGTCAGGTGCATCAGCATCGCGCGCTTGGCGCCGACTTCGAAACGCAGTTGGCGGATCGCCTCGAGGAACGGTTGCGACTCGATGTCACCCACGGTGCCACCGATTTCGACCATTGCCACGTCAGCGTCGCCGGCACCCTTGATGATGCGGCGCTTGATTTCGTCGGTGATGTGCGGGATCACCTGGATGGTTGCACCCAGGTAGTCACCACGGCGCTCCTTGCGCAGGACGTGTTCGTAGACACGGCCCGTGGTGAAGTTGTTGTTCTGGGTCATGGTCGTGCGGATGAACCGCTCGTAGTGACCCAGGTCCAGGTCGGTCTCGGCGCCGTCGTGAGTGACGAACACTTCACCGTGCTGGAACGGGCTCATCGTGCCCGGGTCGACGTTGATGTACGGGTCCAGCTTCAGCATGGTGACCTTAAGTCCCCGCGCCTCCAGGATGGCCGCCAATGATGCCGATGCAATGCCTTTCCCCAATGAAGAAACAACACCGCCCGTGACGAATATGTAGCGCGTCATGAAAAACCCTAGAAGTCTGCGTTAAAGCGGTCCGAGCCGCCGGGGAAAGCGAAGGAAGGCCGAAGCCCCCGATCACCTGCATTAATCACAGTGCACCTTTCGAAAAAACCGCCGCGTTGGGACAGACCGGAAAATGAAACACCGGTTCGTTGCTCGCTACACATTTTTTGGAATCGCCCAGCAAAGACTGCTTGGTAATCGGCAACTCCTGCAATTCAGGCGAATCCACAGAAGTTGTATCAAGAAGGGAGCGTAGTCTACCGGAAAGCCCCTTTCAGCTCAAACCTTGATCTTCGTTCAGTGGCTGCCAATGCAAATGCCAGTCGCCGAGTGCACCACCATCGAGCCCCTTGAGGTTCGCTACCGCCAGCAGTTGCCCGTCTTTGTAGAGCAGCGGCAATCTGCCGCGTACGAAGGACGGTACAGCGCTTTCATTGAGCAAACGTTTCAGGTCCCTATGGCCGCGGCCTGGCAATGCCATGACCTCTCCCCCTTCACGATAGCGGATATGCAGCGGGCCATCGGGGATTTGCCCGGTCAGCGAAAGCACGCCGTTGCCCGGGATAACCAGCGGTGAAGCCGGATCCAGCCACACCCCGGCGCCGGGCAGAGGCCTCAGCCAGTGGCCGGACAGCCACCAGATCCGCCCGCCCGCCCGATGCAGTTCGCCATCGGCCAGCCGCCACACCGGGCAGGCATCGCCGGTGGCATCGCGCAAATCCTCCCAACCCGACCAATGGTCAGTGTCCGGCAAGCGGGTCAGCGGTTCGAGCCAATGACTCAAGGCATTGCGCTGCCGGGCACCGGACATTTGCGCAAGCGGCGCCAGCTCAAGCGACCGCAAGCCCAGCCAGGCAAACTCACTGGCAGAGCTGGCCTCACGCAAATCCATGTCCGCCAGTTCTTCAAGCAGTCCCTGAGCCTCACTCAAATGCGTCGCGCTGCGGGCCATGGTCGCCACCGCTTGCGGCCAGCGCTGGATCAGCACGGGCAAGACTTGATGCCTAAGGTAATTGCGCGAGTACTGCCGATCCTGATTCGAGGGATCTTCGACCCAGCTCAAGCCATGCGCACTGGCATAAGCCTCCAACTCAGCCCGCGTGACATCAAGCATTGGCCGCAGCAAATGCCCCTTGCCCAAAGGGCGCTGACGCGGCATCCCGGACAGTCCGCGCACGCCCGCTCCGCGCAACAAGCGAAACAGCAGCGTTTCCGCCTGATCGTCGCGGTGCTGGGCCGCCAGCAGCACTTCGTTGGCCTGAAGGGCTTCAGTGAAGGCGTGATACCGCGCATCCCGGGCTGCACGTTCAAGGCTGGCACCCGGTTGCACCTGCACGCGAACCACTTGCAGCGGCACGCCCAGCGCAGCGCACACGGCACGACAATGTTCCGGCCACGTATCGGCTACGGCTTGAAGGCCGTGATGCACATGGATGGCGTTGAGCGCCGGCAGGGATTCGGTTTGGGAGAGTGTTGCCAGAAGGTGCAGCAGGACAGTGGAGTCGAGGCCGCCGGAGAAGGCGATGCGCCAGGTCGCAGCATTGCGCCACGAGGCAAGATTCAACAAGAGTCTGGCGGGCAAATCAATATTGGACCGACTCATATCCATCACCTTGCACAAATCAAATGTGGGAGCGGGCTTGCTCGCGAAGGCGGATCAACATTCAACGCACCCGTTGACTGTTATACCGCTTTCGCGAGCAAGCCCGCTCCCACATGGGCACTGCGTGTACGGCTTAGAGACCGTAGCTCATCAGTCGATCGTAGCGGCGCTTGAGCAGCGCGTCGTTATCGAACTTCTTCAGCATCGCCAGTTGCGAGCTCAGCTCGGCGCGAATCGATGCGGCTGCGGCGGCCGGGTCGCGGTGCGCGCCGCCCAGTGGCTCGCCAATCACCTTGTCCACGATGCCCAGGCCTTTGAGGCGCTCGGCGGTGATGCCCATCGCTTCTGCGGCATCCGGTGCCTTCTCGGAGGTTTTCCACAGAATCGAAGCGCAACCTTCCGGCGAAATCACCGCGTAGGTGGAGTATTGCAGCATGTTCAACTGGTCGCAGACACCGATCGCCAGTGCACCACCGGAACCACCCTCACCGATCACGGTGGCGATGATTGGGGTTTTCAGGCGGGCCATGACACGCAGGTTCCAGGCAATCGCTTCGCTCTGGTTGCGCTCTTCAGCGTCAATGCCAGGGTAAGCGCCCGGAGTGTCGATGAAGGTCAGGATCGGCATTTTGAAACGTTCGGCCATTTCCATCAGGCGGCAAGCCTTGCGGTAGCCTTCCGGACGCGGCATGCCGAAATTGCGGCGAACTTTCTCGCGCACTTCACGGCCTTTCTGGTGACCGATGATCATCACCGGCTTGTCGTCCAGACGGGCAATACCGCCAACGATGGCAGCGTCGTCCGAGAAGTGACGGTCACCGTGCAGTTCGTCGAACTCGGTGAAGATGTGTTCGATGTAGTCCAGGGTATACGGACGTTTCGGGTGACGCGCCAGACGTGCGATCTGCCAGCTGGTCAGCTTGCCGAAGATGTCTTCGGTCAGCGTTTTGCTCTTGTCCTGCAGGCGGGAGATCTCATCGCCGATATTCAGCGAATTGTCATTACCGACCAAGCGCAACTCTTCGATCTTGGCTTGCAGGTCGGCGATCGGCTGTTCGAAATCTAGAAAATTCGGGTTCATAGGCGTCCGTCTTGGGTCGAGTCCCAAGGGTTCTTGGGCCGGCCGGTTGTCTATTCGCGCCCTACCTTAAGGGACAGGCGCGTTGAGGTCGAGATTAAAAATTCAGGTCAAGGTCAGGGCAATCTGATAGCACTGACCGTCAACGGTATTGGAGGAAGACGTTGTCTCGCCCGAACTGGTCACGCAGGGCTTGAATCAACGCATCCGCCGGATCGATTCGCCAGCCTTCGCCGAACTGCAACAAGGCCTTCGCATCGGGGCTGGTGTAGTCCAAGGTGATCGGGCACGCGCCGCGGTGACGCTTCAACAGTTCACCCAGCCAGCGTAGCTGATCGCCCTTGAGGTCCTTGGTATGCAACTTCAGGCGCAGGCTTTCGGCCAGATTGGTGCGCGCATCCTCCATGCTCATCACCCGCTTGACCCGCAATTTCAGGCCACCGGAGAAGTCGTCGTTGCTGACCTCGCCTTCGACCACCACCATCGCGTCGGTCTGCAACAACGATTGCGCGGAATGGAACGCCTCGGAAAACAGCGAGGCCTCGATTCGTCCGGAGCGGTCGTCGAGGGTGATGAACCCCATCTTGTCGCCCTTTTTGTTCTTCATCACCCGCAAGGCGATGATCATCCCGGCAACGGTCTGGGTATCACGCGCCGGTTTCAGGTCGATGATGCGCTGGCGGGCGAAGCGACGGATTTCACCTTCGTACTCGTCGATCGGGTGACCGGTCAGGTACAGGCCGAGGGTATCTTTCTCCCCCTTCAGGCGCTCCTTGAGGGTCAGTTCCTTGGCCTTGCGGTGATTGGCGTAGACGTCGGCGTCTTCTTCGACAAACAGACCGCCAAACAGGTCGGAGTGACCGCTGTCCTGGGTGCGCGCGGTCTGTTCGGCCGCCTTGATCGCCTCTTCCATGGCCGTCAGCAGCACCGCGCGATTGCGGTCGATGTTGGCCTGGTAGGCTTTCTGCTCGTCGTGGAAATACGGCCCGAGGCGATCCAGGGCGCCGCTGCGGATCAAACCGTCGAGGGTGCGCTTGTTGATGCGCTTGAGGTCGACCCGTGCGCAGAAATCGAACAGATCCTTGAACGGACCGGCCAGACGCGCTTCGGTGATCGCCTCGACCGGACCTTCACCCACGCCCTTGATGGCGCCCAGGCCGTAAATGATCCGGCCTTCGTCGTTCACCGTGAACTTGAACTCGGACGTGTTCACGTCCGGCGCGTCGAGACGCAGCTTCATCGTCCGCACTTCTTCGATCAAGGTCACGACCTTGTCGGTGTTGTGCATATCCGCAGAGAGTACCGCGGCCATGAACGGCGCCGGGTAGTGCGCCTTCAGCCATGCGGTCTGGTACGACACCAGGCCATAGGCGGCGGAGTGGGATTTGTTGAAGCCGTAACCGGCGAATTTTTCCACCAGGTCGAAAATGTTACCGGCGAGGTCCGCGTCGATATTGTTGGTGGCGCAACCTTCAATGAAGCCACCGCGCTGCTTGGCCATTTCCTCGGGTTTTTTCTTACCCATGGCTCGACGCAGCATGTCCGCACCACCGAGGGTGTAACCGGCCATGACCTGGGCAATCTGCATCACCTGTTCCTGGTACAGGATGATGCCGTAAGTCGGTGCCAGTACCGGCTTGAGGCCTTCGTACTGGTAGTCCGAGTGCGGATACGCCAGCTCGGCGCGACCGTGCTTACGGTTGATGAAGTCGTCCACCATGCCCGATTGCAGCGGGCCCGGACGGAACAGTGCCACCAGTGCGATCAAGTCTTCCAGGCAGTCGGGCTTGAGCTTTTTGATCAGCTCCTTCATGCCCCGGGATTCAAGCTGGAACACCGCCGTGGTTTCGGCTTTTTGCAGCAAGGTGTAGGTCGGTTTGTCATCCAGCGGGATGAACGCGATATCCAGCGGCGGTTCGTTGACCTTGGCACGGTCGCGGTTGATCGTTTTCAGCGCCCAGTCGATGATCGTCAGGGTCCGCAGGCCGAGGAAGTCGAACTTCACCAGGCCGGCCGCCTCGACGTCATCCTTGTCGAACTGGGTTACCAGGCCATCACCGGCTTCGTCGCAATAGATCGGCGAGAAGTCGGTCAGCTTGGTCGGGGCGATTACCACACCACCGGCGTGCTTGCCGACGTTACGCACAACGCCTTCGAGCTTGCGGGCCATCTCCCAGATTTCTGCGGCCTCTTCATCGACCTTGATGAAATCGCGCAGGATCTCTTCCTGCTCATAGGCCTTTTCCAGGGTCATGCCGACTTCGAACGGAATCATCTTCGACAGACGATCCGCCAGGCCATAGGACTTGCCCTGCACCCGCGCCACGTCGCGGACCACCGCCTTTGCCGCCATGGAACCGAAGGTGATGATCTGGCTCACGGCGTTGCGGCCGTACTTCTCGGCTACGTAGTCGATTACCCGGTCGCGACCGTCCATGCAGAAGTCGACGTCGAAGTCGGGCATGGATACCCGTTCCGGGTTGAGGAATCGTTCGAACAGCAGGTCATATTCCAGCGGGTCGAGGTCGGTGATCTTCTGCACATAGGCCACCAGCGACCCGGCACCCGATCCACGGCCAGGACCCACCGGTACGCCGTTGTTCTTGGCCCACTGGATAAAGTCCATCACGATCAGGAAGTAACCGGGGAACCCCATCTGGATGATGATATCCAGCTCGAAATTCAGCCGGTCGACATAGACCTGGCGCTTGGCCTCGTAGTCTTCGGTGGTGTCCTTGGGCAGCAGAACGGCAAGGCGCTCTTCCAGACCGTCGAAGGACACCTTGCGGAAGTACTCGTCGATGGTCATGCCATCGGGGATCGGGAAGTTGGGCAGGAAGTGCGTGCCCAGCTTCACTTCAATGTTGCAGCGCTTGGCGATCTCGACGGTGTTTTCCAGCGCTTCGGGAATGTCGCTGAACAGCTCGGCCATTTCCTCGGCGCTTTTGAGATACTGCTGATCGCTGTAATTCTTCGAACGCCGCGGATCGTCGAGGGCGCGGCCCTCACCGATGCAAACGCGGGTTTCGTGGGCAGCGAAGTCTTCCTGCTTGATGAAGCGCACGTCGTTGGTCGCCACCAGCGGCGCACCGAGCTTCTCGGCCAGGGCCACGGCACCGTGCAGTTGTTCTTCATCGTTGGGGCGGTTGGTGCGCTGGATTTCCAGATAGAAACGATCCGGAAACACGTCCATCCATTCGCGGGCCAGGGTTTCGGCCTCGGCGGGGTTGCCGCTGAGCATGGCCTGGCCGATCTCGCCTTCTTTGGCCGCCGACAGCATGATCAAGCCCGAGTTGGCTTCAGCGACCCATTCGCGCTCGATGATGATCGCGCCGTTGCGCTGACCATCGATAAAGCCGCGGGAAATCAGTTCGGTGAGGTTGCGATAGCCTTCGGCGTTCATCACCAGCAGGCTGATCCGGCTCAGGGGGTTGTCCGGATCCTTGTTCGACAGCCACAGGTCGGCGCCGCAGATCGGCTTGATCCCGGCACCCATGGCGTTTTTATAGAATTTGACCAGGGAACACATGTTGTTCTGGTCGGTGACCGCCACGGCAGGCATGTTCATGCCCACCAGGGTCTTGACCAGCGGTTTGATCCGCACCAGACCGTCGACCAGAGAGTATTCAGTGTGCAGGCGTAGGTGAACGAATGAAGCCGGCATAGTGATCCTGTCTATAAACATGAAGACAACAAGGCCCGGATTGTACCGGGCCTTGGTAAAAAAAATCAGCCTTGCGACTAACTCTCTACGGCGCTCTCTAGCGCCTCATACGCCAGCCGCACCGGGGCAAACGAACGCCGATGAATCGGGGTCGGCCCAAGCCGTGCAAGCGCTTCCAGATGAACAGGCGTCGGGTAGCCTTTGTGCCCGCCGATGCCGTAACCCGGGTAGATCAATTCGAACGCGGCCATTTCACGATCACGGCTGACCTTGGCCAGAATCGATGCGGCGGCGATGGCTGGAACCTTGCTATCGCCCTTGACCACGGCTTCGGAGCGCATCGGCAGTTTCGGGCAACGATTACCGTCGATCATCGCCAGCTTCGGCTGAACGTGCAGCCCGGCGACCGCGCGCTGCATGGCCAACATGGTGGCGTGCAGGATATTCAGTTCGTCGATTTCTTCGACTTCGGCGCGAGCGATGCACCAGCTCAGGGCTTTTTCGCAGATTTCGTCGTAGAGCTTTTCGCGACGGGCTTCGGTGAGTTTCTTCGAGTCATTCAGGCCGAGGATCGGACGGTTCGGATCGAGGATCACCGCCGCTGTCACCACCGCACCACAGAGCGGACCGCGACCCACCTCATCGACACCGGCAACCAACTCTTCGATTTCAGCGACCAAGGTGAAATCCAGCCCCATCTGCATATTCGTTTTACTCATTTTACTTGGCCGATCAGGTTCAGCACTGCGTCCGCAGCCTGGTTGGAGGCATCCAGACGCAGGGTCCGGTGAATCTCGTCAAAACCGCGGGTCTGCTCTTCCCCATCCTCGATCAGTGGCGACAAGGTCTGGGCCAGCGCTTCGACCGTGGCATCGTCCTGCAACAACTCGGGCACCAACAGACGTTGGGCCAACAGGTTCGGCAACGAAATGTAGGGGCTTTTCACCATGCGCTTGAGAATCCAGAACGTCAGCGGCGCCAGGCGATAGGCGACCACCATCGGTCGCTTGTACAGCAGCGCTTCAAGCGTCGCGGTACCGGAGGCGATCAACACCGCATCGCACGCTGCCAGGGCCAGATGAGATTGCCCGTCGAGCAGGGTCAGCGGCAGATCGCGACCGGCCAACAGTTCTTCGAGCTGTGCGCGACGTTGCGCACTGGCGCACGGCATGACAAACCGCACCCCCGGGCGCAATGCCCGCAGGCGCTGCGCCGTATCGAGAAACAATGAACCGAGCCGGCCAACTTCACCGCCACGGCTGCCTGGCATCAACGCCACCAGCGGCCCGTCAGGCAAACCGAGTTCGGCCCGCGCAGCAGCGCGATCGGCCTGCAGTGGAATGGCATCGGCCAGGGTATGGCCGACGAAACGCACCGGCACGCCTTTCTCTTCGTAGAATCTGGCTTCGAACGGGAACAGCGTGAGCATCAGGTCGCAGCCTTCGCGAATCTTCAGCACGCGTTTCTGACGCCAGGCCCAAACCGACGGGCTGACGTAATGCACCGTCTTGATCCCGGCCTGGCGCAGCTTGAGTTCGATATTGAGGTTGAAGTCCGGCGCGTCGATACCGATGAATACATCGGGTTTCGCGTCGATCAGGTCGGCGACCAGCTTCTTGCGCCGAGCCAGCAACTCGCGCAATCGGCCCAGCACTTCCACCAGGCCCATGACGGACAGACGCTCCATCGGGAAATACGAGGTCAGGCCTTCAGCCTGCATCAACGGACCACCGACACCGATGAACTCGACCGCCGGGTGGCGAGTCTTGAGCGCGCGCATGAGACCCGCACCCAGAATGTCACCGGAAGCCTCACCCGCTACCAGCGCAATACGCAGATTGGCCATGGTTAGCGGGTGATGCCGCGGGTCGAAGACTGGATGGAGTCACGGAACACCGCTACTTCCGGGAACTGCGCAGATGGCTCCGCCAGTTCGGCGAGCGCCTGCTCCACGGTCAGGCCCTGGCGGTACACCACCTTGTAGGCACGACGCAGCGCGTGGATCGCATCTTCGCTGAAGCCCCGACGGCGCATGCCCTCGAAGTTCATGCTCCGGGCTTCGGCTGGGTTGCCGAACACCGTGACATACGCAGGAACATCCTTGCCGATCGCTGTACCCATACCTGAAAAGCTGTGGGCGCCAATGTGGCAATACTGGTGAACCAGGGTAAAACCGGAAAGGATCGCCCAGTCTTCCACATGCACATGGCCCGCCAGTGCGGTGTTGTTCACCAGGATGCAATGGTTGCCGATAACGCTGTCGTGGCCTATGTGGGCATAGGCCATGATCAGGTTGTGGTCGCCCAGGGTCGTTTCCGAGCGGTCCTGGATGGTGCCACGGTGAATCGTCACACCTTCACGGATGACGTTGTGGTCACCGATCACCAGGCGGGTTTCCTCGCCCTTGTACTTCAGGTCGGGTGTGTCTTCGCCCACCGAGGAAAACTGGTAGATGCGATTGTGCTTACCGATTCGGGTCGGGCCCTTGAGAATCACGTGTGGCCCGATGATTGTCCCCTCGCCGATTTCCACACCTGCGCCGACGATCGACCACGGGCCGACTTCGACGCCGTCAGCCAGAACGGCTGCCGGATCGATGATTGCACGAGGGTCAATCAAACTCATAGCTTGCGTTCCGCACAGATGATTTCAGCCGAGCAGACAGGCTTGCCATCGACCGAAGCCTGGCACTCGAACTTCCAGATCTGACGCTTGCAGCTGATGAACTTGGCCTCAAGGATCAGCTGATCGCCCGGCAAAACCGGCTGGCGGAAGCGCAGCTTGTCGGACCCGACGAAGTAATAGAGCGTGCCGTCAGCCGGTTTCACGTCAAGCATTTTGAAACCAAGGATCCCGGCAGCCTGAGCCATTGCCTCGATGATCAATACGCCCGGCATGATTGGATGCGCAGGGAAGTGACCATTGAAGAACGGTTCGTTGATGCTGACATTCTTGTAGGCGCGAATGCGCTTGCCTTCAACATCCAGCTCCACTACCCGGTCCACCAGCAGGAACGGGTAACGGTGAGGCAGGTATTCGCGAATCTCGTTGATGTCCATCATTTCGGGGGGAAGCCTATGTAAAGATTGGGAGCGCACGACTGACACACGCCCCTCTAGCAAATCAAGCAGGCCGTCTAACGGCTGTGCACACTTGATATGGAAATGGTATCAGCCATCTGATGAAGCATTACCGTCAGGGGTCACTTCCCCTACACGCTTTTCCAGCTGTCGCAGGCGCCGCGCGATGTCATCGAGCTGACGGATGCGAGCCGCGCTTTTGCGCCATTCGGCTGCTGGCTGCATTGCCGTTCCGGAAGAATAGGAACCCTTTTCGGTAATCGAGTGGGTCACCATGGTCATTCCGGTGATGAAAACGTTGTCGCAAATTTCGATATGCCCCACCAGCCCTACACCGCCAGCGAGCATGCAATGCTTGCCGATTTTGGTGCTGCCGGAGATCCCGACGCAGGCGGCCATGGCGGTGTGATCACCGACCTGAACGTTGTGGGCGATCTGGATCTGGTTGTCGAGCTTCACACCATTACCGAGAACGGTATCGGCCAATGCGCCGCGGTCGATAGCGGTATTCACGCCAATCTCTACATCGTCACCGACCAACACACCACCGATCTGGGCAATTTTCTGCCAGACACCTTTCTCATTGGCAAAACCGAAACCTTCGCCACCAAGCACGGCACCTGACTGAATGACCACACGCTTGCCGATGCGCACGTCGTGGTACAGCGTGACCCGCGGGGCCAGCCAGCCGCCTTCGCCAATTTCGCAACGGGCACCGATGAAGCAATGCGCACCGATGGTCACACCCGCAGCAATACGTGCCGCGCTTTCGATCACCGCAAAGGCACCAATACTCGCAGCCGGGTCAACCACCGCGTCCTCGGCCACAACGGCTGTCGGGTGAATGCCGGCAGCCGCTTTCGGCTTTGGATCGAACAGGTGGGAAACACGCGCGTAGGCCAGATACGGATCAGGCACCATCAGCGCATTACCGGCAAAACCTTCGGCATCAGCAGCCTTCAGTAACAGAGCTGCGGCCTGGCTATCTGCCAGGTACTTACGGTATTGAGGGTTTGCGAGAAAGCTCAACTGAGCTGGGCCAGCCTCTTGCAAAGTGGCTAGCCCAGTAATTTCTTTCTCCGGGTCGCCACGTAGCGTGGCGCCGAGGAACTCGGCCAATTGGCCGAGCTTTATAGTCGCGGTCATAGTTACTTCAGCTGATTCATGCGCTCGATAACCTGGCGAGTGATGTCGTACTGAGGCTTGACATCAATCACTGCGCCACGCTCGAAGACCAGGTCAAAAGCACCTTTCTTGATGACTTCTTCCACAGCGCTGTCCAGTTTCGGCTTGAGCTGCTTCAGCATTTCACGGTCGGCAACGGCTTTGGCTTCGTTCAGTTCCTTGGACTGGAACTGGAAGTCACGGGCCTTTTGCTTGAATTCAAGCTCCAGACGCTCGCGCTCGCCCTGCTGCATTTTGTCGCCACCGGCCATCAGGCGGTCCTGAATGCCCTTGGCGCTGCTTTCCAGCGTCTTGAGCTTGGTCAGCTGAGGACCGAACTTCTTCTCGGCATCCACGGCGTATTTCTTGGCCGCGTCGGACTCCAGCAGAGCCATCTGATAGTTCAGAACAGCAATTTTCATGTCGGCGAACGCCGGACCAGCGACCAGTACGCTGGCCAGGAGAACCAATTGAGTCAACTTACGCACGATGCACCCCTACAAAATTCATTGTCGTTATCTGGGTCAGACGCTTAGAACGTCTGGCCGAGAGAGAATTGGAACACTTGAGTTTCAGCGTCATCCGGTTTCTTGACTGGCATGGCCAGGGCGAAACTCAGAGGACCCAGTGCGGTGACCCAGGTCACACCCACACCGACGGAACTGGCCATGTTGCTCAGACTGATATCGTTGCACTTGGTGTTGGACTTCGAGCCATCCGCGTTTGTGGTATCCGAGCAAGATGAATCGAACACGTTACCCACATCCCAGAATACCGAGGTCCGCAGGGAGCGTTGATCCTTGATGAACGGCAGCGGGAACAGAACCTCCACACCACCCTGGATCAGGACGTTACCACCGAACGGCAGCGGATCCTGGTCCGGATCGACCGCTGTACCAGGGTTCTTGCCGGTACTTGGTGTACTGCGAGGCCCCAGAGTGCTGTCCTTGAAGCCACGAACCGAGTTGAAACCACCAGCATAGTAGTTTTCATAGAATGGCAAGCCATCCGTCGACCCGTAGCCATCGCCATAACCCAGCTCGGTGTGCAGGCGCATGGTGTAGTTCTCGCTCAATGGCTGGAACAACTGGCCACGGTAGTCGAGCTTGAAGAACGACAGGTCGCTGCCTGGAATCGTGGATTCCAGCACCAGGCTCTGGGAATGACCACGGGTAGCGAGCACACCCTTGTTCAGGGTGGACTCGGACCAACCGGCCGAAGCCTTGAAGTTCAGGTACTTGTCGCCTTCCTTGTTAACGAAGTCGAAGATCTCGTCAACGGTGTACACACCTGTCTTGATCTCGTCCTGCTGAGCCGTCAGGCCAAAGGTCAGACGCGAAGTCTCGCTGATCGGGTAGCCAACGCTCACGCCTGCACCCAGGCTGTCTACGGCGTAGCTGGCGATGTCAGTATCGAGCTCGTCATAGTCAGTCGTGCGGTAAAACGCGTTGTAACCCAGGCTCACGCCGTCGGCGGTCCAGTAGGGGTCGACAAAGCCGAAGTTATAGCGGGTCTGGTATTCGCTTTTGGTCAAGCCGACGCTGACCTTGTTACCGGTACCCAGGAAGTTGTTCTGGGTGATCGAACCACCGAGGATCAGACCGGCGCTCTGGGCGAAACCGACGCTGGCGGTAATCGAACCGGAGGCTTGTTCTTCAACGCTGTAGTTGACGTCCACCTGGTCATCGACACCCGGCACGGCCGGGGTCTCAACGTTGACTTCCTTGAAGAAGCCCAGACGTTCAAGACGGGTCTTGGATTGGTCGATCAGGTAAGTGGAAGCCCAGCCGCCTTCCATCTGACGCATTTCACGACGCAGCACTTCGTCTTCGGACTTGGTGTTGCCACGGAAGTTGATGCGGTTCACGTAGGCACGCTTGCCCGGATCGACCGCGAACAGGATGTCTACGGTGTGATCTTCGTCGTGCGGTTGAGGCACACCGTTGACGTTGGCGAAGGTGTAACCCTCGTTACCCAGGCGACGGGTGATCAGTTCGGAGGTGGTGGTCATCAGCTTGCGCGAGAACACCTGGCCTTTTTGCACCAGCAACAGGGACTTGATCTGGTCTTCAGGGACTTTCAGGTCACCGCTGAGCTTGACGTCACGAACGGTGTACTTCTCGCCTTCGTTGACGTTGACGGTGATGTAGACGTGTTTCTTGTCTGGCGTAATGGAGACCTGAGTCGAAGCGATATCCATGTTGATGTAGCCACGGTCCAGATAGTAGGAACGCAGGCGCTCCAGGTCACCGGACAGCTTTTCACGGGCGTACTTGTCGTCGTTCTTGAAGAACGACAACCAGTTGGTGGTCTTGAGTTCGAACAGGTCGATCAGGTCTTCGTCAGGGAAGACCGTGTTGCCCACCACGTTGATGTGCTGGATAGCCGCAACGGTGCCTTCGTTGATGTTGACCTTCAGGCCGACGCGGTTACGCGGCTGCGGCACCACTTCGGTGTCGACGGTAGCCGAGTAGCGACCCTGGGCGACGTACTGACGTTGCAGCTCGTTACGCACACCTTCGAGGGTGGCACGCTGGAAGATCTCGCCTTCGGCCAGACCGGATTGCTTGAGGCCTTTCATCAGGTCTTCGGTAGAGATCGCCTTGTTGCCTTCGATCTCGATACTGGCGACCGACGGGCGCTCGACTACCGTGATGACCAGGACGTTGCCATCGCGGCCCAGCTGGATATCTTGAAAGAAACCGGTTTTGAACAACGCACGAGTGGATTCCACCAGGCGACGATCATCCGCCTGTTCACCGACGTTCAACGGCAAAGCACCAAAGACGCTACCCGCGGAGACCCGCTGGAGGCCATTGACGCGAATATCAGAGATAGTGAAGGACTCGGCGTGAACTTCGGCGATCATCAATACGGTGAGAACCGCAGTTAGCAGCAGACGTTTCATGAAGTCCTTTCTTATTCCAACTGGCAATAAACAAACTGCCGCAAAATGCGGCAGATTCGCAATTCAGCGAAGCGTTACAGTCGACCCAGATCATTAACCAGAGCAAGCAACATCACCCCGATCACCAAACTGATACCGATCTGTATCCCCCAACCTTGCACCCGATCTGACAAGGGACGACCACGCACCCACTCGATCAGATAAAACAACAAATGCCCCCCATCCAGTACCGGAATGGGCAACAAATTCAGAACGCCCAAGCTAATACTCAGATAAGCAAGGAAATTCAGGAAATCAGCAACACCCGACTGGGCCGAAGCGCCCGCCACTTTAGCAATGGTTATCGGTCCACTCAAGTTTTTTACCGAGAGCTCGCCGAACAACATTTTCTTCAGTGAATCGAGGGTCAACACGCTCATGGTCCAGGTGCGTCGAGCCCCCTCGCCAATTGCTGCCAATGGCCCGTAGCTGACCTCGCGGATCATCTCCGGCGGCCAGTCGATCGCTTTCACCCCTGCCCCCAAATAACCGCTGGGTGACTTGCTCTCGCCACGAGCGGCAAGTGTTACCGGGACGTCGATCTGAGCACCGTCGCGCTCAACCCGCAGCATGATTTTGGTATCAGGATGCATACGGACGGTATCGACAACCTGCTGCCAGTCATCGAGCGTACGACCATCGAGCGCGAGCAACCGGTCACCGGTCTTCAGGCCGGCAGCCTTGGCCGGCCCCTTTGGATCGAGTTCGGCCAGGACAGGCGGCAATGCCGGACGCCACGGACGAATCCCCAACGAATGGATAGGGTCGGGCTCGTCAGCCCCTTTGAGCCACTTGTCCAGCACAAGTTCACGAGGAGAGTCGGCCGTGGAACCCTGTTCGCGCACCACTATCTGCAACGAACCGCTTTCGCCCAGGCGACGCACCAGCTGCAGGTTCACCGCAGCCCAGCCGGAAGTCGCCTCACCATCAATGGCCACGATTTCCTGGCCGGGGCTCAAACCTGCCTTGGCCGCAATACTCCCGGACTCGACAGCGCCGATGACCGGACGCACCTGCTCGCTGCCGAGCATTGCCAATACCCAGAAGAACGCCAATGCCAGCAGGAAGTTGGCAATCGGCCCCGCCGCTACGATGGCAATGCGCTGACGAACGGATTTACGATTGAAGGATTGATCAAGCTGATCGAGCGGTACTTCACCTTCGCGCTCGTCGAGCATCTTGACGTAGCCGCCCAACGGGATGGCGGCGACGACAAATTCGGTGCCCTGCTTGTCGTGCCAACGCAGCAAAGGCATGCCGAAGCCTACGGAGAAACGCAGCACTTTGACCCCACAGCGACGCGCGACCCAAAAATGGCCGAACTCGTGGAAGGTAACCAGCACACCCAGAGCGACCAGGGTGCCGACAATCATATAGAGCGCGCTCATCTACTTTCTCCGCATTCCTATCCGCTGCTGCCTGGGCCAACTATCCGCAGCATTTACCGCCCGTGACGGCTCAACCATTGTCCGGCCAGCAATCGGGCCTTCGCGTCTGCCGTGAACACCGCATCGAGATCATCCACTGCCACTACGGGCTCCAGATTCAGTACTTCCTCGATGATACTCGCGATTTCCGGGTAACGAACCCGTTCGTCGAGAAATGCCGCTACAGCCACTTCGTTCGCCGCATTGAGCATGGCTGGCGCGCTGTTACCCGCTTCGGCCGCCTGACGAGCCAGACGCAGGCACGGGAAACGTTTTTCATCGGGCGCCTGGAAGTCCAGCCGCGCAATGGCAAACAGGTCCAGCGGCGCCACGCCCGAGTCAATCCGCTCCGGCCAGGCCAGGGCATTGGCGATGGGCGTGCGCATATCCGGATTACCCAGCTGTGCCAGAACAGAACCATCGACGTAGTCGACCAGCGAATGGATCACACTTTGCGGGTGAATCACCACCTCGACCTGCGAAGGCTTGGCATCGAACAGCCAGCAGGCTTCGATCAACTCAAGCCCCTTGTTCATCATGCTGGCCGAGTCAACGGAGATTTTTCGCCCCATGGACCAATTCGGATGAGCACACGCCTGATCGGGAGAAACATGCGCCAGCTCAGCCATGGGCGTCTGTCGGAACGGACCGCCGGAAGCCGTCAGCAGAATCCGACGCACGCCAACCGCCTCAAGGCCACGGGCATAATCGAGCGGCATGCACTGGAAAATGGCGTTGTGCTCGCTATCGATCGGCAGCAACACCGAACCGCTCTTGCGCACGGCCTGCATGAACAGCGCGCCGGACATGACCAGCGCTTCTTTATTGGCCAGCAGTATCTTCTTGCCGGTCTCCACCGCCGCCAGTGTCGGGCGCAAACCCGCCGCACCGACGATGGCCGCCATGACCGTATCGACTTCCGGATCGGAAGCGACCTGACACAAACCTTCCTCACCCACCAGAACACGGGTCGAGAGACCCGCCGCGCGCAAATCATCTTGCAGGGTGCGGGCAGCTGCGACCTCAGGCACCACGGCAAATCGTGGGACATGGCGCACGCAGAGCGCCAGCAATTCACTCAAGCGGGTGAAGCCAGTCAAGGCAAAGACCTGATACCGATCAGGGTGACGAGCGATGACGTCGAGCGTGCTCAGGCCAATCGAGCCGGTCGCCCCCAAAACGGTAATCTGTTGCGGGCGGCTCATGGGGCAGCCATCCACAGCAGCACCGCAAACACCGGAATCGCTGCCGTCAGGCTGTCGATACGATCCAGAACGCCGCCGTGACCCGGAAGCAGATTACTGCTGTCCTTGATCCCGGACTGACGCTTGAACATGCTTTCAGTGAGATCGCCCACCACCGAAATGAACACGATCAGCGCGGCACCGATCAACCCTTTGAGCAGCTCGGCCACCGTCCAGTCGCGTACCAGACCAACGATTGTGGTAATCACCAGGCTCAGCGCCAGACCACCGTACACGCCCTCCCAGCTTTTGCCCGGACTGACCTGTGGTGCGAGCTTGCGTTTGCCGAAAGCGCGACCGGAGAAGTAGGCGCCAATATCGGCACCCCAGACCAACACCATCACCGCCATGATCAGCCAGTTACCCAGCGGGTATTGCTTGATCTGCACCAGACCTTGCCAGGCTGGCAGGAGAATCAACAGACCGATCACCAACTTGGTCGCCGCACTGGACCATTGCTCGCTCGAGCGCGGATAGGTCAGCACCAGATACGTCGCCACTGCCCACCACAGCACTGAAGCGCCCAACACCCAAGGCGCAAGGCCGGGCAGGATGTACATGAGGAACAGCACCAAAGCGACCACAGCGGCATAGCCGACGCGGTACGCTTGAGCGGCAAAACCCGCCAGACGCGCCCATTCCCAGGCACCAAGGGTCACGACCAGCCCGATGAACAGTGCAAAACCGGAACCTTCAAGCAGGAAAAATCCGCACAAGGCAATCGGCAACAGGATCAGTGCGGTGATGATTCGTTGTTTAAGCATTAAACCCGGGCCCCAGCCTCGACCTGCTCGCTCGTTTTACCGAAGCGGCGCTGGCGGGAAGCGAAATCGGCCAGCGCATTGCGCATGGCGTCGTGTTTGAAGTCCGGCCAGAACAGGTCGGAGAAATACAACTCGGCATAGGCCAGTTGCCAGAGCAGGAAGTTGCTGATGCGGTGCTCGCCACCGGTGCGGATGCACAGGTCCGGCAACGGCAGATCGCCTGTGACCAGGCAGGTCTGCAGCAGATCAGGCGTGATGTCTTCCGGACGCAAGTGCCCGGCCTGAACTTCTCGCGCCAGTCGTTGCGCAGCTTGCGCGATATCCCACTGACCGCCGTAATTGGCGGCGATCTGCAGAACAAAACGATTGGCACCAACCGTCATGGCCTCGGCTTCACGCATGGCAGCCTGCAGCTCAGGATGAAAACGCGAGCGGTCACCAATGATGCGCAGGCTGATGTTGTTGTCGTTGAGGCGTTTGGCCTCACGACGCAGCGCCCTGAAGAACAGGTCCATCAAAGCGCTGACCTCATCGGCAGGACGCTGCCAGTTCTCACTGGAGAAGGCGAACAGGGTCAGCACCTCGACCTTGGCCTCGGCGCAGACTTCAATGACTGCACGTACCGCATCCACGCCCGCTTTATGCCCGGCGACACCAGGCATAAAGCGCTTCTTCGCCCAGCGATTGTTACCATCCATGATAATCGCGACATGGCGCGGCACCGCGGACGGTGCTGTCTGCTTAGTCTTTTCCATGAAAACACAACCCTTTATACGGCCATCAGGTCTTTTTCTTTCTGCGCCAGGTCCGCGTCGATTTTAGCCACGAATTTTTTGGTCAGGTCGTCGATCTCGCCAGTCGCACGACGCTCTTCGTCTTCACTGATCTCTTTTTCCTTGACCAGATCCTTGAGCTGACTGTTGGCATCACGACGAATGTTGCGCACGGCAACACGGGCATCCTCTGCAACGTCACGAGCCTGCTTGGTGAAGCCCTTACGGGTTTCTTCGGTCAGGGCAGGCATGGAGATCAGCAGAAGCTCGCCGAGGTTGGTCGGGTTCAGGTTCAAACCTGCGCTACCGATCGCCTTGTCGACGGCACCCAGCATGTTGCGCTCGAAAGCAACGACTTGCAGGGTACGGGCGTCCTTGACGGTGATGTTGGCCACTTGCTTGATCGGGGTGTCGGAGCCGTAGTACGGCACCATCACACCTTCCAGGATGCTCGGGTGCGCCTGGCCGGTACGAATACGGCCGAAGTTGTGCGCGAGCGACTCCACGGACTTCTGCATGCGCTCTTGAGCGTCTTTCTTGATTTCGTTGATCATTGTGCGCCTTCCTCGATCAGGGTCCCTTCCGCGCCGCCATGTACGATATTCAGCAGGGCGCCGGGCTTGTTCATGTTAAATACGCGTAGTGGCATCTTGTGGTCGCGGCACAGGCAAATGGCCGTCAGATCCATCACACCCAGCTTGCGATCCAGCACTTCATCATAAGTCAGATGATCGAACTTCTCGGCATGCGGGTCTTTGAACGGGTCAGCGGTGTAGACACCATCGACTTTGGTCGCCTTGAGCACGACATCGGCATCGATTTCGATTGCACGCAGGCAGGCTGCCGAATCCGTCGTAAAGAACGGGTTGCCGGTACCGGCCGCGAAAATCACCACGTCCTTGGAGTTCAGGTGACGCATGGCCTTGCGACGATCGTAGTGATCGGTCACGCCAACCATGGAAATAGCGGACATCACGATGGCCGAGATGTTGGCGCGCTCAAGGGCGTCGCGCATGGCCAGGGCGTTCATCACAGTGGCCAGCATGCCCATGTGGTCGCCGGTGACCCGGTCCATGCCAGCCTTGCTCAGCGCTTCACCGCGGAACAGGTTGCCACCACCGATAACCAGGCCAACCTGAACGCCGATGCCGACCAGTTGGCCAACTTCCAATGCCATGCGATCCAGAACTTTCGGATCGATCCCGAACTCTTCCGAGCCCATCAGGGCCTCGCCGCTAAGCTTGAGTAGAATGCGTTTATAGCGAGCCTGATAACCACTGCCCTGCTGAGCCATTGCGAATCTCTCCTGCGGCGTATTTTAAAAAAAATTCTTTGCGAGCTGTTTACAGCTGACGCTCACTCTAGCTTGGCACTGCTTCAGCGCCATCGGAACACGGCTTTGTAAGCCAGTTCCAAAGGGAAACCAAATAAAAATTGATACCCCATCTGAAAAGAGGCTGCGCGCGTGAGCGGGCAGCCTCTTCTGGGCGACAGTTAAAAAACCGTCTTATTGCTTGGCGGCAGCCAGCTGGGCAGCAACTTCTTCTGCGAAGTTGTCCACTGGCTTCTCGATGCCTTCGCCTACTTTGAAGTAAGTGAAGGAAACGATTTCAGCGCCGGCTTTCTTGGCCAGGGCACCAACGGTGACTTCCGGGTTCATCACGAAAGCTTGCTCTACCAGGCTGGCTTCAGCCAGGAACTTGGTGATACGGCCGGCAATCATCTTCTCGACGATTTCAGCTGGCTTGCCTTTCATCTTGTCTTCGTTCAGGGTCAGGAAAACGCCCTTCTCGCGCTCGATGGCTTCTGGCGAAACCTGCGATGGCAGCAGGAACTCAGGGTTGCTTGCCGCCACGTGCATGGCGATCTCTTTGGCCAGCTGAACATCGCCGCCCTTGAGAACAACAGCAACACCGATCTTGTTACCGTGCAGGTAGGTGCCGACAACGTCGCCCTCTACGCGTACCAGGCGACGAATGTTGACGTTCTCGCCTACTTTGGCGACCAGAGCTTCACGAGCCGATTCCTGAGCGGCGATCAGCGGAGCTGCGTCGGTCAGTTTTTCGTCGAAGGCTTTTTCTACGCAGGCAGAAACGAAGTTCTTGAAGTCGTCTTGCAGGGCCAGGAAGTCGGTCTGCGAGTTAACTTCCAGCAGCACGGCTGCCTTGTCGTCAGCCTTGATGGCGATAGCGCCTTCAGCGGCAACGTTGCCAGCTTTCTTGGCAGCCTTGATGGCGCCCGAAGCACGCATGTCATCAATGGCTTTCTCGATGTCGCCGCCAGCCTTGGTCAAGGCCTTTTTGCAGTCCATCATGCCTTCGCCAGTACGCTCGCGCAGTTCTTTGACCAACGCTGCAGTAATCTCTGCCATTTCAAAATCCTCTTGGATAGGTTTTCAACCATTCCACCCGATCGAACGGGCGATCAATTCTTCCCGAACCACCCTTGTTAGCTGCCGCACGTTACAGATAGAGCAGTGGGCGCCGACAAATGGTTTTCGAGGTGGCAAAAAGGGGGCCAAGCCCCCTTTTTGCTTACTGAGTCAACGCCAAGGCGTCAATTACTCAGCTGCTGCTACCGGAGCTTCTTCAACGAAAACTTCGGTGCCGCCGGCAACATTGTTGCGACCGCGGATGACAGCGTCAGCCATCGAACCCATGTACAGCTGGATAGCGCGGATTGCGTCATCGTTGCCTGGGATGATGTAGTCAACGCCTTCCGGGCTGCTGTTGGTATCGACTACGCCAATAACCGGGATGCCCAGCTTGTTGGCTTCGGTGATCGCGATGCGCTCGTGATCAACGTCGATAACGAACAGAGCGTCTGGCAGACCGCCCATGTCCTTGATACCACCCAGGGAACGATCCAGCTTTTCCAGGTCACGAGTGCGCATCAGCGCTTCTTTCTTGGTCAGCTTGGCGAAAGTACCGTCTTCGGCTTGTACTTCAAGGTCACGCAGACGCTTGATGGAAGCACGGATGGTCTTGAAGTTGGTCAGCATGCCGCCCAACCAGCGGTGATCGACGTACGGCGAACCGCAACGTGCTGCTTCTTCAGCAACGATCTTGCCAGCGGAACGCTTGGTGCCGACGAACAGAATCTTGTTTTTGCCCTGGGCCAGACGCTCTACGAAAGTCAGAGCTTCGTTGAACATTGGCAGGGTTTTTTCAAGGTTGATGATGTGGATCTTGTTACGCGCACCGAAAATGTACTTGCCCATTTTCGGGTTCCAGTAACGGGTCTGGTGACCGAAGTGCACACCGGCCTTCAGCATATCGCGCATGTTGACTTGGGACATGATAGTTCCTTAATAAGTCGGGTTTGGCCTCCACGTATCCCAATGACCAACCAGCAGCATCAGCTGAAGGCACCCAGGTCATCGTGTCGACACGTGTGTGGATTTAGGCTTCCCGGGACATCCCCGGAAAGCGGCGCATTTTATATCACAAGACAGGGCAAAACGGAACCCGGATTCTGAAATCCTGGCGAGCGTTTTGTTCCACCCCTTGGAATCCGCCAAGAATGCACCATTCTATAGAGAGAAGCGATGCACACAGCCGCAGATTTGCGCTGATCGTCTGGTAGAATCGTATTTTTCAGGGCTGCGAAGTTCGATCGCGCGCTGCCCTTTCCGTTTAGAAAGCGCCGCCTGGCGCAGAGAGAGCCTGTATGACCGTCACCCTCAAAACCCCCGAGGATATCGCCAAAATGCGTATCGCCGGCAAACTGGCCGCCGATGTGCTGGAAATGATTGCCGAATACGTCAAGCCGGGCGTTACCACCGATCAACTGAACCAGATCTGCCACGACTACATCGTCAATGAGCAGAAAGCCATCCCGGCCCCGCTCAATTACAAGGGCTATCCAAAGTCGATCTGCACGTCGATCAACCATGTGGTCTGCCATGGCATTCCAAACGACAAGCCGCTCAAAGATGGCGACACCCTGAACATCGACGTCACCGTCATCAAGGACGGTTTCCACGGTGATACCAGCCGGATGTTCCACGTCGGCAACGTACCGGTCTGGGCCGAGCGCCTGTCCCAGGTGACCCAGGAATGCATGTACAAGGCGATCGAGATCGTCAAACCCGGCTGCCGCCTGGGCGACATCGGCGAAATCATCCAGAAGCACGCGGAAAAGAACGGCTTCTCGGTGGTTCGCGAATTCTGCGGCCATGGTATCGGCAAGGTGTTCCACGAGGAGCCGCAGATCCTGCATTACGGCCGCGCTGGCACCGGCATGGAACTCAAGGCTGGCATGACCTTCACCATCGAGCCGATGATCAACCAGGGCCGCGCCGACACCAAGGTACTGGGCGACGGCTGGACCGCGATCACCAAGGACCGCAAGCTCTCGGCACAGTGGGAACACACCCTGCTGGTGACCGAAACCGGTTACGAGATCTTCACCTTGCGCAGCGATGACACCATCCCTCGCGTTTCGGCCTGATCCCGCTACCGTACATCGCCTATAGAAAGGAAAGCCAATCGATGCCGCAGGTGGATCCCGAACTCTTCGACCGCGGCCAGTTCCAGGCTGAACTGGCCCTGAAGGCAAGCCCGATCGCGGCCTTCAAGAAGGCGATCCGTCAGGCCCGCGAAGTGCTCGACACGCGTTTTCGCAATGGCCGGGACATTCGCCGGCTGATCGAGGATCGCGCCTGGTTCGTCGATAACATCCTGCAAAAGGCCTGGGAGCAGTTCAGCTGGAGCGAGGACGCCGACATCGCGCTGGTCGCGGTCGGCGGCTACGGCCGTGGCGAATTGCACCCTTATTCCGATATCGACCTGCTGATCCTTCTGGACAGCGCCGACCACGAGGTTTTCCGCGATTCCATCGAGCGTTTTCTGACGCTGTTGTGGGACATCGGCCTGGAGGTCGGTCAGAGCGTTCGCTCGGTCGAAGAATGCGCCGTCGAGGCCCGCGCCGACCTGACGGTCGTCACCAACCTGATGGAAAGCCGCACCATCGCGGGCCCCGAGCGTTTGCGCCAGCGCATGCTGGATGTCACCAGCACCGGGCACATGTGGCCGAGCAAGGACTTCTTCCTGGCCAAGCATGCCGAACAAAAGGCTCGCCACCACAAGTACAACGACACCGAATACAACCTGGAACCCAACGTCAAAGGCTCACCCGGCGGCCTGCGGGATATCCAGACGATTCTGTGGGTGGCCCGTCGCGAGTACGGCACCCTGAACCTGCGGGCACTGGCAGGCGAAGGATTCCTGGTAGAGAGCGAAAACGCCCTGCTCGCCTCCTCCCAGGAGTTCCTGTGGAAGGTTCGCTATGCCCTGCACATGCTGGCCGGCCGCGCCGAAGACCGCCTGCTGTTCGATCACCAGCGCACCATTGCCGGGCTGCTGGGCTTCAAAGGCGACGACGCCAAGCAAGCCATCGAAAACTTCATGCAACAGTATTATCGGGTGGTCATGAGCATCGCCCAACTCAGCGACCTGATCATCCAGCACTTCGAGGAAGTCATCCTCGCACCGGAAGACGAAGCGCCACCGCAGCCGATCAACTCGCGTTTCCAGTTGCATGACGGCTACATCGAGGCACGCAACGACAACGTCTTTCGCCGCACGCCGTTCGCCATGCTCGAAATCTTCGTGCTGATGGCCCAGCAGCCCGAAATCAAGGGTGTGCGCGCCGACACCATTCGCCTGCTGCGGGAACACCGCCACCTGATCGACGACGACTTCCGCAACGATATTCGCAACACCAGCCTGTTTATCGAATTGTTCAAATGCAAGATCGGCATCCACCGCAACCTGCGGCGAATGAACCGTTACGGCATCCTTGGGCGTTATCTGCCCGAATTCGGTTTTATCGTCGGGCAGATGCAACACGATCTGTTCCACATCTATACGGTCGATGCCCACACCCTGAACCTGATCAAACACCTGCGTAAGTTGCAGTACACCCAGGTGTCGGAAAAGTTCCCGCTGGCCAGCAAAGTCATGGGCAAGCTGCCCAAGCCCGAGCTGATCTACATGGCCGGCCTGTACCACGACATCGGCAAAGGCCGGCATGGCGATCACTCGGACATCGGTGCCGTGGATGCCGAGGCCTTTTGCCAGCGTCATCAACTGCCCACGTGGGACAGTCGCCTGATCGTGTGGCTGGTGCAAAACCACCTGGTGATGTCGACCACCGCCCAGCGCAAGGACTTGTCCGACCCGCAGGTGATCCACGATTTCGCCCAGATCGTTGGCGACGAAACCCGCCTCGACTACCTGTATGTGCTGACTGTCGCCGACATCAACGCCACCAACCCGACCCTGTGGAACTCCTGGCGCGCCAGCCTGCTGCGCCAGCTCTACACCGAGACCAAGCGCGCCCTGCGCCGTGGCCTGGAGAACCCGGTGGATCGCGAAGAGCAGATCCGCCAGACCCAGAGCGCCGCCCTGGATATCCTGGTGCGCGGCGGCACCGACCCGGACGATGTCGAGCAGTTGTGGGCGCAGTTGGGTGATGACTATTTCCTGCGCCACACCGCCGGCGACGTGGCCTGGCACAGCGACGCGATACTCCAGCAACCGGCCGACGGCGGACCACTGGTGCTGATCAAGGAAACCACCCAGCGCGAGTTCGAAGGTGGCACGCAGATCTTCATCTATGCCCCGGACCAGCACGACTTCTTTGCCGTGACCGTGGCAACGATGGACCAGCTCAACCTGAACATTCACGACGCCCGGGTCATCACCTCCAGCAGCCAGTTCACCCTCGACACCTATATCGTGCTCGACACCGACGGCGACTCGATTGGCGATAATCCGGCGCGGGTCAAACAGATCCGCGAGGGTCTGACCGAAGCCCTGCGCAACCCGGACAACTACCCGACCATCATCCAGCGCCGGGTGCCACGTCAGCTCAAGCATTTCGCCTTTGCACCACAAGTGACGATCCACAACGACGCCCAGCGCCCGGTGACGGTACTGGAACTCACCGCGCCCGACCGCCCGGGCCTGCTGGCGCGGATCGGCACGATCTTCCTGGAGTTCGATCTGTCGTTGCAGAACGCCAAGATCGCCACCCTCGGCGAACGCGTGGAAGACGTGTTCTTCATCACCGACGCCAACAATCAGCCGTTGTCCGACCCGCTGCTGTGCAGCCGCCTGCAGGATGCGATCGTCGAACAACTGAGCGTCAACCAGGAACCCGATATCAAACTGTCGCGCATCAGCATCTGAATCAACAAATTTCCCCCTGTGGCAACGGACTTCCTGTGGCGAGGGGGCTTGCCCCCGTTGGGTCGCGGAGCGGCCCCAAAACCTGCAAACGCGGCGTATCAGGTACACCGCACACCATGGTTTTACGACTGCTACGCAGCCGAACGGGGGCAAGCCCCCTCGCCACACAAGCCTGCTCCCACATTGAACGAGGCCACCATGAACAACGCTCTGTCCCAGCTCCAGCCCTACCCGTTCGAGAAGCTCCGCGCCCTGCTCGGCAGCGTGACGCCCAATCCGGACAAGCGTCCGATCGCGCTGTCCATCGGCGAGCCGAAACACCGTTCACCAAGCTTTGTCGCCGAGGCCCTGGCCGGCAATCTGGAAAAAATGGCCGTGTACCCGACCACACTCGGTATCCCGGAGCTGCGTGAAGCCATCGCGGCATGGTGCGAGCGTCGCTTCGATGTGCCCAAGGGCTGGATCGACCCGGCGCGCAACGTGCTGCCGGTCAACGGTACCCGCGAAGCGCTGTTCGCTTTCACCCAGACCGTGGTCAACCGTGGCGATGATGCGCTGGTGGTCAGCCCGAACCCCTTCTACCAGATCTACGAAGGCGCGGCGTTCCTCGCCGGGGCCAAGCCGCATTACCTGCCATGCCTGGACGAAAACGGCTTCAACCCGGATTTCGACGCCGTATCGCCGGACATCTGGCAACGCTGCCAGATCCTGTTCCTGTGCTCTCCGGGCAATCCGACCGGCGCCCTGATCCCGGTCGAGACCCTGAAAAAGCTGATCGCCCTGGCCGACGAATACGACTTCGTCATTGCCGCCGATGAGTGCTACAGCGAGCTGTACTTCGACGAACAAACGCCGCCGCCAGGCCTGCTCAGCGCTTGCGCGGAACTGGGTCGCAAGGACTTCAAGCGTTGCGTGGTGTTCCACAGCCTGTCCAAGCGTTCGAACCTGCCAGGCCTGCGCTCGGGCTTTGTGGCCGGTGATGCCGACGTCCTCAAGGGCTTCCTGCTCTATCGCACCTACCATGGCTGTGCGATGCCGGTTCAAACCCAACTGGCCAGCGTAGCCGCGTGGAATGACGAAGTGCACGTGCGCGCCAACCGGGCGCTGTATCGCGAGAAGTTCGATGCGGTGCTGGAAATCCTCAGCCCGGTGCTGGACGTACAGCGTCCGGATGGCAGTTTCTACCTGTGGCCGAATGTCGCCGGTGACGACGCTGCGTTCTGCCGAGACCTGTTCGAGCAGGAGCACGTGACCGTGGTGCCGGGTTCTTACCTGTCGCGGGACGTCGATGGCGTCAATCCAGGGGCCGGGCGTGTGCGCATGGCGCTGGTTGCGCCGTTGGCAGAGTGCGTTGAAGCCGCCGAGCGGATTCGCGATTTCATCCAGCGCCGCAAATAACTCCCCCACGGGGGGCAGGTGTTACTTCACCTGACCGAGTTTCGCCTCGCTCAGGTCCAACTCCCCCAACACCTCACGCAACACGTCATCACCAATCTGGTGATGACGACTGAGGCTGTACAACTCCAGGCGCTGCGCCCGCAGCGCCTTCAAGCGCAAGCGCCGCTCCAGCAAATCCATCTGAAACGCCAGGGCTTGCGCCTCAGCGGAGTCGTTGAACACCTCCAACTGATGTCGGTACTCGGACATGATCCGCGCCTTGAGCTCGACGGCCAGTGCGGACTGGGCGGCGTCCTGCGGATTGACCTCTTCTGTCTCAAGCGCATGAATGGCCGCCTCGGCGGTCTTGCGCCAGGCATCGCGCACTTCGTTGCGCCGCTTGTCGTCCGGACTGGCTTCGATGCCACGCAACAACAGTGGCAGCGCGATGCAGGCCGCAATCAACGAAAGCAGAATCACCCCGGCGGCGATGAAAATCAGCAGATCGCGCTCGGGAAATGCGCTCTCGCCCATGAGCATCGGCACCGACATCACACCCGCCAGCGTCACGGCCCCGCGCACGCCGCCCACGGTCAGCAACCAACAGGATCGCGCCGTCGGCACCCGGGTCACTTCACCCTTGCCACGCAAGCGCCGCAGCAGTACCGACAATCGCCAGATGCTTTGCACCCAGACGAACCGCAAAACCAGCAGCACCAGGAAAATCGCCACCACGTCGAGCCCGCGATACAACAACGTCGGCCATAGCGAAGTTTCGTGACTGGCCACCGCCTTGATGATGTCCGGCAACTGCAAACCCAACAGCAGGAAGATCAAACCGTTGAACGCGAACTCCAGCAGCGACCAGACACTTCGGTTGAGCAAGCGCGTGTTGGTCTGGCGCGGCAACAGGTCGAGCCAGCTCTGCATCATTCCCGCCGCCACCGCCGAGAGGATGCCCGACACTTCCATGCGCTCGGCCAGCACGTAGGCCGCAAACGGCAGCAGCAACATGAACACCACATGCGTCGCCGGATCATCCCAGCCCCGCTCGATCATCCACGCCCGCAGACGGCCGACCAGCCAACTCAAAGCCACCCCGACCGCCAGGCCACCGACAGCGACCAACACGAACGTCAGGCTGGCATTGGCCAGCGAGAACACACCGGTCACCGCCGCCACCAGGGCAAACTTGAATGTCACCAGGCCCGAGGCGTCGTTCATCAGCGCCTCGCCCTGCAAGATGTGCATCAAGGGCGTCGGCAGTCTGTTGCGGGAAATGGCCGACACCGCCACCGCATCCGTCGGTGACAGCACCGCTGCCAGGGCGAACGCCACCGGCAACGGCACACCGGGCAGCAACCAGTGAATGAAATACCCGGCGCCGACCACGGTGAACAGCACCAGGCCCACTGCCAGGGTCAGGATCGGGCCGCGCAAGTGCCAGAATTCGCGTTTGGGCATGCGCCAGCCGTCGGAGAACAACAGTGGTGGCAGGAACAGAAACAGGAACAGTTCGGGATCGAGGGCTACATGGAGGCCGAGCGTCGGCCAGGCAAGCAAGGCCCCAGCGGCAATCTGCACCAATGGCAACGGCAGCGGAACCACCCGTCCGATCAGGCGCGAAACGCCAACCAGCATCAACAGGATCAGAACGGTATAAGCGGTTTGCATAAAGCGTGGTTCCCGGACAATCGACAGCATTGAAGTGCCATATTAGCCGCTTAGACTTCGGGCGACCCTTGCACCTATGTCGCACGCAGGTCGCCGAGCACCGTATTCCCTGTGGGAGCGAGCTTGCTCGCGATAGCGGAGGGTCTATCGACATGGATGTTGAATGTTATTGCGCCATCGCGAGCAAGCTCGCTCCCACAGGATTTGCGCTTCCATGGCATAATCCGTCACCTTTTATTTACGGCACCTGCAAAGGGGGCAATTCCTTGACCGTTTCAAGTAAAACGTTGCACCTTTTCGGCATCAAAGCCTGCGACACCATGAAAAAGGCGCGCACCTGGCTCGATGAACACGCTGTCAGTTATGACTTTCATGATTACAAAGCGGTCGGTATCGACCGTGAACACCTGACCCAATGGTGCAACGAGCACGGCTGGGAAGTGGTGTTGAACCGTGCAGGCACGACCTTTCGCAAGCTCGACGACGAATGCAAAGCCGATCTCGACCAGACGAAAGCCATCGAACTGATGCTCGCACAACCCTCGATGATCAAGCGCCCGGTGCTTGATCTCGGTGACCGAACCCTGATTGGCTTCAAGCCAGATATCTACGCGGCCGCGCTCAAGTAAGCAGCCCGTTTCAATTTGCTAGAGGTATCAACATGTCTACTACCCTGTTCAGCCTGGCCTTTGGTGTCGGCACTCAAAACCGTCAAGGCGCATGGCTGGAAGTGTTCTACGCCCAGCCACTGCTCAACCCGTCCGCCGAACTGGTCGCCGCCATTGCGCCGATCCTCGGTTACAGCGAAGGCAACCAGGCCATCACCTTCACCACCGCGCAGGCCGCGCAACTGGCTGAAGCCGTGAAAGGCATCGACGCGGTACAAGGCAAACTGCTGACCCGCCTCGCCGAGAGCCACAAACCGCTGGTTGCCACCTTGCTGGCCGAAGACGCCCAGCTGTCGTCCACCCCTGAGGCCTACCTCAAGCTGCACCTGCTGAGCCATCGCCTGGTCAAGCCACACGGCCTGAACCTGGCCGGGATCTTCCCGCTGCTGCCGAACGTGGCCTGGACCAGCCAGGGCGCTGTCGACCTGAGCGAACTGGCCGAACTGCAACTCGAAGCCCGCCTGCGCGGCGAGCTGCTGGAAGTGTTCTCGGTGGACAAGTTCCCGAAAATGACCGACTACGTGGTTCCGGCCGGCGTGCGTATCGCTGACGCTGCGCGCCTGCGTCTGGGTGCCTACGTGGGCGAAGGCACCACCGTGATGCACGAAGGTTTCATCAACTTCAACGCCGGCACCGAAGGCCCGGGCATGATCGAAGGCCGCGTATCCGCTGGCGTATTCGTCGGCAAGGGTTCGGACCTGGGCGGCGGCTGCTCGACCATGGGTACCCTGTCGGGCGGCGGCAACATCGTGATCAAGGTCGGCGAAGGCTGCCTGATCGGCGCCAACGCCGGTATCGGTATCCCGTTGGGCGACCGCAACACCGTCGAGTCGGGCCTGTACGTGACCGCCGGCACCAAAGTGGCGCTGCTGGACGAAAACAATCAGCTGGTCAAAGTGGTCAAGGCCCGTGAACTGGCCGGCCAGCCAGACCTGCTGTTCCGTCGCAATTCGGAGACCGGTGCCGTGGAATGCAAAACCCACAAATCGGCCATCGAACTGAACGAAGCGCTGCACGCTCACAACTAAGCCACACGATCCCTGTTCCTGTAGGAGCGAGCCTGCTCGCGATGGACGTCAACCATAACGCGGGGCATCAGACAGCCCGTGTCGTCCAAGCGATCATCGCGAGCCAGCTCGCTCCTACAGGGATCAAGTGCATAGGCCGAACAGCATGATGATTCTCTCCCCCTGGCGTGTCGATTTTCCGGCCATCGCCGCCCTGCAACGGCAAGACCAGACCTATCTGGACAACGCTGCCACCACGCAAAAACCTCAAGCCCTGCTCGATGCCCTGGCGCACTACTATGCCAACGGCGCGGCCAACGTGCATCGGGCGCAGCATTTGCCCGGCGCCCACGCCACCCAGGCGTTCGAGGACAGCCGCCGCAAAGTCGCGCAATGGCTCAATACTGGCGATTGCGGGCAGATCATATTTACCCACGGCGCGACGTCCGCGCTGAATCTCCTGGCCTATGGCCTGGAACATCTTTTCAATCCGGGCGACGAGATTGTCATCAGCGCCCTGGAGCATCACGCCAACCTGCTGCCCTGGCAGCAACTGGCGCACCGTCGCGACCTGAAACTGGTGATCCTGCCGCTGGATGCCGACGGCGTGATCGACCTTGAAGCCGCCGCCGGTTTGATCGGCGCACGCACGCGTCTGTTGGCGGTCAGCCAGCTGTCCAACGTGATTGGCGCATGGCAGCCGCTGCCGCAATTGCTGGCACTGGCCAAGGCGCACAACGCCCTGACCGTGATCGACGGCGCCCAGGGCGTGGTCCATGGTCGCCACGACGTGCAGGCGCTGGGCTGCGATTTCTATGTGTTCTCCAGCCACAAGCTCTACGGCCCCGATGGCCTGGGTGTGCTGTTCGGGCGCAACACAGCACTGCAACAACTGCGTCCCTGGCAGTTCGGTGGTGAAATGGTGCTCGATGCCAATTATCACGACGCACGCTTTCGCCCGGCACCGCTGGGTTTCGAGGCCGGTACGCCGCCGATTGCCAGCGTGATCGGCCTGGGAGCGACCCTGGACTACCTCGCCGGGCTCGATCAGGACGCCGTGTCTGCCCATGAAGCTGCGTTGCATGCCTGTCTGCTCAAGGGCCTGGAGGCGCGCAACGGCATTCGCCTGTTGGGCAAGCCGCAAGTGGCACTGGCCAGTTTCACCGTCGAGGGTGTGCATAACTCCGATCTCGCGCATTTGCTGACCGAACAAGGGATCGCGGTGCGTGCCGGCCACCACTGCGCGATGCCGCTGCTCAAACGCTTCGAACTGGCCGGAGCGATTCGGGTGTCGTTGGCGCTGTACAACGATTCCGAAGACCTGGAGCGGTTCTTTGAAGCCCTGGATCAGGCGCTGGAGCTATTGCGATGAAACTGCCTGCCGATGCCGTGACGGCACTCGATATCTTTCAGAAAGCGGCAGGCTGGGAACAACGCGCGCGCCTGCTGATGCAATGGGGCGAGCGCCTGCCCGCGTTGAGCGACACGCAAATGTGCGACGCCAATCGGGTACACGGCTGTGAAAGCCAGGTGTGGCTGGTGGGCGAGTTGCGCGACGGTCATTGGCAGTTCAGCGCCAACAGTGATGCACGGTTGATTCGCGGGTTGGTGGCGTTGCTGCTGGCGCGGGTCAACGGCTTGTCCGCAGCCGAGTTGCAACAGGTGGATTTGCCGGACTGGTTCAATCAGCTGGGGTTGGGACGGCAGTTATCCGAGTCCCGCAGCAATGGCTTGAATGCGGTGCTTCAGCAAATGCGGGAGTTGGCCGGTTAATCGCCTTCGCGAGCAAGCCCGCTCCCACATTGGACTTCGGTCGTACACAAAAACTGTATTCACTGAAGATCAAATGTGGGAGCGGGCTTGCTCGCGAAGAGGCCATCAGCAACAACCTCAGGCCTGCGACTTGACCCGCTCCGCCGGCCGCCGCACACCCGCGACAATCTTGTCCACAGCCTTGGTCGCCGCGACCATGCCAAACGTCGCCGTCACCATCATCACTGCGCCAAACCCGCCGGCACAGTCGAGCTTCACGCCATCACCTACAAAACTCTTCTGCAGGCAAATGCTGCCGTCCGGTTTCGGGTAGCGCAGTTGCTCGGTGGAAAACACGCACGGCACGCTGTAGTGGCGGGTCACGGTGCGTGAGAAGCCGTAGTCGCGGCGCAGCGTGGAGCGCACCTTCGACGCCAATGGATCATTGAACGTGCGATTGAGGTCGCAGACTTGGATCAACGTCGGGTCAATCTGCCCGCCCGCGCCGCCGGTAGTGATGATCTGGATCTTGCGCCGCTTGCACCAGGCGATCAACGCGGCCTTGGCGTTGACGCTGTCGATGCAGTCGATCACGCAGTCGATGTTCGGCGTGATGTACTCGGCCATGGTGTCGCGGGTGACGAAGTCAGGCACCGCATGCACCGTGCAGTCCGGGTTGATCCCGCGCAGACGCTCGGCCATCACCTCGACCTTGGGCTTGCCCACCGTGCTGTCCAGCGCGTGCAACTGGCGGTTGGCGTTGCTGACGCAGACATCATCGAGGTCGAACAGCGAAATTTCGCCAACGCCACAACGGGCCATGGCTTCCGCCGCCCAGGAACCGACGCCACCGACGCCCACGATCGCCACATGGGCCGCTTTCAGACGCTCAAGGCCTTCGATGCCATACAAGCGGGCGATGCCAGCAAACCGCGGATCTTCTGTACTCATGACCATTACCCCAAAAACCGGCGCGCATTATAGGGCCGTCGACGCCCAAGAGCATCATTGCGCTATGAACGGGCAACATCCACGAAAACTAAATCGAACAAAGATTCGTCCTACACGCTCTAAAGAAAGAACTTAAACCGACTTGGATTGCCCAATGTCCGGCAATTCCCTGTCCGCTGTACGACCAGAGAATGCCCGGTGTAGGATGCGCGCCCCTTGGCGACCGCCAACCGTTCCTTCGTTCCACAGTCTTTGGAACCCGAAATAACTATGTCATCGCGTAAATTTGGACTCAACCTGGTCGTGGTGCTCGCCATCGCAGCCTTGTTTACCGGCTTCTGGGCGCTGATCAACCGCCCGGTCACCGCCCCCAACTGGCCTGAACAGATCTCCGGCTTCTCGTACTCGCCATTCCAGCAGGGCCAGTTCCCGCAGAAAGACCAGTTCCCGACCGACGATCAAATGCGTCGCGACCTGGAGATCATGAGCAAGCTGACGGACAACATCCGCATCTACTCGGTCGATGGCACGCTGCAGAACATCCCGAAGCTGGCGGAAGAGTTCGGCTTGCGGGTGACCCTAGGGATCTGGATCAGCCCGGACCTGGAACGCAACGAACGGGAAATCACCCGCGCCATTGAAATCGCCAACTCCTCGCGCAGCGTGGTTCGCGTGGTGGTCGGCAACGAGGCCATTTACCGCAAGGAAATCACCGCCCAGGAACTCAGCGTCATGCTCGATCGCGTGCGTGCCGCCGTGAAAGTGCCGGTGACCACGTCCGAACAGTGGCACGTGTGGGAAGAACACCCGGAACTGGCCAAGCACGTCGACCTGATTGCCGCGCACGTCCTGCCTTACTGGGAATTCGTCCCGATGGACAAGGCCGGGCAGTTCGTCCTCGACCGCGCCCGCGACCTGAAAAAGATGTTCCCGAAAAAACCACTGCTGCTGTCCGAGGTGGGCTGGCCGAGCAACGGCCGCATGCGTGGTGGCGCCGACGCCTCCCCGGCGGACCAGGCGATTTATCTGCGAACCCTGGTCAACAAGCTCAATCGCCAGGGCTTCAACTACTTCGTGATCGAAGCGTTTGACCAGCCGTGGAAAGCCAGCGACGAAGGTTCCGTCGGCGCCTACTGGGGCGTGTTCAACGCCGCGCGCCAGCAGAAGTTCAACTTCGAAGGCCCGGTGGTGGCGATTCCGCAATGGCGCGTGTTGGCCATTGGTTCGGTGGTATTGGCGCTGTTGTCGCTGACCCTGCTGATGATCGACGGCTCGGCCCTGCGCCAGCGTGGCCGTACCTTCCTGACCTTCATTGCGTTCCTGTGTGGTTCGGTGCTGGTGTGGATCGGTTACGACTACAGCCAGCAATACAGCACCTGGTTCAGCCTGACGGTGGGCTTCTTGCTCGCCCTCGGTGCGCTCGGGGTGTTTATCGTGCTGCTGACCGAAGCCCATGAACTGGCCGAAGCGGTGTGGGTGCACAAGCGCCGGCGCGAGTTCCTGCCGGTGGAAGGCGACTCCAGCTACCGCCCGAAAGTGTCGATTCACGTGCCCTGCTACAACGAGCCGCCGGAGATGGTCAAACAGACCCTCAACGCCCTGGCCAACCTCGACTATCCGGACTTCGAAGTCCTGATCATCGACAACAACACCAAGGACCCGGCGGTCTGGGAGCCGGTGCGCGATTATTGCGAAACCCTCGGCCCGCGCTTCAAGTTCTTCCACGTGGCACCACTGGCCGGCTTCAAGGGCGGTGCGCTGAACTACCTGATCCCGCACACCGCCAAGGACGCCGAAGTGATCGCGGTGATCGACTCCGATTACTGCGTGCACCCGAACTGGCTCAAGCACATGGTGCCGCACTTCGCCGACCCGAAAATCGCCGTGGTGCAGTCGCCGCAGGATTACCGCGACCAGAACGAAAGCACCTTCAAGAAGCTCTGCTACGCGGAATACAAAGGCTTCTTCCACATCGGCATGGTCACCCGCAACGACCGCGACGCGATCATCCAGCACGGCACCATGACCATGACCCGTCGCTCGGTGCTCGAAGAACTGGGCTGGGCCGACTGGTGCATCTGCGAAGACGCCGAACTGGGCCTGCGGGTATTCGAAAAAGGCCTGTCGGCAGCGTACTACCACACCAGCTACGGCAAGGGCCTGATGCCCGATACCTTCATCGACTTCAAGAAACAGCGTTTCCGCTGGGCCTACGGAGCGATCCAGATCATCAAGCGCCACACCGCCAGCCTGCTGCGCGGCAAGGACACCGAGCTGACCCGTGGCCAGCGCTACCACTTCCTCGCGGGCTGGTTGCCATGGGTGGCGGACGGCATGAACATCTTCTTCACCGTCGGCGCGCTGTTGTGGTCGGCGGCGATGATCATCGTGCCGCAACGGGTCGATCCGCCGCTGCTGATCTTCGCAATCCCGCCATTGGCGTTGTTCGTGTTCAAGGTCGCCAAGATCATCTTCCTCTACCGTCGTGCGGTCGGGGTGAATCTGAAGGACGCCTTCTGCGCGGCGCTGGCCGGTCTGGCGTTGTCCCACACCATCGCCAAAGCGGTGCTGTACGGCTTCTTCACCAGCAGCATTCCGTTCTTCCGTACGCCGAAGAATGCCGACAACCACGGCTTCTGGGTGGCGATTTCCGAAGCCCGGGAAGAGATGTTCATCATGCTGCTGTTGTGGAGCGCGGCCCTGGGGATCTACCTGGTGAACGGCATGCCGAGCAACGACATGCGCTTCTGGGTCACCATGCTGCTGGTGCAGTCGCTGCCGTACGTCGCGGCGCTGATCATGGCGTTCCTGTCGTCGCTGCCGAAACCGGCCGCCGAGCCTGAAACGGCACCTGTCGTCTAAATCTGCGCGGATGCACTAAACGGCGGCCAATGGTCGCCGTTTTGCTTTAAGATAAGCGCCATTTTGCAGGGCTTGGCGTGATACAGGTCGTACTGACCGCACACAATTTCTGTGGGAGCGGGCTTGCTCGCGAATGCGTTGTAACAGTCGAGGAGTATGTTGACTGACACACCGCATTCGCGAGCAAGCCCGCTCCCACATTAAAAGCCAAAGCCCATATCTAATGATTCCGGAGTTTTCCATGACGGCCCACGCCGACCTTTCGCCGACCCTCCAACTCGCCATCGACCTGATCCGCCGTCCGTCCGTGACGCCGATCGACGCCGATTGCCAGAAGCAGATGATGCAGCGCCTGGGCGATGCCGGTTTCACCCTGGAACCGATGCGCATCGAAGATGTAGATAACTTCTGGGCCACACACGGCCAGGACGACGGTCCGGTGCTGTGCTTCGCCGGCCACACCGACGTGGTCCCGACCGGCCCGGTGGCGGCCTGGCAGATCGAACCGTTCAACGCGCTGATCGACGAACACGGCATGCTCTGCGGCCGTGGCGCCGCCGACATGAAAGGCAGCCTCGCCGCCATGACCGTCGCCTCCGAGCGTTTTGTCACCGACTACCCGAATCACAAGGGCAAAGTCGCCTTCCTGATCACCAGCGACGAAGAAGGCCCGGCGCATCACGGCACCAAGGCCGTGGTCGAACGCCTCGCTGCGCGCAAGGAACGTCTGGACTGGTGCATCGTCGGCGAACCGTCGAGCACCACCCTGGTGGGTGACGTGGTCAAGAACGGTCGTCGCGGCTCCCTCGGCGCCAAGCTGACCGTGCGCGGTGTGCAAGGCCACGTGGCCTACCCGCACCTGGCCAAGAACCCGATCCACCTCGCTGCCCCGGCCCTGGCCGAACTGGCTGCCGAGCACTGGGATCACGGTAACGATTTCTTCCCGCCCACCAGTTTCCAGATCTCCAACGTCAACTCCGGCACCGGTGCGACCAACGTGATCCCGGGTGACCTGGTGGCGGTGTTCAACTTCCGTTTCTCCACCGAATCGACGGTCGAAGGCCTGCAAAAGCGCGTCGCCGACATCCTCGACAAGCATGGCCTGGACTGGCACATCGACTGGGCGCTGTCCGGCCTGCCGTTCCTCACCGAACCTGGCGCGCTGCTCGACGCGGTATCGTCGAGCATCAAGGACATCACCGGTCGTGAAACCAAGGCGTCCACCAGCGGTGGTACCTCCGACGGCCGTTTCATCGCAACCATGGGTACCCAGGTTGTTGAGCTGGGCCCGGTCAACGCGACCATCCACCAGGTCAACGAACGCGTGCTGGCAGCCGATCTCGACGTACTGACCGAAATCTACTACCAGACCCTGATCAAGTTGCTCGCCTGATGCTTGCGTGCCCGATCTGCAGTGAGCCGCTCAATGCGGTGGACAACGGCGTGGCCTGCCCCGCCGGGCATCGTTTCGACCGTGCGCGCCAGGGTTACTTGAACCTGTTGCCGGTGCAGCACAAGAACAGCCGTGACCCTGGGGATAACCAGGCAATGGTCGAAGCCCGTCGCGACTTCTTGAACGCCGGGCACTACGCCCCGGTGGCCAAGCGTCTGGCGGAGCTGGCGGCAGGTGTAGCACCACAGCACTGGCTGGACATCGGTTGTGGCGAGGGTTACTACACCGCGCAAATCGCCGAGGCCCTGCCAGATGCCGAAGGTTATGCCCTGGACATCTCCCGCGAAGCGGTCAAACGCGCCTGCAAACGCAACCCGCAGCTGACCTGGTTGATCGCCAGCATGGCGCGGGTGCCGTTGGCTTCCGGCAGTTGCCAGTTCCTGGCCAGCGTCTTCAGCCCGCTGGATTGGGAAGAAGCCAAGCGCCTGCTCAGTGTTGGCGGCGGCCTGATGAAAGTCGGGCCGACCAGCGGCCACCTGATGGAACTGCGTGAGCGGCTGTACGACGAAGTCCGTGAATACACTGACGACAAGCACCTGGCCCTGGTGCCGGAAGGCATGGCGCTGGCCCACAGCGAAACCCTGGAATTCAAACTGACGCTGCAAAGCGGTCAGGACCGGGCGAACCTGCTGGCCATGACGCCCCATGGCTGGCGCGCCAGTGCCGAGCGCCGTGCTGCCGTTATCGAACAGGCCGAGCCGTTCGAGGTCACCGTGTCGATGCGCTACGATTATTTCGTACTTCAATAACCTTAATTTTTGGTCTCGGGCAAATGCTCAAGACCGGCTAAATCCGCGAATGGATTTTTCAGACCCGCAGTGAGGACATCCATGCGCCAACCCGATATCGAGATTTACCTGAAAGACGCCGACGTCGACCACAAAGCCATTGCCGCCTGGCTCGGTGCGGCATTGGGTCCGTGCACCGATTGGGTCCAGAAGGGCCAGACCTACAAGTGCAAGGCTGGCAACGTGCCAGTGACCTGGCTGCCAAAAGCCGTCGGCAAATGGAACAGCCTGTATCTGGAAAGCGACCAGACCCCATGGGACGACGACATCGCCTGCGCCCGCGCCGCGTTTGCCGCGCTCAACGTGGAAGTGCGTTGTGCACCGGGCACCTGGGTCGAGGAAGAAGGTGAAGAGACGGCGGACCGCTGGATCCGCATCAGCGCCGATGGTGAAGAAGAAATCACCTGGAAAACTGCTTAACAACAAGCGGCACCGACCAAACGTGGGAGCGGGCTTGCTCGCGAAAGCGGTACATCAGTCGACATCAGCTTTGAC
>NZ_JAHBDG010000003.1:0-155031 GCF_019956305.1 Pseudomonas sp. BF-B-30 | reverse complement strand
GCTCAGCAATCGTTGGTTACATCTTTGATTTCTCGCGGAGTAACTTGTGATGCTGATAATCTGTTGACTAGCAGCCTGACTCCACAAGCACCCACACGAATTGCTTGATTCAGTTGTTAAAGAGCGGTTGGTTAAGATCTTTCGTCTCAACCGAGGCGCGCATTCTACAGCAGCCTCATTTGCTGTCAAGTGGTATTTTTCAGAAGTTTTCCAAGTTTCCTTTTCAACTTCAACCACTTGCGCTTCAGATCTCTCGTCAGCGGGAGGCGAATTCTACAGCGTTACACGCTGCTGTCAACACCTCTTTTTCAACTCCCTTTGTGCTTCGATGAGCTGAAGCAACCCGCTGCCGAAAACTGCGTAACTCTTTGTTTACCAAGGAGTTTTCCGTTTCGACTGCGCCGGAAGTGGGGCGAATTATAGAGATCTGAAATCTGCCGTCAAGCACTGATTTAGGTTTTCTATCAATAAGCTGCAGAAAGCAGCAAAACACCCCAAAGGGTGCCTATATAGAGGAGCCAGAACGCCCCTCTATATAGAAGAGCTTCCCCATAAGCAGCCACAACCCATGTCATAGCCAAAAAATCAGCCCACGCGCACAGACGATTGACTGACCGCCAAAAAACAAAAAAGCACCCAAGGTGCTTTTTTGTTATCGCTATCAGTTGAACAAAGCCGACACCCTCGCCCGCGCCATGTGCAGCTTTTTGTAGCTTTCGATCAGGCGAAGGTGCCTGTCGAGCCCTTCCAGTTTCATGCTCGTCGGCGTCAGACCATAGAACCGCACGCTGCCATCCACGGACCCTATCGCCGCGTCCATCCGCTCGTTGCCGAACATCCGGCGGAAGTTGACCTCGTAGTCGCTCAGTTCCAGATCATCGTCCAGCTGCATTTCCAGCACGACGTTCACAGCTTGATAAAACAAGCCGCGCTCGACGGTGTTGTCGTTGTATTGCAAGAAGGCTTCCACCAGATCCTTGGCCTGATCAAACTTCTGCAAGGCGAGATAAATCAGCAGCCTCAGCTCCAGGATCGTCAACTTGCCCCAAGGCGTGTTGTCGTCGAACTCGATGCCGATCAAAGTGGTGATGTCGGTGTAGTCATCCAGCTCGCTGTTTTCCAGACCTTGGGCCAGCGATCTCAGGCCGACTTTGCTCAGGCTGTGCAGGTTCAGGATGTCAGCGCGGAACTGCAGCGCTTTGTTGGTGTTATCCCAGATCAAATCTTCTACCGGATAAATTTCCGAGTAACCCGGCACCAGAATGCGGCAGGCCTTGGCACCAATGTGCTCATAGACTGCCATGTACACTTCTTTGCCCATGTCTTCGAGAATGCCGAACAGGGTCGCGGCCTCTTCGGTATTGGAGTTTTCGCCCTGACCGGAGAAATCCCACTCAACGAATTCAAAATCCGGTTTTGCACTAAAGAAGCGCCACGAGACCACACCGCTGGAATCGATAAAGTGCTCGACGAAGTTGTTCGGCTCAGTCACCGCCTGACCTTCGAAGGTCGGCTGAGGCAGATCGTTCAGGCCTTCGAAACTGCGGCCTTGCAGCAGCTCCGTCAGGCTGCGCTCCAGCGCCACTTCCAGGCTGGGGTGCGCGCCGAACGAGGCAAACACACCACCGGTACGCGGGTTCATCAAGGTCACACACATCACCGGGAACTCCCCGCCCAGCGATGCATCCTTGACCAGCACCGGGAAGCCCTGCTCTTCCAGGGCCTGGATACCAGCCAGAATCCCCGGGTATTTCGCCAGTACTTCCTGCGGCACATCCGGCAGGGCCATTTCGCCTTCGAGGATTTCGCGTTTGACCGCGCGCTCGAAGATTTCCGACAGGCACTGCACCTGGGCTTCGGCCAGGGTGTTGCCGGCGCTCATGCCATTGCTCAGGAACAGGTTTTCGATCAGGTTGGACGGGAAGTACACCACCTCATTGTCCGACTGGCGCACAAACGGCAGTGAACAAATGCCGCGCTGGGTATTGCCGGAGTTGGTGTCGTACAGATGCGAGCCACGCAACTCGCCATCCCGGTCGTAAATCTTCAGGCAGTACTCGTCGAGAATTTCAGTCGGCAGTTCGTCCTTCGGGCCAGGCTTGAACCAGCGCTCGTCCGGGTAATGCACAAACGCCGCGTTGGCGATGTCCTCGCCCCAGAACTGATCGTTGTAGAAGAAGTTGCAGTTGAGCCGCTCGATAAACTCGCCCAGTGCCGATGCCAGCGCGCCTTCTTTGGTCGCGCCTTTGCCGTTGGTAAAACACATTGGCGAGTGCGCGTCGCGGATGTGCAGCGACCACACATTGGGAACGATATTGCGCCACGAAGCGATTTCAATCTTCATGCCCAGGTCAGCCAGGATGCCCGACATGTTGGCGATGGTTTGCTCCAGCGGCAGGTCCTTGCCCACAATGTAGGTGCCCGCCTCGCTGGTCGAGTGCGGCATCAGCAACGCCTGGGCATCGGCGTCGAGGTTTTCGACCTCTTCAATCACAAACTCAGGCCCGGTTTGCACCACCTTCTTTACCGTACAACGGTCGATGGAGCGCAAGATCCCCTGACGGTCCTTGGCGGAAATGTCCGCTGGCAATTCAACCTGAATCTTGAAAATCTGGTTGTAGCGGTTTTCCGGATCAACAATGTTGTTCTGCGACAGGCGGATATTTTCGGTGGGGATATTGCGAGTTTCGCAATACAGCTTCACGAAGTACGCCGCACACAACGCCGACGAAGCCAGGAAGTAATCGAACGGCCCCGGTGCCGAGCCATCGCCCTTGTAGCGAATGGGTTGATCGGCAATCACCGTGAAGTCGTCGAACTTGGCTTCAAGTCGAAGGTTGTCGAGAAAGTTGACCTTGATTTCCATGTGCGATTACCAGAATTACGAGCTAAACGATTTGGCCGCCATTATCCGGTTTTTCGGCACAGACCGTTAACTTTCCGCTATTTATCGATCAACACCACACCCCGCTCCTCAAGCAAGCGCACAAACATCGTCAGGCTCTGCGACACGGTCCCCCTGCGCCACACCAGCCAGGTGCGTAAATAGCGGAACGACTCCGACAACGGCCAGACGCTGACCGTCGTGCATCCAGGCATGCTTTCGAGCATGCTGCGGGGCATCAGCGCCAGGCCGGCACCGGCGCTGACGCAGGCCAGCATGCCGTGATAGGACTCCATTTCGAAAATCTTGCCGGGCACCGCCGCGCCATTGGCGAACCAGCTTTCGAAATGATGGCGATAGGAGCAGTTGGAGCGGAAGGCATAGATGTTTTCGCCATTCACATCCTTGGCCCGATGAATCGGGTCATGGTTGAGGGGGGCGATCAGGACCATTTCCTCCTCGAATGCAGGCACGCCCTCCAGCGCCGGATGCAACACCGGACCATCGACAAATGCAGCGGCCAGCCGCCCGGACAGTACTCCATCGATCATGGTCCCGGAGGGGCCGGTGGACAGGTCCAGTTCGACCTTGGCGTGCTTCTGGTTATAGGCGGCCAATAGCTCTGGAATACGTACCGCTGCAGTACTTTCCAGCGAACCCAGGGCGAAGGCTCCCTGCGGTTCTTCACCCGCCACGGTGGCTCGCGCCTCCTGAACCAGATCGAGAATACGTCGAGCGTAATCCAGAAAGCTCCAGCCGGCCGGCGACAGGCGCAGGCGACTCTTCTCACGAATAAACAGATCCACACCCAGGTCCAGTTCAAGCTGTTTGATTCTGGTCGTGAGATTCGATGGCACCCGGTGGATATGCTGGGCGGCCACGCTGATGCTGCCGTGCTCGGCGACAGCCTTGAAAATTTCGAGCTGAACCAGATCCAAGCCATTCTCCAAACGTGAACGTTATGCTCATTATTATTCAGTTTCCAGAAAACATATAGCCCCATAACCTGAGCACATTCCTACCTCGCAGGACGGTGCCATGACCAACGTATCCAGCCTTACCCATGCCATTTCGATCAACCCCGCTACGGGCGAGCAGATCGGCCATTACCCTTTCGAATCCGATTCGGCATTACAGGCCGCGCTGACGCGGGCCGCTACCGGGTTTCGCGCCTGGCGCGGCAAACCGGTTGAACAGCGCGCGCAACTGTTGATCAACCTCGGTCAGGCCTTGCGCAACAATGCACAGGCCATGGCGAACATGATCACCCTGGAAATGGGTAAGCCGATTGCCCAGGCCCGCGGTGAAATTGAAAAATGTGCGCAGCTCTGCCAGTGGTACGCCGAACACGGCCCCGCCATGCTGAGCCCGGAACCGACTCTGGTTGAAGGCGGCAAGGCACGCATTGAATATCGTCCCCTGGGCCCGATTCTCGCCGTGATGCCGTGGAACTTCCCCATCTGGCAAGTCCTGCGCGGCGCGGTCCCCACCCTGCTCGCCGGCAATACCTACGTGCTCAAGCACGCGCCAAACGTCATGGGCAGCACCTACCTGCTGCTGGAGGCCTTCAAGCAAGCGGACTTCCCCGAAGGTGTTTTCGAGGTCATCAACGTCACCCCGGACGGTGTATCCAAGGCGATCGCCGATCCACGCATCGCGGCCGTCACCCTCACCGGTAGCGTGCGAGCGGGCATGGCCATCGGTGCTCAGGCCGGAGCCGCACTGAAGAAGTGCGTATTGGAACTGGGCGGCTCCGACCCGTTTATCGTTCTCGACGACGCAGACCTCGATGAGGCGGTAAAAGCCGCCGTGATCGGGCGCTATCAAAACACCGGACAAGTCTGTGCCGCAGCCAAACGCCTGATTGTCGAGCAAGGCATTGCCCGGGAATTTACCCGCAAGTTCGTCGAGGCCACCCAACAACTGGTTGTCGGTGATCCACTGGCTACCACTACCTATATCGGCCCGATGGCTCGCTTCGATCTGCGCGATGAACTGGATCAACAGGTGCGCGACACACTGAAAGAAGGCGCGACGTTGCTGATGGGTGGAAAGAAGGCTGAAGGCCCAGGTAACTACTATGAGCCCACTGTACTCGGCGACGTGACCGATCAGATGACATCATTCAAACAGGAGTTGTTTGGTCCGGTGGCCTCAATCATCACGGCCCGAGACGCAGCCCATGCGCTGGAGTTGGCCAATGACAGCGAGTTCGGCCTCACCGCCACCCTCTACACGCGCAATGTCGAACTCGCCCGGCAGATGGCCAGCGAACTTGAAACCGGCGGCGTGTTCATCAACGGCTATAGCGCCAGCGATCCGCGTGTCAGTTTTGGTGGCGTGAAGAAGAGTGGCTTTGGCCGTGAACTCTCGCATTTCGGTGTGCGTGAATTCTGTAATGCACAAACGGTTTGGCTGGACCGGCGTTAAGGGGGGCGTTGTGTTCCGAACCCGGCTCGGTGGCCGGGTTCTGTTTTCACTCTTGAATGGGAAGGTCAGCTCGCAACTCCTGCATGGTGAGCAATCCTTGTTTTCTGGGATTGCCGCACATCCAACAGGAACATACCTTCCCATTGTTTGCAAAAAGCCCGGCGTTTTTCTCGCTGGTTGACCAGCATTCGTAAGCGCGTTGCCTTGAATAAAAACGAGCCTTTATGCGGCGCGTATCGTGTCGTCGTTGAGCTCTAGACATGTTTTCTCCTAAGCCGAATACGACGAAGCCCCGGCAGACTTCTCTGGCGAGGCTTTGTTCGGCTCATTTCTAAATATATAGAAATGACAGGATTTGATTAAATTCGCTCATCCGTTAATTGATGTCAACAGGCACTCACGCGGCCCGCTCGAATATTAACCCTCGGCCTCCAGAGTCTCCCCCGGCGTGCGTTTGCGCACCGCAGTGCAACAAGCTGCGCACCCTGGATGAAAAGCTGACGACACCACAGGTCGAGCAGATCGCCGCGAAGTACCAGATCGAGTTGGCAGAATACGGGAAGCTGACTTGAGACAAACCCAACTGAAACCTGAAATCAGTTGCTGCGACTGAGCTGAACGTTTTGGGATGTACATTCGGTGGTGCTAACAGTACCCATGAAAGCATTCATCTTCACGGAGCACTTCTCGATATTCAAGCCGTTACGTCCATCGCTTGAGATGTTGGTGACATATGGGCCCGCAGTTGTGCAGCCAGCCAAAACAGCAAGCAAGCCCAAGGCAACGATATTGAATTTCATATGAGTCCTTTCGAGCGGTAGCCTGAGCCAAATGGTTCGCCGAAAACGGCATTGAAACGTAGTCAGAGCGTAGACCAACCCGAAAAAATCACCCACTCCTCTGTCGCACCCGGTCACGGTAAAGCCATGATTATCGTCATCACAACACCGCGCTACATGGCTTGGCTCATCGACAAGGGGTCGCGGCGATGACGTCAGACAAGCTTCTTACCCTTTGCCCAACCAGCGACCATCAAGACCACGCCAGGAATCCAAAGGCCCGGCGCAGTGATAGCAAGACCGCAGACAACTAGTGGCAGCCCGGTTAAAAACAACGGATTTCGAAACGCCTTTTCCATAGTAACAACTCCATTAAGAATTTATCTCATTAAACCATCTAGCCTACCGGCGAACTGCGATTAGTCACCGGCACCACTGCTTCTCACAAGGTATCCCGTCGTAGTCGCCATCCATTTCCATTCCTGGGCAATTTTGCAGAAAGTTTGTGGCCTCTGCGCACGAGGTCATCTGCGAGCAATATTTGCGCCCATCGCATTTGACTGGAGCCGAAACAGGCTTTGGCGCAATCAAGACCGCAGAGATTCTTTGGGGACTCGATGGCCGAGCCTCAACCCAGGACTGTAATTCAGGGGAAAACTTCCAAGCCAACAGACCAACAACAAGCAAAACCAAAATCAGTTTCATCTTGATCCATCCATGATGAGAGACCGTTTGTGTTCTCACGTTGCCTGCTTCCAGCATAACCCACTAATCCATATACAGCCTGCCGGTGGGAGGCGGCCAACTGGTACGCAGGTTGGAAGGAGGAATAGATGCCGGGCCTCCACGAAGTGCGAGTGCTGTCGCTGCACCTGTACATGAAAGTCGGAAAGGATGGGCAAAAAATCGCGTGACATGCGAGCGAAGGCATGACCCAAAACTACCAACGTGACCACGAGGAAATCATCTGACCAGAGGCGATTCCGGACCTGAATATCAGCAAAATCACCGGGTAGTTTTGCACCAGTTTTGCGCGGGTTTTACGCAGGCACAAAAAAGCCGAACTAGCTGACTGGCTTAAGTGTCTGATTTCACTCAGAAATAATGGTCTGGACGGAGTAATTCGAACACTCGCCCCCTAGCACCCGATCTCCTTTTGCATACTTCTTGAAAGCTTTGAAAATTTCACTCTGGATTTTTCCAAGCGAGTATTTACTTGAGCTCCAGCGGTGTTCTGCTCCACGAGAGTCCAGTAACGTCCATCAAGAGCCGACGTTTTTGTGGGGGTAAAAGTAGGGGGAGTCCATTTCATGACCAAAAATTGCCATCAAAGAACTCGAGTCGCTGGCCGCTGAAGATGCCAGCCGGATCCTTAGGGAAGATGGCAATCAGAGCTGTTCTTTTCATACCAGTCGAATCAGCAGCAACACCAGGAGCACATTCAATACCGCCAGCGAACTCAGGCCCGCAAGCACACCGCCAGCGCCCCAGATCTCTAACAGGTACCCGGCCGCGAGGGGAGTCAAGGCCTGTCCTATGAGCGAAGGCCGAGCCATGCGCCCCATCAGCAAAACATAATGAGTAGGCGACATGAGGGCCAATGGCAGCAGTCCTCGAACGATCGCCCGCAAGCCATTACCCGCACCATAGATCACCAGACCCAGCGCGGTCATTGCCGGAGAGATGGTCACAAACAGCAGACCAATTGCCACGAACACCACAGAGATCAACGTCGTCCAGATCGGGTGTCGCTTTCGCGAAAACACTTGTAGAACACGTGACCCTACCTGACTCGGCCCCAGCAACGCGCTCAGTCCGATAGCGGCTGCAAGCGAGTAGCCCTGCCCCTGCAACAATGAAATCAGCTGGACCGACATCGCCGTCATGATCACGGCACCCAACGCGAAGATCAGCGTAAGCAACAGGTAGATCCGCCGGTCTATTGAGAGACTTTCATCACTCACTGCCGGGCTCTTTGTGAGGGGTCCCGTGCCCCGCGCCAGCACCCAGAGATAAAGCGGTGCCACGGCAATGACCAATAACACCCCATAAGCCACGCATGTCGTGCGCCAGCCAACGTGCTCGATGACCAGCGCTACCGCGGGCCATGACAGCGTTGTCGCAAACCCTGAATAAGCGTGATCCCGGTAATCGCACTGCCCGCCCGCTCCCCGTACAGAGAACCTAAAGCCGCGAATAGCGCTTCATACAGCCCCAGCGCCATACCGACGCCAATCACGGCCCAAGACAAAAGAAACATCGGCAACGAGGTCGAGATGGCCATCAGAAACAACCCGATAGCGACACCCAGCCCGCTACTGGCCAGGATGGGGCGGCCGCCGTACCGGGCGATAAGCCGGCTGGTCAACGGTGCCAGCATCGCGGAAACCAGAATGCTCAGAGACAGTGCGCCATACACCCACTGGCTGGCCCAACCGGTCTCTTTCATGATCGGATCGGCCATGACGGCCATCAGGAAGAACGAACCTCCCCAGACCAGAACTTGCAGCATCCCCAAAATAAAAATGCCGAATACGCCAGGCAGTCGCGTTTGTTGGTTCAAGACAGTGTCATCAGTGGTGAGCAAAGCGGAACTCGTGAGCAGCTGCGCAACTACGGATAATTGGGCGATTTGTATGGGGACGGGGCACTCGCAGCTAACAGGTTCACCGTTGGCTCAAAGCATGTGTCCAGCCCAAATCTTGCGATTGACCAGATCGGCGGCAATCTCGATAAAGGCATCCCCGACAAATTTGGCGGCCGGACTGACCCGCCTGTCGGCCGGAAAAACCTGAACCAGTTTGCGCATGGGAACGGGGTCGACCAAGGGGGCTGCACTGAGCACGCCAGCGTCGACCTGCGCGTAAATCGATGCCAAAGGCAAAGCGGTCAGACCGAAGCCATTTCGGACCAGATCGATCATGGCGCCGAAGGAGTCGGCTTCAACGCTGGTCTTGAGCTTGATCCCGACTTGACGTGCACAATCATCCAGAATCACGCGAAGGCTATGTCGAGCGCTTGGCAATACCAATTGCTGCTCAGCCAATGACTCGAACGATATCGGCGTATCAAGACGCAGGTTGGCGCTGGCGGGACCGACCAGCAGCAGATTTTCCATCATCACCGGCACGATACGCAGCGTATGCAAAGGATGGGGATCGTAAGAAATCGCCAGCTCCAATTCGCCACGCTGAACCCAATCGAGCAGATAACCGCTGAAGGCTGAGGAAAACCTGACGGCGAGATTCGGATGCGCCTCTTTGATCTTGCGTACCAATGGAACAGTGATAATTTGCGCGACCGTCGGCGTCGTGCCGATGACGACCGTTCCCCGAAAAGAGGACTTTGCGCCCACAACAGAACTTCGAATGGACTCCATTTCTTCCATGATTCGGGTGGCATGTGCCAACACTTCACGTCCGGCGTCGGTGATCTCCATGCCTCGACCATGTCGATCAAACAGGTAGGTGCCGAGTTCCTTTTCCAACAATCGAATTTGCCGGCTAAGTGCCGGTTGCGCGATGTGAAGACGATCCGAGGCCTTGCTGAGACTGCCCAGCTCGGCAACATGAATCAGGGTTTTGAGTTGAACGACATCCATTACCAGGCCAGTCAGCATCGGGCTCGGCGCGATATGCGGCGAAAGTGCTGTGAGTGTAATCGCATTTACGCACCTTGGAATGCCCCGCAACCACCGTGTCGTGCGGCCCCAGGACCTTCAAGCCGGCTGTATCCCCCGGCCCGCCGGGGCTGCACGCCAAGCTATAAAATTCAGGTATATCAGTTAGGCCTGCCTGACGGCTTATTACCCTCCTGACTCTGCGGTAGCGTGCAATCAACGTCGGCGCCAAAGAGCGCTCGACTCACTACAAGAATAAGATTCGAGGGCTCGCGCCATGATGTTCAATGCTTCGTCTCACCCGTCCGATTTCCCCGGGCCACTACCGTTCGCCACGCTCGTGCATCCACCCTCTCCCTTCTCTACGGAAATCCGGCCGTGAGCGGGTTCACGCCTTTTCGTTAAACCCAAAACCCAACGAGCCAGTCACGTCGGACGCGCATCAGCGCGCTCCTCGTCTCCCCTCGCCTTGAAAAAAGGGTGAATCACATGTCCGCATCAATCACAGACGCCAAAGACCACGCAGCCCAAACTGCTGCGATGAGAGCGCCCAACCGCGTCAAGGCCATCATGGGTGCCTGCTCGGGCAATCTGGTGGAGTGGTACGACTTTTTCATTTACGCCTACACCGCCATCTACTTCGCCGCTTCGTTTTTCCCCAAGGGCGACACGACCAGCCAGCTACTGGCGACCGCGGGCGTCTTCGCCGTCGGCTTTTTCATGCGCCCGCTCGGTGGCTGGATATTCGGCTGGATCGCTGACACTCGCGGCCGCAAGGTCTCGATGATTATCTCGGTGTTCATGATGTGCGCCGGCTCGCTGCTGATCGCCGTCATGCCGACCTACGCAACCATAGGCGTCGCGGCGCCGATCCTGCTCGTGGTTGCCAGGCTGATTCAGGGCCTGTCGGTCGGTGCGGAATACGGCACCGGCGCCACCTACATCAGCGAAATCGCGACACCGGGTCGTCGCTGTTTCTATGGCTCGTTTCAGTACTTCACCATCATTGCCGGTCAGCTGCTGGCCTTGATGACCGTCGTCATTCTCCAACAAACCCTGACCGGTGAAGAGTTGCGCGAGTGGGGTTGGAGGATTCCGTTCTTCATCGGCGCGCTGAGCTCGGTCGTGGTGGTGTATCTGCGTCGCGCCATGCATGAAACCGCCAACAAGAAAGACATGAACCGCAAAGATGCCGGCTCTCTGCGCGGCATGTTCAAACACAAACGCGCAGTTGCCCTGGTGGTGGCGTTCACCATCGGTGGTTCGCTGTATTTCTATACCTTCACTACCTACATGCAGAAGTTCCTGGTGATCTCCGCCGGCTTCAGCCCGGAAACGGTCAGCTTCATCATGACGGCGGCCCTGATCGGCTTCATGCTTTGCCAGCCGCTGTTCGGCTTGCTCGCCGACCGCATCGGTATCAAGGCGCACATGTTGATGTTCTCCGGGCTGGCCATGTTGCTGGTGATCCCCCTGCTGTACTCGCTGCAGTCGGTCAGCAACCCGTTCATGGCATTCGTGCTGGTGTTTGGCGGTCTGGCCATTGCGTCGCTCTACACGCCGATTGCCGGGATCGTCAAAGCCGAACTGTTCCCACCTGCCGTACGTGCATTGGGGGTTGGATTTCCCTATGCGGTGGGCAATGCGGCATTTGGCGGCACCGCCGAATACGTGGCCTTGTCGCTTCGCTCACAGGGCATCGAGGAGTACTTTTTCTTCTACGTAGCGGCGGTCGTGACCATCACCTTCATCGCCGCGATGCTGATGCCCAACCTGTCGCGTTACGGCTATATCAGTGGCTCAGGTGAGATTGAAGAACGTACCGGTTTGAAGGGACGTGTAAAGCCCCATGCTGCGCGAGTCTGATTGACGGAGGATCTCCAGACGACCTTCAAGGGCCCATGACTTGTCATGGGCCCTTTTTTCATCAGCGCACGGCAGAGGCAGGTGCTACCTGTGGTGCAGATTCAGGGATGCTGTTGCCGACCTTTTCCCGATGGGGCCATGCCTGCAAGTCAAGATCAAGATCCGCGAACTGGCTGGAGTCGAATATCGGCGACTTGATGCCGGCCTTGCGCTGCCGGTCATAGTCACGCAGCAAGCGCATGCCGACGTTGAACAACAGCGCCAGCGCGATCAGATTGACGAAAGCCAACAGCGTCATGGTGATATCGGCAAAGGCGAACACCGTGCCCAGATTTTGCACGGCGCCCCAAAGGATCAACAGCAACACCAGGCCCCGATAGGTCATCACCGCAGCACGTTTATCGCCCAGTAGAAAGCGCAGGTTATTTTCGCCCAGATAGTAGTTATAGAGGATCGACGTGAAGACAAACAGAGCCAATGCCACGCTAATGAACGTGCGCCCCCAGTCCCCGACCACTGCCGCCAGTGCGTTCTGTGTCAGTACCAGGCCATCGCCTTCGAAGCCTGGCGTGTAAAAACCCGACAACAGAATCAGCAGCGCCGTGCAGGTACAGATCACAAAGGTATCCAGGAAGACGCTGAAAGCTTGAACCACCCCTTGAGCCGCCGGGTGATCGACTTTCGCTACGGCGGCTACGTTGGGCGCACTGCCCAGTCCCGCCTCATTGGCAAACACCCCGCGTTTGACGCCCATGACGATGGCACTGCCAACCAGGCCTGCGAATGCCTGGTCGAGGCCAAAGGCACTTTTGAAAATGGTCACCAGCATGCCCGGCACATGGTCAAACTGAAGTACGATCACATAAACGGTCACGCCAATGTAGGCCAGTGTCTTGACCGGCACCAACAGGTCCGAGACGGCAGCGATGCGCTTGATGCCACCCATGAATACCAGGCCGAGCAATACGGCAATCGCAATACCGGAGTAGGTCGTGGAGAAGCCGAACGCATTGTTCAGCGAGTGAGTCACGGCATGGGATTGCAGCCCGTTGAAGGCAAAACCGAAAGTCACCAGGAGCAACACGGCCATGACCTTGCCCAGCCACGCCTGTTTCAGTCCGTACTGGATGTAGTACGACGGCCCACCCCGAAACTGCCCCTTGGCATCGCACCGTTTATACAACTGCCCCAGGCTGCATTCGAAGAAGCTGGTGGACATGCCTACCAGCGCGGTCACCCACATCCAGAACACCGCTCCTGGCCCGCCCAACGTCACGGCCAACCCGACCCCGGCGATGTTGCCCGCCCCTACGCGACCCGCCAGGCTAAGCATCAAGGCCTGGAACGAGCTGATCTGACCGGCGCTCTTCTGCACGCTATCGCGAAAGGCTCCGAACATATGCAGGAAATGGCGAAACTGGACAAAGCGTGAACGAATCGTGAAATAGCCACCCAGGCCTACGATAAGTACGATCAGGAGCTTTCCGGAAAGAAAGCTGTTTATGACTTCGAGCATGATTTGAACCTCTTGTTGTTATGGATTACAGGCATGCACGCGCCCTCACACATCGCCGCGGCAGACATGTGAGATGAAACGCGTTGAATAGCGACCGCGAGCCCGCAGTCAGGCTCCCGCCCTACATCGGGAAGCGCTCGGGGCGATCGGACTTACCCGGTTCGACTGCTAGTCTGGAAATCGGCGATCTGTTTCCACATCGCGATGGGGTTGGAGTACATGGGGAAGTGGCCGCAGGCCGGAATTGGCGCCAAACGCACGCCTTGGGCCTCGATGTGCGAAAGGTAGGACAGTGAAGCGTTCTGCTCGCCGTACATGAACATTCGCGGGCACTTCAAGCCGAGAAACCTGCTCATCAGGTCGGCGTTATCGGAAAGGTCGACCATCGACCGGAATATCCCCCGCACTGCCCCGGCACGCACCTTTTGCCTGAGGCTCGCCGAATAGAGTGCGCTGGCGTATGCCGGGGCCTGCCGGGCACGCGCGATGAAAGCCGTGAAAAACTTCTCTGGATCATCGCTTGGATAAGCGTTGATCTGCCGGCTGAGAAAGCAATCTTCCGGAGCAATATTGCCCTCTATATCGACGAAACTGATTACCCGCTCCGGGAACTGATGGGCCAGCATCAGTGCGGTCAGTCCGCCCATGGAGTGGCCGACCAGGTGGAAGCGCTCGATACCGAAATGCTCCAGCATCTGTAATGCGGTCTGCAGCAGAAAAGGAATCGAAATACTGGAAAGGTCGCTGCACTGACTCTCCCCGCAGCCCGGTGCGTCGTAGGCAAGGAAGGGGTGCCCGGCGAATTCCGCGTGCTGCACGATGTCGGCGTAGTCCTCTTTGGTGGAACCAAAACCATGCAGGAACACAATCGGCGTCAGGTTGCCATTTCGATGAATGGCGGCGACGTTCAGCTGGACTCCCTCAACGGTCAAAGGGAGCTGCGTATGAGTGAACGTTTCGGATGCGGTCACGAAAATGACTCCTTGGACGATAGGACTGCCGCCGAAACAGGTCATCGGCGACAGGCCCAATTTCAGCCGGTTCGAGTCTTATGTAAATTCCTAATTGTGGAACGTTTCCATACGCCAAACCTATCGTTGATTGCCCACTCGCTGCTCTTGTCCGGCTCAGGCCTTTTTCCGCAGTCGCGCAATCACTTGCGCTATGAGCGGATTGGGCCGATCCGCATTCCAGGCGACCGCCGTCGTCACCACGTTAAGCTTCTGACTCAATGATCGAAATACCACGTTATCCGGTGCCATTTTTTTCAAGGATGCCGGTACCAGGGCGATGCCCTGCCCATAGCTGACAAAGGCAATTTGCGAAGCGACCGAACGCACTTCATGCAGCACCCGCGGGGAAAACCCGCTGGCTCGGCAGGTTGCGATCAAGTAGTCGAAATAGACCGGGCTGACCTTTCGCGAAAACATCACCAAAGGTTCGTTGGCCAGGCTGGACAAACTGATACGTGTTCGCGCCGCCAATGGGTGGTCACTGGGTAACGCCACTACCAGACGATCCTCCAGCAACGGCAGTGACTGGATCGAGGCGCCCAGATCACCGTCCAGACGGGCGAAGGCCAGGTCGATATCACCGGCTTCCAGTGCCGGAACGGCCTCTACGCTGTCGATTTCCCGCACGGATACGGTCAGGTGCGGGTAATCGTCTTTCATCTGTTCGATCAGACCAGGCAGTACGTCAAACATGGCCGTGGAGATGGCACCGATGGTCAACATCCCCGACTGCCCTGCTACGGCCTCCTCCACCGCCAGTTCCAGGCGCTCGAGTTGTTCGGCGAATTTACGCACCGCCGGCAGGATCGCCGCCCCCACTGGGGTCAGTTTCGCCCCGCGTCGCGAGCGCTCGAACAGTTGGACCTTGAGTGCCTGTTCCAGCACCTGAATCTGCTCGCTCAGGGGAGGCTGAGACATGCCAAGCCGCTTGGCCGCACGGCCGAAATTCTGCTCTTCGGCGACGGCCAGGAACAGCCAGAGGTGACGGATCAGACGGAAATTGATCATGATTATTCCATAGGTTTAGCGTATCTAACGCTTCTGTGATTAGTAATATACCTATCAAATCGCCTCGTCGACACTGGCCGCCTCCGTCACCGCAGGGGCTACCCCATGAACAAAAAGAGTTTGCTGGATCGCTTGGCAGCGCTAGATACCAACACGGTATCCGACGCCCTCGACTTCCTCGGCCTGGCTGGTGCCACCGTGGGACTACGCCCGCTTTGGAACTGCCCGAAGATCATCGGTCGCGCCAGTACCGTGTTGCTGGCGCCAAAAACCGACAGCGTGCCCACCGTGCATCTGATCACCCCGGTAGTGGAGCAGATTGACAGCGACGATCGCGTGCTGGTCATTGCCGGCGGTATCGAGGGCATTTCCTGCTGGGGCGACATTCTCGCCAACGCCGCGGCCGGCAAACAGGTGCGCGGCACGGTCATCGACGGCTTCAGTCGCGATATCGATGGCAGCGAGTCGATTGGCTACCCGGTATATGGCCGTGGCGTCACCATGATCAGCGCGCGCAATCGGGTGGTGCAGATCGATGCCGCCGTGACGATCAATGTGGCGGGCGTCGACGTCAGCGAAGACGACTATGTCATCGCCGATAACTGCGGAACGGTGTTCGTGCCCCAGGCTTACATCGAGAAGGTAGTCGATCTTGGCGAGCGCATTACCCGTCGCCAGGACGGCATGGTGGAAGCGGTTCGCAGCGGCCGCTCAGTGGCCGAAGTGATGCATGACACCCAGTTCGAAGCTATCCAGGTGGAGCGTTCCTGATGAATCTTGAAGACCAAGCACTTGTCGCCCTGTTTGAGGGCCTGGACACCCCTGGCGTCTCCGATGCCCTGGACAAACTCGGCCTGCCCGGCCAATGCCTGGGCGTGGCACCGCTGGACAATTACAGCAAGGTCATCGTCGGACCTGCCTTCACCGTGCAGTACGTTTCGGCCAGCGTGCCTCCCGGTACTGTGGGCGACTTCATCGAAGACGTGCTCCCCGGTGACGTCGTGGTGATCGACAACAGTGGCCGCACAGACTGCACGGTATGGGGCGACATCATGACCCAGTACGCCAGCAGCCGGCAGATTGCGGCCACCGTCATCGACGGTGTTTGCCGAGACGTGAACAAGGCGCTGAGCGACGGCTATCCGATCTTCAGCAAGGGCCGCTTCATGCGCACCGGTAAGGACCGCGTACAGGTTCAGTCGGTCAATCAACCAGTGTCTGTCGGCACGGCTCGCGTCTGTGCCCGGGACATCGTGGTGGCCGACGCCAACGGCGTGGTGATTGTGCCTCGCGCCCGGGCAACTGAAGTGGCCGCGTGCGCCCGCCAGATCGAGTCGGTCGAAGCCGATATCCGAGCCCTGATCGCTCAAGGCAAAACCCTCAAGCAAGCCCGCGCCGCACTGGGTTACCACCACCTGCAGAGGAAAGTCTGATGACCACGCTCCCCCTCCCGTTGAATTTCCACGAACGAGCAAAAGTCCTGGGCAGCTCGACGCTGTATGAAGCGTCCCATCTGCCCTGTGCGGTCGACAGCGCGATCCGTCCCGTCTGGGACGGTGCCTTCATCGCCGCGCCGGCCTACCCACTGGAGTGCTCGCCGGGTGACAACCTGTCGTTGCACCTGGCAATGGAACGCGTGCCTCGCGGCAGCGTTCTGGTGGTGGGTACGGGAAGTTTCATCGCCGGTTACTGGGGTGAAGTGCTGACCGTGGCAGCCGAAGCGGCAGGCGTGGTCGGCCTGGTCATTGATGGGGGCGTTCGTGATATCGCGGCGCTGAAGAAGCGCCAGTTTCCAGTATTCGCGCGCGGCATCTCGGTCAAAGGCACCGTCAAGGTCAGCGCGCCCTCCGTGGGCCAGCCATTCAATTTCAATGGCGTAGGCGTGGCGGTCGGTGACCTGGTCGTAGCCGACGATGATGGCGTGATCATCATTCCCAAGTCGGATGCCGCACGTACCCTCGCTGAAGGCGAAGCTCGCGCGAACAAGGAGGCGCTGATGATGCAAGCATTGACCGAAGGTCGCTCGACCCTGGAACTGATGAACCTTACCGAATGGAGAACCCGCGCATGAGCGCTGATATCCAACGTCTGAACCAACGCCTGGCCTGTGCGCAACCTTCCGCGACCTATCGGATAATCGATAGAGTGGCTGAGCGCCGGGCGCAAGGTGCGAAGATCATTTCGCTGTGCGCCGGCGAGCCAGATTTCGATACACCCGAACATGTACGTGAAGCGGCCATTCACGCCATCGAACACGGCCACACCCGCTACACCCAGGTCGCCGGTGTACGCTCACTGCGAGAAGCGGTGGCCGCCAAGTTCCGTCGTGAGAACGGCCTGGACGTTACCTGGCAAGACACCCTTGTCTGCAACGGTGGCAAGCAGGTGATCTACAACGCCCTGGCCGCGACCCTCAATGAGGGTGACGAAGTCATCGTGCCGGCGCCGTACTGGGTCAGTTATCCGGAGATGGTGCAACTGTGTGGTGGTGAAACCAGAATCGTCACTTGCGATGCCGATACCGGATTCAAGCTGACGCCCGCGGCACTGACCGCGGCGATCACACCGCAGACCCGCTGGCTGATCCTCAACTCGCCGTCCAACCCGACGGGCGCAGTTTACAGCCGGGATGAGCTTCAAGCCTTGGTGCAGGTGTTGTTGGCACACCCTCACGTGTTGATTCTGGCCGATGACATCTACGAACACCTGATCTTCGACGATCAAGTATTCCATACCCTCGCCCAGGTTGAACCACGGCTCGCCACGCGAACCCTGACCATGAACGGTGTTTCCAAGGCCTATGCCATGACCGGCTGGCGTATCGGTTTTGCCACCGGGCCACGCTGGCTACTGGAGGCCATGGAAAAACTGCAAGGTCAGCAAACCTCAGGTGCAAGCTCGATCTCACAGCAGGCCGCACTCGCCGCACTGGAGGGGCCCAAGGACTTCATCCGCGAAAGCCGTGCCGCTTTTCAGGGGCGTCGCGATTTGATGGTGGAGCTTTTGAACGCCACACCTGGTCTTGAATGCGTCAGCCCAGCCGGGGCGTTTTACGCGTTCGCCTCCTGCGCGGGGCTGATCGGTCGCACCTCAGCGGGCGGTCGAGCGCTGCTCACCGATGAAGACGTCGCCCACGCATTGCTCGACGAAGCGAATGTGGCGGTGGTGCATGGCAGCGCGTTTGGCCTCGGCCCCTACATTCGCATTGCCTACGCCCTGGATGATGCTTCATTGCTCAAGGCCTGCGAGGCCATCCGCGCGTTCTGTAGCGCCCTGCGTTAACCCAAGTGTATTTGAACGAACCCGGCCATCGCCGGGTTTCGTTTTTCTCGGCACGGGTCAGACAGTCAGCGGTTTCTCCCCCACGCCACCCGAAGCGTCCAGCGCGGCGGCGTCTCGCTCGGCCTTATCCTCACTCACCAACTCGCCTTCCCATTTGGCCACCACAGCCGTGGCGATGGAGTTGCCCACCGCGTTGGTGGCCGAGCGGCCCATATCGAGGAAGGTGTCGATCCCCAGAATCAGCAGCAAACCGGCTTCGGGAATATCGAACTGGGTCAGCGTCGCGGCAATCACCACCAACGAAGCCCGGGGCACGCCGGCCATGCCTTTGGAGGTCAGCATCAACGTCAACAACATGGTGATCTGCGTGCCGATGGACATCTCGATGCCATAGGCCTGAGCGATGAACAGTACGGCAAACGTGCAGTACATCATCGAGCCGTCAAGATTGAAGGAATACCCCATGGGCATGACGAAACTCGAGATTCGGCGCTTGACCCCAAAACGATCCAGCGCATGAAGAATCTTCGGGTAAGCCGACTCGGAGCTGGCTGTAGCGAAAGACAGAAGGAAAGCCTCTCTGATCAGCACCACCAGTTTGAACACCCGACGCCCCAGAAACATCCAGCCGGCAAACACCAGCATCACCCAGAGCACCATCAGCCCGAGATAGAAGTCGCGCATGAACACGGCGAACTTGACCAGAATGGACAGGCCGTTAATTGAAACGGTCGCGGCCATGGCCGCCATCACCGCCAGCGGAGCAAGCTTCATCACATAACCGGTAACCTTCAACATCGCGTGGGACAGATCTTCGATGACATTCACCAGGCCCTCGGCTTTCTTGCCCAGGGAGGCCAGCGCAACGCCGAAGAATATCGAGAACACCACGATTTGAAGAATTTCGTTGGTGGCCATGGCCTCCGCGAAAGATTTGGGCACCAGATGTGTCATGAAATCCTTGAGGGTGAACACCGACGTTTGCAGGTTGGTCGCACTGGTCACCTCTGGTAATGGCAATCCCAGGTTATGCCCGGGTTGCAACAGGTTGGCCATGACCAGCCCTACCGACAGCGAGATCAACGAGGCCGTCAAAAACCAGCCCAGTGCCTTGCCGAACACCCGGCCGACAGCGCTGGCATCCCCCATGTATGCGATGCCCACCACCAGGGTCGAGAACACCAGAGGGCCAATGAGCATTTTGATCAGGCGTAGAAAAATGTCAGAGACGATCGAGATGTAACCGGCCACTCTCGTCGCCGCCGCTTTGTCCGGGAAGTTCAGGAAAATCATGTAGCCGATAAGAATCCCCAATAGCATGGCGATCAGAATGCCTGCCGCGGCCGGTAGCCTGTTTTTCATTAGGTGTGCCCCCTACTTATTGTTGTAGTTGCGTCGGTTACGCGCTGTAACCACGTAGCCGAAAACTACCCTAGCCCCACCCCGTCAATAAGAGCGGATCACGCTCTAGCTGATATGCCCAAATGCTATGGCCAGGCGCCCAGGCTCAGCACCTTTGCCCTTCCCATACTTTGTGGTTATCGCAGTTCGCCACTGCGCCATGCATTCACCGTCCAGCTATATAAAACGGGCATATCTCAAAGACAAAAACGGTAGTCGTCGTTCTCCTTCAGCACTCCCAGAATGTGTGAAAACACAAAAGCAGCACTGCTTGGGAGATGGGCATGTCAACAGAAGCTGAACAAACCGTGGGGCAGGATTGGCAGGAGGATGTATTCCGCGTGCTCAAGGCCCACGACGTCAAACACGTGGTCTTCGTACCGGATGCAGGTCACTCGGCGGCCATCCGCATGTCGTATGCCGACCCGGACATCAAAGCCGTTGTCCTCACCACCGAAGAAGAAGGCATCGGCTACCTCGCCGGCGCCTGGCTCGGCGGTGAGCGCGGCGCCCTATTGATGCAGTCCAGTGGTGTCGGCAACTGCATCAACACCCTGGCACTTCAGGTATGTGCCGGCTTCCCGCTGTTGATGGTGGTCACCATGCGCGGCGACTGGGCCGAATTCAACGCGTGGCAGAACCCGATGGGCCAGGCCACCGAAGCCTCCCTGAACCTGATGAAGGTCATGACCTGGCGCGCAGATGTCCCGGAAGACGTCGCCCCGCTGCTGCACGGTGCCGCAACCATGGCCTTCAACGGTGATTCCGCCACTGCCCTGCTGCTCGGTCAGCGCCTGATTGGAGAAAAGAAATGGGTCAAGTAAGCGCAAACCACACCCTGTGCCGCCGCGAAGTGGTCAAAGCCTTGCTGGCCGACCGCAAAGATGTGCTGGTCGTGACCGGTCTGGGCTCAGCGTCTTATGACGTCATGGCCGCCGGCGACCATGATCTGAATTATTACCTCTGGGCTGCCATGGGCAGCGCAATAACGGTCGGCCTGGGCCTGGCGAATGCCCAGCCGGACAAGTCGGTGGTGGTAGTCACCGGTGACGGTGAGTTACTCATGGGATTCGGCGCACTGGCCACGGTAGCACTGCAGAAGCCCGCCAACCTGACCATCGCAGTGCTGGACAACGGTCACTTTGGCGAGACCGGCATGCAAGTCAGCCACGCCGGTTTCGGTATTTCCCTGGACCAGGTGGCGAAGACTTGCGGCTTCAGTTGGACCGACGAAATTCGCGACATGGAAGGCGTACACGACCTGCGCGAACGCTTCGCTACCCGTGACGGCGTCAAGCTCGCGACGATCAAGATCAAAGCAGAAAACCCACCCCGGGTGCTGCCACCCCGTGATGGTCACTACGTCAAAAATCGCTTTCGTGCTGCGCTGGGTTTCAACCCGATCTGATTGCGCCCTACCCGAACCCGGTCACGCAGGGCTGATGCCATGCGTGACGCGTTGAGGAGAATAATAATGACCGACCGCAACTCTGATGAACTCAATGCCATCCGCGAAGGCGTACGCGCCTTGTGTGCTGAATTCGATGCCGCGTACTGGCGCAAAGTCGACGAAGAAAAAGGTTTCCCGGAAACCTTCGTCAAGGCCCTGACCGACGCCGGTTGGCTGGCTGCGATGATTCCTGTCGAATATGGCGGCTCCGGCCTCGGGCTGGCCGAGGCCTCGGTGATCCTCGAAGAAGTGAACCGCTGTGGCGGCAACTCCGGCACCGTTCACGGGCAGATGTACAACATGTTCACCCTGCTGCGTCATGGCAGCGAGGCACAGAAAAGCTACTACCTGCCGAAACTGGCCAACGGTGAACTGCGCCTGCAATCGATGGGTGTGACCGAGCCCACCACCGGCACCGATACCACCAAGATCAAGACCACCGCGATCAAACGCGGCGACAAGTACGTGATCAACGGGCAGAAAGTGTGGATCTCGCGAATCCAGCATTCCGACCTGATGATCCTCCTGGCGCGCACTACGCCCTTGGCCGAGGTGAAGAAAAAGTCCGAAGGCATGTCGATCTTTCTGGTCGACCTGCGCGAGGCCATCGGCAACGGCATGACCGTGCAGCCGATCGCCAACATGGTCAATCACGAAACCAACGAACTGTTCTTCGACAACCTGGAAATCCCCGCTGACAGCCTGATCGGCGAGGAAGGCAAAGGCTTCCGGTACATCCTCGACGGGCTGAATGCCGAACGCACACTTATCGCTGCCGAATGCATCGGCGACGGTCGCTGGTTTATCGAAAAGGCCAGTGCTTATGCCCGAGACCGTGTGGTGTTCGGGCGCCCTATCGGGCAGAACCAGGGCGTGCAGTTCCCCATCGCCGAAGCCCACATCGAAATCGAAGCGGCTGACCTGATGCGCTGGCGTGCCTGCGAAGAATACGACAGCGGCATCAACGCCGGGGCCAGCGCCAACATGGCCAAGTACCTGGCAGCGAAAGCGTCCTGGGAAGCGGCTAACGCCTGCTTGCAGACCCACGGAGGATTCGGCTTTGCCTGCGAATACGACGTCGAACGCAAATTCCGCGAAACCCGTCTGTATCAGGTAGCGCCCATCTCTACCAACCTGATCTTGTCCTACGTTGCCGAACACCTGCTCGAGCTGCCGCGCTCTTTCTGATAACAAGAGAGATAAAAATCATGAGCCAGCCCAAAAGCATCCGTCCGCTCGATGGCCTTACCGTCGTCAGCCTTGAGCATGCCATTGCCGCGCCCTTCTGTACCCGACAACTGGCCGATCTCGGCGCAAGGGTGATCAAGGTCGAACGTCCAGGCACAGGCGATTTCGCCCGGGGCTACGATCAACGCGTCAACGGTCTGGCCTCGCACTTTGTCTGGACCAATCGTTCAAAAGAAAGCCTGACCCTCGACCTGAAGCAGGATTGTGCCGCCGACGTGCTGGACAGTTTGCTGGCCACCGCCGATGTGCTCGTGCAGAACCTGGCGCCCGGTGCGGCCGCGCGAATGGGGCTGTCATTCGAGGTGCTGCACCAGCGTTTTCCGCGCCTGATCGTCTGCGACATTTCAGGCTATGGCGCCGGTGGCCCCTACGAGAAGAAGAAAGCCTACGATCTGTTGATCCAGAGTGAAGGCGGATTCCTGTCGGTCACCGGCGGCCAGGGCGAGGAAGAAATGGCCAAGGCCGGTTGTTCAATTGCCGATATCGCGGCCGGCATGTACGCCTACACCGGCATCCTGTCTGCGCTGTTGTTGCGTGAACGCACCGGTGAAGGCAGCCACCTCGACGTTTCGATGCTCGAAAGCCTGGTCGAGTGGATGAACTACCCAATGTACTACGCCTATGACGGAGCTCCTCCGCCCCCTCGCGCCGGCGCTGCACACGCCACCATTTACCCCTACGGTCCCTTCCCTGTCGGTGACGGCACCACGGTGATGCTGGGCTTGCAGAACGAGCGTGAATGGCAGTTGTTTTGCGAGAAGGTGCTGCTTGCGCCCGGGTTGGCCAAAGACCCGCGTTTCTCGGCCAACTTCAAACGTGTCGAAAACCGCAATGTGCTACGGGAATTGATCGTTGAATCGTTCTCCACGCTCAACTTCGATGCGGTGATCGATCGCCTGGACCAGGCGCAAATCGCTAACGCCCGAGTGAACGATATGCAAGGTGTCTGGGACCATCCGCAACTTCAGGCGCGTGATCGCTGGCGAGCAGTCGAAACCTCTGCTGGCCCCGTTCCGAGCCTGGTCCCGCCCGGCAGTAACAGTGCGTTCGAACCTCGCATGGATGCCGTGCCAGGACTTGGCCAACACACCGAACAAGTGCTCAAGGAGCTGGGACTGGGGGCAGAGCGCATTGAACAAATGCGTGCCACCGGTGCCATCTGACGGCAACGATCAAAGTTTTTCGAGAGAACACTGCCCAATGAAGATCCTGGTAGCTGTGAAACGAGTGGTCGATTACAACGTGAAAGTTCGCGTGAAAGCCGACAACTCTGGCGTCGACCTCGCCAACGTCAAGATGTCGATGAACCCGTTCTGCGAAATCGCCGTGGAAGAAGCCGTGCGCCTGAAAGAACTCTCTATTCAAGAAGGGCGCGTTGCGACTGAAATCGTCGTTGTCTCCGTAGGCCCGTCCACCGCTCAAGAGCAACTGCGCACCGCGCTGGCTCTGGGTGCCGACCGCGCCATCCTCGTCGAGTCCGCCGAAGACCTGACTTCCCTGGCCGTTGCCAAACTGTTGAAAGCTGTTGTCGACAAGGAACAGCCTCAGCTGGTGATCCTTGGCAAACAGGCCATCGACAGCGACAACAACCAGACTGGCCAGATGCTCGCTGCATTGAGCGGCTACGGTCAGGGCACGTTCGCTTCGAAAGTCGAAATCAGCGGCGACAGCGTAGCTGTGACCCGTGAAATCGACGGCGGCGCGCAGACAGTTTCCCTGAAACTGCCGGCGATCGTCACCACCGACCTGCGTTTGAACGAGCCGCGTTATGCGTCTCTGCCAAACATCATGAAAGCCAAGAAGAAGCCTCTCGAAGTAGTGACTGCGGATGCTTTGGGCGTTTCCACCGCCTCCACCAACAAGACTTTGAAAGTCGAAGCGCCGGCTGCACGCAGCGCGGGTATCAAAGTCAAGTCGGTGGCTGAACTGGTCGAAAAACTGAAAAACGAAGCGAAGGTGCTTTGAGTTAAGGAGCCGAATCATGACTATCTTGGTAATTGCAGAACACGACAACAAGGTTGTGGCTCCTGCCACCCTGAACACCGTTGCTGCTGCCGCCAAAATCGGTGGCGACATCCACGTTCTGGTCGCTGGCCAGGGTGTGGGTGCCGTGGCTGAAGCCGCTGCGAAAATCGCTGGCGTGAGCAAAGTATTGGTAGCTGACAACACTGCCTACGCGCACCAGCTGCCGGAAAACGTCGCTCCTCTGGTTGCAGTTCTCGCCCAAGAAACAGGGGCTACGGGCTACAGCCACATCCTGGCTGCCGCCACTTCCAACGGCAAAAACATCCTGCCGCGCGTTGCCGCTGCACTGGACGTTGACCAGATCTCCGAGATCATCTCGGTAGAAAGCGCTGACACCTTCAAGCGCCCGATCTACGCCGGTAACGCCATCGCTACCGTTCAGTCGAACGCTGCGGTCAAGGTGATCACCGTGCGTGCCACCGGTTTCGACCCGGTTGCAGCCGAAGGTGGCTCCGCTGCCGTTGAAGCTGTTGGCACTGCCCACGACGCTGGCATCGCAAGCTTCGTTGGCGAAGAACTGGCCAAGTCCGATCGTCCGGAACTGACCGCTGCCAAGATCGTCGTTTCCGGCGGTCGCGGTATGCAGAACGGCGACAACTTCAAACACCTGTACGCCCTGGCCGACAAGCTGGGCGCTGCCGTCGGTGCATCGCGCGCCGCGGTCGACGCAGGTTTTGTTCCCAACGACATGCAGGTCGGTCAGACCGGCAAGATCGTTGCTCCACAGCTGTACATCGCCGTCGGTATCTCCGGCGCGATCCAGCACCTGGCCGGCATGAAAGACTCCAAAGTGATCGTTGCGATCAACAAGGACGAAGAAGCGCCGATCTTCCAGGTGGCCGATTACGGCCTGGTGGCGGACTTGTTTGAAGCGATTCCAGAAATGGCCACCCTGGCCTGATTGCCGACTGACAGGAGCGATAAATATGAGCAGTTCCGATTTTTCAGCCTGGATTGGACGTCGTCAGGAAAGCCAGGACCGGATCAGTTTTACTTTGGTCAAACGTATTGCCGCGACGATGGGCGAGCCGGTACCCCGGTCGGGTGAATCGCTGCCGCCTTTGTGGCACTGGGCGTTTTTTCAGGAACCGGTTACCGCCGACGAACTGGGTCCGGACGGTCATCCGGCGCTCGGGGGATTCCTGCCGCCCGCCCACAACCGCAACCGCATGTGGGCGGGTAGTCGACTTGAGTTTTACCAGCCGTTGAAGGTGGAGGCTGACGTGACCTGTGTGTCAACCATCCTCAACGTCGAAGAGAAGCACGGTCGCACGGGTTCCTTGTTGTTCGTCACGGTGCGCCATGAGTATTTTCAGGATGGCAAACGCGCCCTGCAGGATGAGCAGGACATTGTCTATCGGGAACCCACTCCACCCAAACTGAGCGGCATCGAGGCGATACCGGAGGGCCAATGGCGGGACCTGGTCGTCCCCTCCCCGACCTTGCTGTTCCGTTACTCCGCCGTCACCTTCAATGGCCACCGGATTCACTACGACTGGCCATACGTCACAGAGACCGAGGGTTACCCGGGATTGGTGGTGCATGGTCCTTTGATCGCCACGCTGAATTTGCGCGCGTTTACCAAAGCGCACCCGAACGCGCGCTTGAAGCGCTTCACCTTCCGTGGCGTCCGTCCCTTGATTTCGCCTCAGCCTTTCGAGGTCGGCGGACGCCTGATTGATAGCGGCAAGGCACAGCTCTGGGCAGGTAATCAGGACGGCATGGCGCAGACCGGCGAAGTCGAGTTCAGCGCGGGAGAAACACCATGAATACCTCCATTGTTCGCTCCGCCCTTTTTGTCCCGGCCACTCGTCCGGAGCGCATACCCAAAGCCATCGCTACCGGTGCGGACCGGGTCATTGTTGATTTGGAAGATGCCGTACAGGAGAACCTCAAGGAACAGGCGAGGGATAACCTGGAGCGCTTTTTGAGTGACAATCCGCAAGCCCGGATTCTGGTGCGGGTCAATGCTCCGGATCACTGGGCCCACATGGCAGATCTGGAGCTTTGTCGACGACACGCTGGCGTGATCGGTATTTTGCTACCCAAAGCAGAAAGCGCGGAGCACGTTCTCACGGGCGCCAATACTCAAAAACCGATCTGGCCCATCATCGAAAGCGCCAAGGGCCTGGCCGAACTCCAAGCGATTGCCCAGACCCAAGGCGTTGAGCGCTTGTCATTCGGAAGTCTTGATCTGGGCCTGGACCTGAATTTGACCACCGGCAGTCCTGCCGCCGAAGAGATCCTGAGTCACGCTCGATACGCAGTACTGCTCGCGACTCGGGTGGCCGGCCTCGCTCCGGCGCTGGATGGCGTGTTTCCTTCCATACAGGACACCGTCGGCCTGCACAGCACCGTTCAGTTTGCCCGCGACATGGGGTTTGGTGGCGCGTTATGTATCCATCCGAGCCAAGTGGCGATTATCCATCAAGCGCTAAAACCCGGTCTGGAGGAACTGCTCTGGGCACAACGCATCATGGACGCCGCCAGTTCGGGTGAAGGTGTATTCGTGCTCGACGGGCAAATGGTCGACGCGCCTGTCATTGGCCGTGCGCAGGCCATCCTGGCGCGCGCGACCTGACTCAACGGCAGCGCTCTTGCACCGTACGCGAATTTTGTAACGCACGGACCGTATGGCTGGACCGTCACTATCAACCAGCCAATCGCCAAGCCCGGCGAGACCTGTCGCCAAATAAAAGATGGGCGAGTCCGAAAAAGACTCGCCTGACCCTTATGAGAATTTTTTGATGCGTGCCTTCCCTTAAACTCCACCAGGAACGCGCCTACACTGAGATGCACAGCGATTGAGAGGACATGGAGCTCCACGCATGCGGACTAGCGCCCTTGTGATACTCCTTATCAGCTATGCCGTGCTGATGGTGGTTTTTTTCAAGCTAAATGCTCGAAACAATCTACGCCGCAGAGAGGGTCTTTACGAAGCCTTTGAAACGACTATGCGACAGCATGGGATCAAATCTTTCGAGATCCTCAAGGAAAGTATTTATATCGGTAACAACTTTCGGCCATCAGAACTGTGCCGGGTATTGCTGGACGATTCAGGGCACTACTTTCTTTACTTGCACGCCAGCAACGCGCAACCAACTTTAACGCCGCTGACCGAGGAGCGAGCGTTACAAGCTGCACAAGGTGACATAGGAATTCAGGCATAGATCATCGCAACCGCCACAAGTCACCTCCGAGCACATTCGGAGCAAGGAAATACCTCCCCTTTTCCTCGGCATGCTCACGCCATCACCTGGCGTGAGCATGCGCCGATTACTCAGGTAAAGGCGAAGTCCGCCTCGGTGATGGCTGCCTGTGGGACACCGGTCAAGGTGATGCTTCCCACACCCGGCTGGTCAGTGACGGTTATGACGGCCTCACCGTTCTGCTCTCCAACAGTGAGATTCGCAAAGGCCAATCCGCTGGTACTCAGGTTGATCAGGTCAGTGCCGTCCTCGAATTTTATGACCCTTCGTACGCCCACACTGGGAAGACTCTTTAATACTGTCCGTCCCCTCAAAGCTTTGCTGCCAGCTTCGGTTCGATTTCGGTCGGCCACGACATGCACAAAGCGGCCAGAAGTCGTCATTCTTCAGATCTCACCGCCCCCCGCCCCCAGAACGCAACAGACGCTTTTTTGGCGATTATCCAGCTCAGTGGAAATATTCAACTTCTTCTCCCCATTCAGTAAAACGCATTGGGCAGGTGACCAAACCGACCCAATGCCATACGAGCTGATCCATTTACCGCGAATCGACTAACCCAACGTGTTAAGGCACACCACCTTGGGTTGGGTCATTTCCTCATAGGCAAAACGTACGCCTTCCCGGCCCAGGCTACCGTACTTGGAACCGCCAAACGGCATCGCGTCGAAGCGGTAGTCGGAAGAGTCGTTGATCATCACCCCTCCGGCTTCGATCCTCCGGGCAGCACTCATCGCCGTAGCCAGATCATTGGTGAAGATCCCGGCATGCAGGCTGTATTCGGGCTCATTGGCCAACGCAATGGCTTCATCGAAGGTTTCGAAAAGCTGCAATACCACCACAGGAGCGAAGACTTCATTGCGCCAGAGTCGACTGGAGTGATCGACGTTTTCCAACACGGTGGCGGCATAGCACGATCCTTCACGCCGATGGCCGCAGAGCAACGTGGCGCCCTCCTGCAAGGCCTCGTTCACCACTTGCTCTGCATTCTGCGCAGCATGCGCAGTAATCATGGGGCCGATATCGGTATCGGCCAGTAATGGATCGCCGACCACAAGCGCACGGGCCTGACTGACAAAACGCTCTCGGAACGCTTCATAAATCGACGCCTGAATAAGCAAGCGCTGGGTGCCTACGCAGTTCTGTCCCGCAGCCCAAAAGGCTCCGGACACGCAACTCTCGACAGCCGCCTGAAGGTCGCAATCGCCCATGACGATTACCGGCGCATTGCCGCCCAGGTCCATGGCCAGTTTCTTCAACCCGGCCGTGCGGGCAATCTGCTCTGCGGTGACGAAACCGCCGGTGAAGGAAATCATCCGCACCTCACGGGCGGCGACCAACGCCTTGCCCAGTTCTGCGCCGCCGGTGGCGACTGTAACCACTGATTCAGGCAAGCCTGCTGCGACCAGATAAGACACCAGTTTAATCGCCGACAATGGCGCGAGCTCGGATGGTTTGAGAATCACCGCGTTACCGCCCGCAATGGCCGGACCGAGTTTATGCGCCACCAGGTTCAACGGATCGTTGTACGGCGTGATCGCGACGATCAGGCCCAAGGGCTCGCGAGAAAACCAGCCCTGACGCGATTCGGAGCCTTCATAAGCATCGAAAGGCACCACCTCCCCAGCATTGCGCCTGGCCTCCTCGGCCGATAGCTTGAGGGTGTTGACGCAGCGTTTGACCTCCTTTTCCGCCTGTTTGAGGGTCTTTCCGGCCTCATCGACGATCAGCCTGGCAAACACTCCGGCATCACGTTCAATATTGATTGCGGCTTGCTCAAGAATGCGAGCCCGACGATGACGCGCTAATGCGGCGCATGCTCGTCTACCACTGCGTCCCGTCTCCAATAACTGCGGAACTTGCGACGCACAGACATTCGTTACGCTACCGATGACGGAACCGTCATAGGCGTTAAAGACTTCAATGGGCGGCTCCACGATATCCAGAACCAGGCGCGATAGTTTCACAGGCTTACTCCTGGTTGCGTGCAATGGATTGATGGATGCTGATGATGTCCGAGAGCAGCGCAAACGCTGTTTCCGTGCGCCCGGCTCCCGGTCCCGAAACCGTCACCGCACCGAGCAGTTCGGAGGTAAACGACACCGCGTTCGTTGCACCGCCAACACTGGCCAGCGGATGGTCATTGTTCAACAGCCGCGGTTCGACACTGGCACTGATCGAGCCGTCGGCATGGCGCATCGCCGACCCGATCAGCTTCCAGCGAGCGCCGTCCTGCCGGGCTTTTTCGATGTCGCCAAGGCTGAGGGACGAAATGCCGCTGCACGTGACGTCGCTGACCGTAAGCTTCGCGTCCAACAGTTCATTCGCCAGGATCACCACCTTCAGGCGTACGTCATGACCCTCGACATCCGCCGTCGGGTCGGCTTCGGCGTAACCCAGCGCCTGGGCCTTGGCAACGGCCTCGGCAAACCCCAGGCCGCCTTCCATGCTGGTGAGCACGAAGTTGGACGTGCCATTGAGAATGCCTTCAAAACCGACAATGGAGCTGCCTGCCAGTGCCTGCCGGGCCAGGCGAATAACCGGCGTGCCGCTCATGACCGAGCCTTCGTATTCAAAGGCGACATGTTTGCGTCGAGCCAGTGCTTTGAGCTCGGTGCCGTGCAACGCGATGGGCCCCTTGTTGGTGGTGACGACATGCTGGCCGCCCTCCAGCGCCCAACGGCAGAACGAAGTGGCCGGTTCACCGTCAACCGGGTTGGTAAACGTGGCTTCAACAATAATGTCCGCGCCGGAATCTTTGATCACCGCTTCATTGAGGGCTGTGACGTCGCCACCCGACAGTTGCGCCAATGCACCTTTGACTGTCGGCAATTGGGCAAGAGCACTGGCGTCCAGCCCTTCGCGGCCAATCACCGAACCGAGAAACAAGTCAGTCACGCCGACGATTTTCAGGGTGAAACCCAGTTCTGTATTCCACTGTTCGTTACGTTCGGCAATCAGCTGAGCCAATGCCCGGTTAACACCGCCAAAGCCAACCAGCGCCAATTTGTATTCAGTCATTTTTTTATGCCCTTGATCCGGGTGATGGGTTGTTGGGCTCTAGGTTAGGGGCACGACCAGGGCAGTGAAATAGGCCAATTTGCTCTATTTTGTGGGCGTTTTGACCAGCACCCGGGCAAAACGCCAAGCATAAAAAAAGCCAACACAGGTTGGCTTTTTTCAGAGCGATAAAGGGGTTAGACGACGGACGACAGCACGAATGAGGTCACCGTGTTTTCCACCCCGGGCAACGCGCAGATCTCATTCCAGACCTTATGCACCCGCTCCGGACTGGCAGCGCCGACCCGCAGCATCAGATCGAACTCGCCACTCATCACATCGCACTGAATGACTTCCGGTATTGCCCGCAGGGCCTGCAGCACTTCCGCGCCACGCATGCGGTCGTAGCGGTAGACGAAAATCACCGCATTGATGTTCGAAGAAGCTTGCCGCCCCTCCCCCGTGCGTACCGTATAACCCTGTATCGCCCCGTCGCGCTCAAGCCGTTCAATGCGCTGGCGCACGGCATTGCGCGACAGGTTGACCTTCGCCGCCAGCTCGGCGTGGGCAGCCCGGGCATTGAGCCGCAGTTCCGCGATGATGTGTTCATCGAGAGGGTCCAGAATTCGCTTCACTTGGCCTCCTGTTGCCGCGCCTTCACAGCGCGCCGAGCAGCTGATGGATGGTATCGAGGTCGTCCGGTTGAATCCGGTAAAGCTGCTCCGGCCCTTGCGCCGGGACCGGACGGTGTTGCGCTGGCGTGCTGACCCCCAGCTCGCCGAGCAGCACCGCCGATTTGGCCGGCGAGATTTCCCCCAGGGTAACCATCGGCGCCACCAGGCTTCGACGATACAACCTGGCCGCGAGGACGCCGGTGGCGGTATGCGGGTCGATGACGTAACCGGTGTCACGATACAGCGAGGTAATTTCCTTCAGTGTCTCCTCATCACTGACCGCGTAAGAGTCGATGATCATCCGAGCCTGCAACCAGAACTCGTTGGCGATGGTCATCTCGCCGCTGGATTCGAACGCTGCCATCAGCGCACTCACGGCCTGATCGTCATGCCCGTAGAGTTCCCAGAGAAAACGTTCCAGGTTAGAAAAGATCGACAGGTCCATGGCCGGCGACAAGGTCTTGTTGGCTCGCAACCTGGAGTAGTGGTTCTTCAGAAACAACTGATGCAACGCGTCATTCTGGTTGGTCGCAACGATTATCTGAGTGATCGGCAAGCCCATTTTCTGCGCGATGTAGCCGGCATAGACCTCGGCAAAACTCGCGGCTGGCACGCTGAAACCAATCGGACGCTGACCGCCCCCCAGTTGCAGCACGGCGTGGAAATAAAACACCAGTTGCGCCAACACACTGACCCAGTTGCTGGAGTTGAAACTGATCGCCTCGTGCTGCGTGTACGGCCACTGAAGGAACAGCCGGGTGACGATGGCCTGGCACTCGTCGAAACTGCCATTCACTGCGAACTGATGAACCTTGGGATGCGCCACCGCTTGCAGGTGCTGGAGTTGGTCTTGCGGTACACCTGCCTCCGGGTAAAACACCACCACGTCCGTTTCGTCGCCGTGCTTGAATGCCTCGATGGCGGCAAGTCCGGTGTCGCCATTGGTGGCACCGAGCACCACCGCGCGACGCCCGCGTTTGCGCAGAAAATATTGCACCAGCCGTGCCTGCAACTGGGCGGCAAAATCCTTCGAGGAACGGGTCGGTCCATGGAACAGCTCCAACACCCATTCGTTGCGATCTACCTGATGCAAAGGTGCCAGGGACCGATGGCTGAATTGGCTGCCAGCCTCCTTGAGCATGCATTTGAGGTCTGTCTCGGAGATCGTCTCGCCAACAAACGGACTGATCACCCGATAGGCCAGTTCGTCATAGGGCAAGGTCGACCAGTTGGCAATGTCCTGTGGTTTGAACAGCGGCAGTTCGAGCGGCACGAACAACCCACCGCCCTCGGCAATTCCAGACAACACGACCCTTTCGAAATTGACCTTAACAGCCGAATTTCGGGTACTTACATAGTGCATGGTTGGCTCCGGCCATTCATTTGAAACGATGTGCCTGCTCGACCAGCCAGGTGGAAAACATGACCGCGTCGGGGTGCTGGTCGGCCCCGGAACCGCGTACGAGGTAAAAAGACTCACTGGCCTCGATGCGCTGGTCGAAGGGCTCGACCAGTCGACCGTCCTGAAGCATCTCTTCAACCATCGAGGACCGGGCCAGGGCAACCCCCTGTCCCAACTCGGCCATACGCAAGGTGGAAATCAGTGTGTCAAACTGCATGCCGGTCGACGAATCGACGGTGTCTGCACCGACCATGTTCAACCAGTAACCCCAACCCTCTTCGTAACCCAGGACATGCAACAACGGATGGTGCGCCACGTCCGCCGGCACCGTCAGCGGCGAACTCGCCATCAGGGCTGGCGAGCAGACCGGAAACAAGGTGTCCCAAGTCAGGCGCTGCGACACCAGGCCGGGCCATTGACCATGGCCCCAGCGAATTTCCATGTCGTCCTCACCATCCAGTTCTTTGACCCAGATGTTGCTGATGTAGCGGATGTCGACCTGTGGATGGGCCTGGCGAAAATCCACCAGTTTGGGCGCCAGCCAGTGCACGAAAAACGCCAGGCTGCCGCGCACCTTGATCGGCCGGCGTTTGTGCTGGCCAAAAATCTCGTTGGTCCCCACCGCCAGTCGAGTGATTGCATCCTGCACGACCGGCAGATAGGCCTGACCTTCCTCGGTCAGCCCCAAGCCACGGGGCAAACGCTTGAACAGCGCCACACCCAGATGACTTTCCAATTGGCGGATTTGCTGACTGACTGCACCCTGAGTCAAAAACAGTTCTTCGGCAGCGTGGGTGAAGTTCAGGCAACGGGCGGACACCTCGAATGCCCGCAACCAGTTCAATGGGGGTAACGTCTTTTGCTTCATGGTCTGAACCTCAATGACGCCCCCTCCACCGAGCGCGCTTGCCCACCCCGTCGACAGTGCCTAGAACGCATCGGACGGTTGTGCCAAGGGGGTAACCGACAAGCGTCGCTCGCGGCTTTTGCGCGTAATGTAATACACGAAATAGCACCAGGCGATGAATGGCAAACCGAAGTACAGAGCTACCCGCTGTTCAGGGTCGAAAGCAATCCCGACACACGCCAGGCTGCAGCAGACCAACGCCCCCAACGGCACCCATGGATAACCCCGGACGCGGAACTTAAGGTCGTGGACATCGCCTCCATTGGCCACATAGTGACGGCGGAAAGCAATCTGGCTCGCGGCGATGCTCATCCACACCACCACCACTGCCAATCCGGAGATCGACACCAGCGCCAGATAGATGGTGTCGGCGGCAAACACGCTGCTGAGCAAAGAGGCGGCGCCACCGGCCATGCTGACAATAATGGCGTTGAGTGGTGTGCCCATGCGGGTCAGGGCCGAGAACTGTTTGGGCAGGTGACCCTGGTCACTCAGGGTCCAGAGCATCCGTGAAGCAGCGTATAAACCGGAGTTGGCGGCCGACAACAAGGCACTGATGATCACGAAGTTCATGATGTCAGCCGAATAGGGAATCCCGATGTAAGTGAACACCGTGACAAATGGACTCTCTACCAGGCCGGCCTGCTCACGGGGTAACAGCGTCGCCAGGACGAAAATGGTACCTACGAAGAAGATCGCCAAGCGCAGCACGGTCGTGCGAATGGCACGTGGCACATTGCGCTGGGGGTCCTTGGTTTCACCCGCGGCGATGCCGATCAGTTCAGTACCGGAGAACGCAAAGGAGACCGCCAGTAACGTCATGGCAATCGGCATGAAACCGGTAGGGAAAAGCCCCTCGCGAGTGAAGTTGCTCAGCCCGATACTGTGAGCCTGATCGATATGCAGCAGACCGATAATCGCGCCACCACCGATTAGCAGAAAAACCACCACGGTCACCACTTTGACCAGAGACAACCAGAATTCGGTCTCAGCGAACAAGCGTACCGAAATCACGTTGGTCAGAAACACCAAGCCTGCGAACAGCGCGCTCCAAATCCATACCGGTGTATCCGGAAACCAGCGCGCCATCAAAATCCCGGCGGCGGTAAATTCAGAGCCGATTGCCACAGTCCAGGTCAGCCAATACAACCACGCCACGGTGTAGCCGGTGCCGGGTCCGAGAAAACGCGTGGCGTAGGTGCTGAACGAACCCGTTTCCGGCATCTGCACCGCCAATTCGCCCAAGCACATCATGACCATGTAAACCATGAGTGCGCCAATGATGTAGGCGATGACTGCACCCAACGGACCGGCCTGGTTAACAGTGTACCCGGACGTGAGAAACAGCCCGGTACCAATGACGCCACCCAATGCCAACATGACAATGTGGCGCGTCTGCATTTCCTGTTTAAAACCGGCACGCGTAGTGAGTTGTTCTTCTTTTATGGACATGGTTGTTCTCATGAAAGTTGTCAGGGCGCGCATTAACGTCTGCGATCAGTTACTGGGCAGAGTAAAAACAGGTCGCCACTAAGTTTTATTATTATTCCACTTCATGAACGCCTCACTAACAGCCTTGTCGTGAGGTACTAACGTTAAAACTTCAGCTTGCAGCCTCGATGCACGTTTTGTTGTTTGAGTGCTGTGTGTTTGCCTGTGCCAGCTCATCGCGCGAACACCTGACAAAAGCGAACGCCTGCTTCAAATCGTCGAGCAGATCGTCAGTGTCTTCAATGCCGACCGAGACCCGCACCAGTCCTTCGGAGATACCCAGAGCCAGTCGTTCCTCCAGCGTGTTCTCGACATGGCTGGTGGTCCGGGCCGGGCCGTAAATGGTTTCCACTGCACCGAGATTGCCCGCGCAGTGGGCGAATCGCAGACGTGGCAAGAGCACCTTGACCGTGTCCATCCCACCGACCAGAACAAAACTGACGATGGCGCCGAAGCCGGACATTTGCGCGCACGCCACAGCGTGGTTCGGATGACCGGGCAAGCCGGGATAATTGACCGACTCAACCAACGGTTCGGTGCAGAGGAACTCCGCCAGGGCACGGGCACTGCGTTGCTGTTGACGCATGCGCAGCACCAGCGTTTTCATGCCCCGGATGATCATGTAGGCCGAGAACGGGTCGAGCGTCGCACCGTTGATTTCCCGGTAATGACGAACCTTGGCCATCAAGGATTCGCTGCCGCACACCAGGCCGCCAAGTACATCGCCATGACCGCTGAGGAACTTGGTCGCGCTGTGGATGACCACGTCCACCCCTAACGCCAGGGGGTTCTGATTCAGCGGCGTGGCAAAGGTGTTGTCCGCCACCACCACGGCACCGACGCGCTTGGCTGCAGCTACCAGACGCTGGATATCGAGTATTTTCAGGGTCGGGTTGGTCGGCGTTTCCAGGTACACCAACTGGCAGCCTTTGGCGATTTCACGCTCGATCTCCTCGTGATCGAACGTCTCGCACAATGTCACCTCCACACCCGTGCGCGGCAGGAATTCTTCGAAAATCTTGTTGGTGCCACCGTAGCTGTCCTTGGTCGACACCACACGATCGCCATTGGCCAGGAAGGTGAAAAGCACACTGCTGATCGCCGCCATGCCGCTGCTGAAGGCCACGGCGGACTCGGCCATTTCCAGCTCGCGAATCTTTGCTTCGAGGGTCTCGACTGTCGGGTTGCTCATGCGGCTGTAGATAAAGCCCGGCGTCTTGCCCAACGCAACGTCGTACCAGACGTCGATGTCGTCGTAACCGTAAGCGGCGCTGACCACGATCGGTGTTTGAGTGGCGTTGTAGGGATGCCTGACTTGCTCCCCGCCCCAGACCGCTCGGGTCCCGGTTCCGGCGTTATCAAGCCCCGCGTTGTCAGGTTTATTGTTCATTAAGACTACTCGCACTGAGGGTGGTGAGTGTTGAGTCATTCACCAGATCTGGCGGCCAATATATTGAAAAGCGGTGCGCCCGAGAAACGATGTTATCGGTGCCAAAGGGCTGCTTTTTTTAATGGCTGTGTAGTCCTGAAATAGGTTTACACCTTCTGATCTGTTTTTCAGGAAGGCATGATTGTTCAGCGGCTGTCGCCCAATGTTGCCTGGGTCATCGTCGGGGCTCCGGACTACCTCAATCGTTTTACCCCCTGCTCGATTTGGGTATCGCTATACGGCTACTGGTCTTGACCTCGCGTAACGACAAACTGGACTGGATGGATGCAATACCCACCTGACGCCTGAGTACCTGTTCGATAAAGTCGCTGTAGCTATCTAGATCCTCTGCCAGCACTTGCAGTACGTAATCGGCATCCCCGGTGATCTTGTGACAGGACAACACTTCGGGCAATTGCGCAATCACCGCCTCGAAGGCGTCCGGAGCGTGATCGGCGTGGGTGGAAAAACGGATGTGCACGAACGCCATGATATCCAGCCCCAGCATTCGTCGATCAAGGTTGGCCTGGTAGCCCTTTATCACGCCCGCCTCCTCCATTCTCTTACGCCGCCGCCAGCAAGGCGTAAGGCTTAACGACAGCCGCTCACTGAGCTCGGCGTTGGAAATACTCGCGTCCTCCTGCAGCAACGCGAGAATCGCCAGGTCGGTGTCGTCGAGACTGATGCGCTTGGATGATTTTTTCTTCATTACGCCATTCCTGAGTAATAAATCCCGAACAATCTAGTAAAACACGAAAACAAAGCAAAGAAAGCGCCTCCAGACCGGAACAGAATATTTGCACTGGTTCACATCAACGGATGCGCACAATGTTTACAGTTTTCAGTGATTCCCACCGTTTGCACCACGGCTCCGAATTGAAAGACGGCGTGCTCAAGCCCTCCTTCGAACAGCCCAGTCGGGCCGATACCGTCCATCATCGGGTCAAACAGGTAGGGCTTGGCCAGGTCATCGAACCGCGAGCATTTGACCGGTCGTGCTATGTCAACGCGCACAGCGAGCGCTACGTAACCTTTCTGGAAACTGCCTGGTCTGAATGGTGCGCAACCGGACGCACCCACGATGCCTTGCCGCTGGTATGGCCCGTGCGCGATCTGGCCAACGAGCAAGTACCGACTTTCATCGACGGCAAACTGGGTTTCTACGCCATGGACGCCGGCTCCCCCATTACCGCCACCACATGGCAAGCAGTAAAAACCAGCGCCGATATCGCGCTGACCGGACTGGCGCTGATCGATGAAGGCCACGACAGTGCCTTTGCCCTGTGTCGCCCACCTGGCCATCACGCAGCACGTGAATACATGGGCGGCTACTGCTATCTGAACAACGCCGCCATTGCCGCACAGCAAGCCATTACCCAAGGCGCCAAACGTGTCGCGGTATTGGACGTCGACTTTCATCATGGCAACGGCACGCAGAACATTTTCTACGGGCGCAGCGACGTCATGTTTGTCTCGCTGCACGGCGAACCGGCAGTGTCCTATCCGTACTACTCAGGCTACAGCCACGAAGTCGGCGCCGGCCACGGCGAAGGTTACAACCTGAACTACCCGTTGCCGAAGAACACCACCTGGGAAAGCTACCGCAACGCCCTGCTCCACGCCTGCAGGAAACTGCAGCAATTCGCCCCTGAAGTACTGGTTATTTCACTCGGCGTCGATACGTTCAAGGACGACCCCATCAGCCACTTCCTGCTGGAAAGCGAAGACTTCATCGGCATCGGCGAGCTGATCGCGGGCGTGGGCTGCCCCACCCTGTTCGTGATGGAAGGCGGCTACATGGTCGATGAGATCGGGATCAATGCGGTCAACGTACTGCATGGTTTCGAGAGCAAACGTGCCTGAGTCATGCCCTGAATCGCAGCGTTTCAACTACTGAATCGGAGAATAAAAAAATGACTCATTTTATCGATGTCGATCATGCCGCACACCTGTTCGCCAAGGTGGGAATCTGTCGGGCCATCCGCGAAATGGCGGCTTACATTGAGGCTGACTATTCACGCTGGGCGCAGTTTGATAAATCGCCCCGCACTGCCAATCATTCAGCAGACGGTGTGATCGAGTTGATGCCCACCGACGACGGCCAGCAGTACTCGTTCAAATACGTGAATGGTCACCCGGACAACGGTCAAAGAGGCATGCTGACGGTCATGGCCTTCGGAGTCCTGGCCGATGTCCACAGCGGCTATCCAACATTGCTCAGCGAACTGACGCTGACAACTGCCGTACGCACTGCCGCGACCTCTGCCCTGGTTGCGCAGTCCCTGGCGCGCCCGGGTGCAAGCATCATGGCAATCATCGGAAATGGCGCCCAGAGCGAATTTCAGGCCCTCGCCTTCCACGAAATGCTGTCCATCAAGCAAATACGCATTTTCGATATCGATCGCGACGCTTCACTCAAATTGAAGCACAACCTGGCCGCATTCCCGGATATTGAGGTGATTCTGGCCAACTCGGTACAGGAAGCGGTCAAGGGCGCGCACATCGTCACCACCGTCACCGCAGACAAAGCCTATGCAACGATTCTGACGCCCGAGATGATCGAGCCCGGCATGCATATCAATGCCGTCGGCGGCGACTGCCCGGGGAAAACCGAACTGCACGCCGAGATCCTGCGCAATGCCCGGGTCATCGTTGAGTTTGAACCTCAAACCCGGATTGAAGGCGATATTCAACAACTGGAGCCCGACTTTCCTGTCGTCGAGTTCTTCCGGATTGTCCTGGGCGAAGTCCCGGGGCGCGAGAACGACGCACAGGTCACCGTGTTCGATTCGGTGGGTTTTGCCCTCGAAGACTTTTCGTCACTGCGCTACGTGCACGACCTGGCGCGAGAGCATGCCATCGGTGAGCGCATCCATCTGGTGCCGACGCCTTCCAACATAAAAAATCTCTACCAACTGCTTGATCAGCAGCCAGCAATCGTCCCCTCGCGCCTGCGCACGGCCAGTTGATAGCCACAAGTGGTGCCCCTGAACAAAGTGCCAAGGGGCCACTCACCCTGCAGTGAACGCGAACCCTGCCGCCCGCAAACCACCACCGTCAGTAGCCGTTGCATCCCTAACAAGAACGCTAGACAGCCACCTTTCTGCCAAAACTCAAAAACATAAAATCAAGAGGTTTTGTAATGAAATCGACTCCGTCCGAGCGGGTTGAACAGCCCGCGCTGCAGCGCACGCTCAGCAATCGTCACATTCAATTAATGGCCATGGGAGGTGCCATCGGTACAGGCCTGTTCATGGGTTCCGGGAAGATCATTGCCCTCTCCGGCACGTCGATCATCCTCATTTATATGATCATCGGTCTGTTCGTCTACTTCGTCATGCGCGCCATGGGCGAACTGTTGCTGTCCAACTTGAACTTCAAAACCTTCGCGGATTTTGCCGGTGCCTACCTCGGCCCGCGGGCGGCATTCTTCCTCGGCTGGTCGTACTGGCTGAGCTGGAGCGTCGCGGTGGTGGGCGACGCCGTGGTGGTCGGCGGATTCTTTCAGTACTGGTTCCCCGATGTACCCGCCTGGATCCCGGCCATCGGTATGTTGATGACGCTGTTCGCCCTAAACGTGCTGACCGTCAGACTTTTCGGTGAAGTGGAGTTCTGGTTCGCGATCATCAAGATCATTGCCGTCGTCACCCTGATTGGCGTCAGCATGGTGATGATTGCCAGCTCCTTTGTATCACCTAGTGGCGTTACAGCATCCCTGAACCACCTGCTGGATAAACAGGCGGCCTTCCCCAACGGCCTGTTTGGTTTCTTTGCCGGATTCCAGATGGCAATCTTCTCCTTTGCCGGCACTGAGCTGATCGGTACTGCAGCCGCCGAAACTCGCTCCCCCGAGAAGACCCTGCCAAAAGCCATCAACTCGATTCCGCTGAGAATCATCCTGTTTTATGTGCTGGCACTGGCCTGCATTATTGCAGTGACTTCCTGGCAGCAGGTTTCGCCCAACAAGAGCCCTTTCGTCGAACTGTTTCTGGTTGCAGGGTTTCCCGCAGCAGCAGGTATCGTCAACTTTGTGGTGCTGACGTCTGCCGCCTCATCGGCCAACAGTGGCGTATTTTCATCCAGCCGCATGCTGTTTGGACTGGCCAGTCACGACAATGCGCCTGGGATTTTTCGGCGTTTGTCGGGCAATAGCGTACCTCTGCTAAGCCTGGCGTTTACCACACTGTTGATGCTGGTGGGTGTACTGCTGCTGTTCATCGTTCCGGAAGTCATGACAGCGTTCACCATCGTTTCTACCGTGTCGGCGATCCTGGTGATTTTCACTTGGTCGACCATCCTCGCGTCGTACATTGCCTATCGCAAAAGCCGACCCGACCTGCATACGCAATCGACCTACAAGATGCCTGGCGGCGTGCCGATGGCCTGGTTCTCCTTGGCGTTCCTGGGGTTTGTTCTCTGCCTGTTGGCATTAAGACCTGACACTCGTATTGCCTTACTGGTCATGCCAGGGTGGTTCATTTGGTTGGCAATTGCTTATCAGCTGACCCATTCCAGGAAGCTAAAATCCGCTGCTGGTTCGGCAAATCAGTACAGCTGATGTTCACCTGCCACCTCAAGGTGCCGATGCAGTGAACCGCGCTTGAGCAACGTGGCGTTTGTGGGGCACCTGCAGGTTGAAGAGCGGCAAGCGAAGGCCGTCAGATTTTACTGACGGCCAACTCTGCGAATGAACGATTCGCTCAGTGCAGCGCGCTGCGTTGCGCCCAACTGCCGATCACCCCATCCCCAATCCGGTGCGCCCGGATCGACCTCGTATCTAGCGCCACATCACCTACAACTGTCGATCACGTGTTGGACGGCGATTGCGGCGTATCAGGATTGAGTTGCTGACGTCTGAATTGCCCAGGTGGCTGGCCGTGGATCTGGCGGAAGCGTCGCGAAAAATATGCCTCGTCAGCGAAACCGCACAACCTCGCCACCTCCCCCACCGGTCGTGTGCCATTGAGCAAATAATTGCGTGCAGCGTGCATTCGGCGTTCGAGCACCAGTTCGGTGAAGGTCTTGCCGATTTCCCTGCGCAGCCAATGCGTCAGGTACGTCGGGGACAGGTAGGTCGCCGCCGCAACTTTAATCAAGTTGAGGTCGGGGTCGGCGATGTTCTTGCGCAAGTATTCCGACATCCTGCTCAGCGCATCGCGTCGGCTGACTTCGGCGGCATTCTCTTCGGCCAATCGTTTGAGCGGCTCGGCATACAAGGCACAAACGCTCCCCACCAGTTGCAGCAACAACCCCTTGAGCATCTCGCGAGTGCCAAACTGACGCTTCTCATCCAGGACTCGCATCTGTTCGATCAAGGCACAGACTTTGTTGAAATCCTCATCGGCCAGAATGAAATCCAGATGCTCTTGAAAGCGGAACGGCGACAACTCCGGCGCCAGCAGAATCGAGACTTCCTCCAGATCCATCGGATCGCACTGCAAATGCGGCAGCAGGAAGGTCTGGGAAAAATTGATCACCATGAAGTTGCTGTCGGCCGGATGCGGAATCACGTGCACGCGATGCGGCAGGATGAAGGCCAGCGTGTTGCGCGGAAACGGACGTTCGACATTGCCGATGTGCTGCATTGTATCGCCACCGAGGTTGACCTGGATCTGGAAATACTCGTGGCGATGCGGGCTGGTTTCGGCGCGCCGTCCCTTTTTGTCGCGGATGTAAAAGTCCGTCAATTCGCTGCGCTGCTGCATGACGTAAGTGGGTACTCGACTGGGTGACGACATCGCCTGAGGATCCTCGACAGGTACATGGACAGGTTGTCGTCGCGCCGCGATGCAGGCGGCGACCGCGCTGATTGTGAAGGCAGACCCTGCTGACCTCAACATGTCATAGGATGACAACGAAATTCAGAGAATTAATTGTATCCGTGTGTGATTTGTCGTCCGTCCAAAAAACTACGAGCACATAAAAATAATTAATCATTTAAAAACATAATCTTATTAAACGCATGAAGCATGACTAAGGAAATGAGCTGATTTGATTTTTCTTGGACACCTGCATTAATCGCCTTTTTCAGAAGAAAAAACGATCTAACGCCCCCGTTGATTTTGAGATGTTGTACGACCACTGTGACAGCCAATGCAGCCCGACCCGTCCAAAAACAATCAAAAGGTGCGCACGTGATGAACCTGATTTTCCCCCTCGCCAACCCTCCCCAGATCGAGCCAGTCCGAAGGCGTATCTGAGCGCCTGACAGCGGCTGTCCGCGCCTCTCATTCAAGTAGCGATTGCTCTGCCCCGACACTGGCGGCATCGGCTTCGGCTGCGCGCGAACATCTCGATTCTTCTAACAATAAAAAGGTCTACTCATGTCGAACTCGCAAACCTCCCCGTCCACCGCGCCGTCGGTGAATGCCGGCGCCCGGGACGCCCTGCTGCCACAACGACTGCCGACGCGTAGGCGCTGGTTCATGCTGTCGTTGCTGCTGATTGCAACCATCATCAACTACATCGACCGCGTGAACATTTCGATTGCGGCGCCGTTCCTCGCCAAGGACCTGGGCCTGGACAAGATTGAAATGGGCCTGATTTTTTCCGCGTTTGCCTGGACTTACGCCCTCGCCCTGGTGCCCGCCGGGTTTGTTGCCGATCGCTTCGGATCCCGGTTCACTTACGGTGTATCACTGATCAGCTGGTCGACGGTCACCGTGTGCCAGGGCTTCGCCACGGGCTTCGCGTCGTTGTTCGGACTGCGCCTAGCCGTCGGCGCCATGGAAGCTCCAGCCTTTCCGGCCAACAGCCGTGCGGTGACGGTATGGTTCCCGGCCCGCGAACGGGGCCTGGCCAGCAGCATTTACGTGTGCGGCCAATATCTGGGCACGGCACTGTTCACGGGCGTGCTGTTATGGCTGGCCACGACCTATGACTGGCGCCATGTGTTTTACAGCACCGGATTACTCGGCATTGTTTTCGGAGTGATCTGGCTGTACCTGTACCGCGATCCGTTGAACTGCAAGACCGTCAGCCCGGAAGAACTGAAGTACATCGAAGCCGGGGGTGGACTGGTCAAGAGCAGCCAGGAACGCACCCGGTTCAACTGGCGGCAGATCGCCGAGCTGTTCAACTATCGGCAGATCTGGGCGATTTGCATCGGCAAGTTCGCCAGCACCTCAGCGCTGTACTTCTTCCTGACCTGGTTCCCGACGTACCTGATCGAAGAACGCAAGTTGACCATGATCAAGGCCGGGATCTTCGCGGTGCTACCGTTCGTGGGCGCAACGGTCGGCATCTTGCTCGCCGGCATCGTCTCCGACTTGCTGATACGCCGTGGTTACTCAATGTCCTTCGCTCGCAAGTTGCCATTGGTGGTCGGATCAATGCTGGGGATGTCGATTGTGCTGGTGAATTTCACCGACTCGAACGTGATCTGCATTGCCGTGCTGACCATTGCCTTCTTCGCCCAGGGAATCGCTTCTTCGTCGTGGGCGGCAGTGTCGGAGGTCGCGCCCAAGGAATTGATAGGACTGACCGGCGGGGTCACCAGCCTGGCCGCCAACATCGGCGGGATTGTCACTCCGATTGTGATTGGTGGCATCGTCCACGCGACAGGCTCGTTTGCCTACGCCTTCTGGTTCATTGGTGGCGTGGCGCTGATGGGTACCTTGTCCTATTCGTTGCTGCTCGGTCGTTTGTATCGCATCGAACTCAAGGCGCGCTGAGCGCAGAAAAGCGTTTTTCTCCAACACGAGGTGGCATTCGTCCAACTTCGCAAAACGAAGCCGCCGTAGGCTGATGCTTCCAACAGGACAACTACAAAAATGACTATGACCGAATACGTTTTTACCCCGGATCTGCCTGCGACCTTGCCGGTTGCCGGCAGCCAGCAGCGCTTTCCCGTCGGCCGGGTATTTTGCGTCGGCCGCAACTACCCTTGGCCAGACACCCAAGGCCAGTCCCGTCAGCCGCCAGTGTTCTTCATGAAACCGGCGAGCAACGTGGTGGATGCGGCGGGTGAAGTGACTTTCCCGCCGTTGACTGAAGAGTTTGTCCACGAAATCGAATTGGTCGTGGCCATCGGTGAAGGCGGCGCCAATATTCCGGAGAGTCAGGCGCTGGCCTATGTCTGGGGCTATGCCGTCGGTCTTGACCTGACTCGTCGTGATGTCCAGCGCGCGGCCAAAAGCAATGGTTTGCCGTGGGAAGGTGCCAAGGTGTTCGACGGCGCCGCACCGATGACCGCCATCGTGCCGGTGACTCACGCGGGACACCCGGACGGCGAGTTGTGGCTAAACGTCAACGGCGAAGAACGCCAGCGCGACAGCCTCGACAGCCAGATCTGGTCGGTCAGTGAAATCATCAGCCGCATCTCGCAATCGGTAGCGCTGCGGGCCGGTGACTTGATCATGACCGGCAGCCCGGCAGGCGTCGATGTGCTGCAACCAGGCGACATCATCAACGCCGGGATCGCCGGCATCGGCCAACTGGAAATGCGCGTTGGTCAGCGACCTTGAACCCGGCACACGCCCTCGTGAATTGAAAAAGGAGATAACAACATGTCTAACACTCTTCCTTTAAAGGTGGCCCTGGTCACCGGCGCCGGTAGCGGAATCGGCCGCGCCGTGGCCCTGGCTCTGATGGCCGACGGATTCACCCTGGTATTGGCCGGACGTCGGCCGGAGCCGTTGCAGGCCTTGGTCGAATTGGCACTCAGCGAAGGACACGAAGCGTTGGCGGTCCCCACTGATGTGCGCGACCCGGCCAGTGTCGATGCACTGTTTGCAACCATCACCGAGGTATACGGACGCCTCGACGTGGTGTTCAACAATGCCGGGGTCAACGCCCCTGCCGTGCCGCTCGATGAACTGACATTCGAGCAGTGGCGCAACGTGATCGACACCAACCTCAACGGCGTTTTCCTCTGCGCCCGTGGTGCCTTCGGACTGATGCGCCGGCAACAGCCACAGGGCGGACGCATCATCAATAACGGTTCGATCTCGGCGCATACCCCACGCCCCTTCAGCAGCGCCTACACCGCCAGTAAACACGCGGTGCTGGGACTGACCAAATCCCTGGCCCTGGACGGGCGCGAATTCAACATCGCCTGCAGCCAGATCGACATCGGCAACGCCCTGACCGAAATGTCGGTGCGCATGACTAAAGGCGTGCGCCAGGCCAACGGCACCATCGCCGTGGAGCCGATGGTGGACGTCAAGCATGTGGCCGATGCCGTGCGCTACATCACCGGTCTGCCGCTGGAGGCGAACGTCCTGAACATGACCGTCATGGCCAGCGCCATGCCGTTTGCCGGTCGCGGTTAAACCGGCCTTTTTTATTCCGTTACGCGAGGTTTTATATGAAGCCAGAAGTCTTGCAGCTCAGCCCGATCCTGATCCCTGAAATCAACGCTAGGCTCGATGAGCTGTTTACCGTCAGACGTTACTTCCAGCAGGCCGACAAGCAGGCTTATTTGCAGGAACACGGCGCGAACATTCGCGGTGTGATCACCGGCGGGCATACCGGTATCAGCCAGGCACTCATGGCGCAACTGCCCAAGCTGGAAGTGGTGGCGGTCAATGGCGTGGGCACTGATGCGGTGGATCTGGCATACGCCAGGGATCGCGGAATTCGCGTAACCGCGACCATCGGCGCGCTGACCGAAGATGTCGCGGACCTGGCCATCGGATTATTGATTGCCGTGTGCCGGAGTCTGTGCACCAGTGATCGTTATGTGCGTTCGGGCCAATGGCCCCATAGCCCGACACCGTTGGCCCCGTTGCCGTTGGCGCGCCAAGTGTCCGGCATGCGCATTGGCATCGTCGGCATGGGCCGGGTCGGTCGTGCCGTGGCGACCCGCGCCGCAGCGTTCGGTTGCCCGATCAGTTACACCGATTTGCAGCCGATGAGCGATGTAAACCACACCTTCATCGCCGACCTGAAGCAGCTTGCCAGCAACAGTGATGCGCTGATTCTCGCGGCCGCTGCCGACAAGGCTGAAGCCATCATCAATGCCGAGGTGCTGCAGGCGCTGGGCAAGGACGGGTATCTGATCAACGTGGCGCGCGGCAAGCTGGTCAACGAGGTCGATCTGGTGGCGGCGCTTGCCGCTGGTGAGATCGCGGGTGCGGCGCTGGATGTGTTTGTCGATGAACCGAACGTCCCCGAGACACTGTTTGCCAACGAAAAAGTGGTGCTGCAGCCCCATCGCGCGAGCGCGACGCTGCAGACCCGCACGCGGATGGGCGAGATGGTGGTGGCGAGCCTGGTGGACAGTTTCGCCGGGAGAATGCCGCAAGGGTCTGTGACTGATTGAACGCTAGCCGCCAAGGGGACGTTGCGTCCCCTTGGCGGCTCGGTGTCAGGTAAACAGATCGACGCCCAACTGGAAGGCGACCCACAGCGCGAGGCCTGTAGCAAAGAGCAGCGCGATGTTTTCAAACAGGTTGTTGCGATATTTCTTGTCCAGCAGCGACTTCTGGTTGGACATGATCAGCAGGCCCAGGGAAATGACCGGCAAGCCAATGATGTTCAACGCGCTGACACCAATGGTCAGGGTTACGAAATCCGGCATGCCTGGCAGCGACCAGATCAACGGCGTCACCAGGATAAAAAGCATGAACCATTTGTGCATCGGATCATGATGAAACTCTTTACCGTACTTTTCGCGACGTTCAGGACGAACGTGTTGGAAGGCATCGGTAATCAGCATCGGGAACGCGGTGGTCTTGCCTGAAATACTGGCAAACAGTGTCGCGAACACGCCAATGAAGAACACATACCAACCAATCGGGCCAAAGAAAATTTCCAGCGCCTTGCCAAGGTCGCCCAAGGTCTTCACCTCGATGCCGTTGGGCCGCAGAATTTCCGCGCCGACGATCCAGATGGCCAGGTTGATGACGATCCCGACGAACACTGCAAACAGCAAATCGTTACGTTGAACACGCTTGTGCTGCGGCCCTACCCAGCCCTTCTGGCGCATGACATACGGATGCACGAAGTTGGCAATGGAGCCTGCAACCGCGCCGATAACCGATACCGCCACCAGCAGCGCGCCATGCACGCCTTCATCCGGCGGGATACTGAAGCCGATGGTGCCTTTAACGATACCGGCGACATCGGGACCTGACATTACGGCCAAGGCAATAAAGGCCAGGGTCATGATCGCCAGCAGCATCTTCATCACGCCTTCGATCATCGAATAAATATTACGACCGACCAGCATCCACACAGCGAGTACCACCGCCAATGAACACAGCAGTGGCTGGTCGATTTTGAACAGCATCGCCAGCGACTCACCCGCCCCCTTGATCATGTAGGCGTTCATCAAGTGCCCCATCAGCAGGGCGTAGACGAGCATGAACCAGGCGAAAAAGGGATTCAGCTGCGCATAGCCTTGCAGGATGGTCATGCCTTGGTTATTGCACAACTGGAAGCGAGCGATGATGTTTACGATCAGGTATCTCAAGAGCAGAGAGACCGCCAGCACCCACATCATTGCGTAACCGTAATTGGCACCGGCCACGGACGACGTGATCAGATCACCTGCGCCCAGCCAGGACAGTACGGCGATGATTCCTGGGCCCAGCAGTTTGAGTATTCGGGAAAATCGATTTTGTGCGGGCGCCGCAGCCTGGCCTTCTACGGAAGGAATGCTCGTCATAGAGGGTATCTCCATTTATTTTTTTTGTGAGAACGAGCGCAGTCGAACACATTAGATACGACGTCGTACAACTAATCTTGAGCGAGTGTGTTTATAAATGTTTCAAGCTCGCGGGTCAGCGCCGGGCTGCGTGGACGGTATCTAACCAGGCTCGGCTCGTGCAAACACTGCGCCTGAGCCACGACGTGTCATTCCAACCTAAGAAAACAGCGATTGATGTCGTTTTAGGATAATCATAGGATGACTGACCACATAAACAAAATAAAGAATCACCCGCAAGTAAACCCCTTCTCTTGGCCGCTGCCGTTTCCACCCAATTCAAATCCGTCCCCACCAAGTGATCATCTGCTCGTTTTTTCACGGCAATGTAATTTTCGAAACCTTCGGATAACGGGCTTCCACGCAGCGCATCGGGGGAAGACAGAGACCAGAATGAAGCGCCTGACACCTGCTTCAATGGCTGCGGCCAAACCAAGTCGTCTTCTAAACAGGCTCATCGCGAACAAATCGTATCAAACCGGACAAGATGTAAGACGCATCCACCCAGAACCAGTCGTTTTGTAGGGGTAAAACGACCAAAAATAAAAAAGGGTCGCGAGATAAAATCTCGCAACCCTTTGAATTATATGGTCGGGACGGAGTAATTCGAACACTCGTCCCCTAGCACCCCATGCTGGGGGCTGTAGCAGCCTAACCTATTGTTTCTAAACGAATACAGTTACTTACAAGGGTGGCAAAACACCCGCTTTTTTGTGCTTATACAAACGGAAACACGCGGCCTCCAGAGGAGGTTTTGCGCAAGCCGACCCAACAAAAGCGCTTCCAGGCTTATTAGGCAGAAGCGGACACCACAATCGCACCACTCATACGGCCGGGAGAGAAATGTCACCTTCTCGAATTATGGACGAGTCGGTCAACGAAGAACTCCATATGCCCTCTGGGGGTAGCCAGCAAGGGCCAAGCGTCGACCATTAAAGCGATTTCCTGAAATGCTTGGGCGCACTTGGAGCGCGGAAAGTGTTCGTAGACTGCTCGCTGCTTCTGCACTGCCCTACGCGCACATTCATCGTACGGAACCGCTCCCACATACCGCAGGGTTACGTCGAGGAAGCGATCGGTGACTTTGGCCAATTTAGCGAACAGCGCGCGACCTTCCGTCGGGCTCTGCACCATATTGACCAGCACCCGGAAACGGTCCATTCCGTAATCACGATTAAGCAGTTTGATCAGTGCGTAGGCATCGGTGATCGAGGTCGGTTCGTCGCAGACCACCAGCAAGACTTCGTGGGCCGCCCGGACGAGACTGACCACCGACGCGCCGATGCCCGCAGCTGTGTCTATCACCAGCACATCGAGACTGTCGCCGATTTCACTGAAGGCCTGGATCAGGCCTGCGTGCTGAGTCGGAGACAAATGCACCATGCTCTGGATGCCTGAAGCCGCAGGGACGATTCGTATCCCGCCCGGACCGCGCAAAAGTACATCGGATAGCTCACAGCGACCTTCGATTAAATCGGCAAGCGTGTACTGCGGGGAAAGCCCCAACAGGACATCGATATTCGCCAAGCCAAGATCGCCATCAAGCAATACGACTCGCCTTCCAAGTTTCGCCAGCGCCAATGAAAGATTCACAGCCACAGTCGTCTTGCCGACGCCGCCCTTTCCGCCGGTCACGGCGATAACTTGTACAGAACGCACACCATCCATGTTATTGATTCCCTTCCATGTGCAACGCGTGCGAGTAGTCGCTCACTATTCCTAGATACGCGATGGTAACTGAAATGTGCAGACACATGGCCACTAGCTATATCACAGGATCACCAGAAACGCTGTAACCCACGACATGGCAATCACGCGAACCAGTACTGCCACTGCTGCGATGCGCTCATCCGCCGAGTAATCGCCTATGCCGAATTCAGACCTGCTCCCTTCCCTGCTATTCAAGATCAACGAAAACCAGCTCGCCCTCGAAGCCGCCATCTTGGAGCATTCGAACTGGGTCGAGCAGCGCGGCCGATGTCGCCGACAACGTGCGCGGCGCCCTGGAAGCCATCGACAAAAATGAAGAGCTCATCAAGATGACGCTCGCGCTGATGATGGCGCCGGAGTGACTGCTTTCGGCTGTGGATTCAACCGGTCGATGCAACACAAATAAATTCTGTGTAAGCAGAAGGAGTGTTGCAGATGAAGCAGAGACCTCGGTTCCCGACTGGGAGCGCGGCGCCTACAAAGTTGCCATTATCATTTGTCGTCCATCTTTGTTGACGATTGTGGCCGGCGCTCAGTGCTCTCTTCGGCGTTGGGCGCTTCTGGAAAACTCCCTGGCGTGAACACATGGGTCTGCAAGTCGCTGGCATCGACTTCGGCGACACCATGAACCGAACGGGCCAGACCAATGGCCTGTTCACACTGTCTATGAGTGTTGACGCGGCCGCTTAACCCCACTATGCCCGCATGGGTTTTGACATTGATATGCAGGCTAAGGGTCGGATCGGAAAATGCCAGGGCCGACTTCACCTTGGCGGTAATCCATGCATCGTGAACGGCCATTTCCAGACCATGAGAATAATGCTGGAAGGAGTGAATTTTCATGGCTGAACCCTCTCTCGCGTAATCAGATGTACTGTCCATCCCATTTGCTGTGCTGCCCTCTGCCTGTCAGGTGAACGCTATGGATTCCTGATTCGTTTTGGAGCGCTCGCCACACAAACATTGACAGACATTAATTATAGTACGGCCGTTGCCTGCGGTCAGAGCGCTGTCCCCGTGGACGTCCGTCTTGGTCGCTCTGTGCCAGGCGCAACACCTACAGAGCACTCCAAACGGTCCTTATTGCGATCAGCGCTGATCAACCCATAGCTGCCAATCTCGACCGACAGAAAACGGTCGGTTCTGTTGAAAAAGTCGGTTCGCCCATACAGCCTGGTCACTTTCTGGCTCACACAAGGGGTAATCGCCTCCTCGCATCATTCTGAGTGTCCGCAATGGGTTGTGGATTCAACCGGTCGATGCAACACAACTAAATTCTGTGTAAGCAGAAGGAGTGTTGCAGATAAAGCAAAGACCTCGGATCTATTACACCGAAAGCCAGAAAAAGCTGATGTGGGATCACGGGCAAAAAGGCGACGAATGACTCTAATTGCGCCCCCCAAATAAGACAGATAGAAATTTTTCGTACTAGGCTTCACGAGCGCGTTGAACGGTAAGAGGGATTCGATCCAATCGTTACACCGTTCCCTTGAACCGTCCAGGCTAAAAGTTGGGGGGATTACTGACGAAGTTCCTTGTTGTATTGCTCTCGATACTTGAGCGGCCGCAACAAGGATCGGAACTTGAGAAAGGAAATCCACATGAATAGGCTCTCGCACCGCACTAGATTGTACCTAGCATGTTCCCTCCTGATGGCAATTAACCTTACCCAGGCAGCGCAGACAGAAAAACCAAACATCCTTTTTATCGTATCCGACGATACCGGCTACGGTGACCTGGGCCCCTATGGCGGCGGTGTGGGTCGCGGCATGCCGACGCCGAGCATCGACGAACTGGCGGCGCAAGGCACAACCTTCTTCTCGTTCTATGCGCAACCCAGTTGCACGCCGGGTCGGGCGGCCATGCAAACCGGGCGCATTCCCAACCGAAGCGGCATGACCACCGTGGCCTTCCAGGGCCAGGGCGGTGGCTTGCCGGCAGCGGAATGGACCTTGGCCTCCGTGCTGAAAACCGGTGGCTACGACACCTACTTCACCGGCAAGTGGCACCTGGGCGAAGCCGATTATGCAATGCCCAACGCCCAGGGTTACGACGTCATGAAATACGTCGGTCTTTATCATCTCAACGCCTACACCTACGCAGATCCCGAATGGTTCCCGGACATGGACCCGGAGACTCGCGCCATGTTCGTCAAGGTGACCAAGGGCGCATTGTCCGGCAAGGCCGGTGAAAAACCGGTCGAGGAGTTCAAGATCAATGGCGAGTATGTTGATACGCCGGTCATTGATGGAAAACCCGGCGTGGTTGGGATTCCCTACTTTGACGGTTATGTCGAGAAAGCCGCAATGGAGTTCCTCGACACCGCCGCCAAATCTGACAAGCCGTTCTTCATCAACGTCAACTTCATGAAGGTGCACCAGCCGAACTTGCCAGCACCGGAGTTCGTGCACAAATCGATCTCCAAATCCAAGTACGCCGACTCGGTGGTGGAACTCGACACCCGCATTGGCCGCATCATGGACAAGTTGAAAGCGCTGGGAATGGATAAAAACACCCTGGTGGTTTACACCACCGATAACGGCGCCTGGCAGGACGTTTATCCGGACGCCGGCTACACGCCCTTCCGCGGCACCAAAGGCACGGTACGTGAAGGTGGCAACCGGGTGCCGGCGATCATGGTTTGGCCGGGCAAAATCAAACCCGCGGTGAAAAACCACGACATCATCGGTGGACTGGACCTGATGGCGACGTTTGCCGCGGTGGCCGGCATCAAACTGCCAGAGAAAGACCGCGAAGGTCAGCCGATCATGTTCGACAGTTACGACATGTCCCCGGTGTTGCTTGGCACCGGCCCATCTCCACGCAAGGAATGGTTCTACTTCACGGAGAACGAACTGTCCCCTGGTGCTGCCCGTGTCGGCAACTTCAAGGCCGTGTTCAACCTGCGCGGCGATAACGGCGCCCAGACCGGTGGCTTGGCGGTCGATTCCAACCTGGGCTGGAAAGGTGAGAGTAAGTACGTGGCGACCGTGCCGCAGGTCTTCGACCTGTTGCAGGATCCGCAGGAACGCTACGACATTTTCATGAGCAACTTCACCGAACGCACCTGGTCGATGGTTCCCATCAGCATCGCGATCAACAACCTGATGAAAACCTACGCCAAGTACCCTCCACGCAAAATGCAAAGCATGACCTACGACGGCCCGGTGGAAATTTCCAAGTACCAGAAATTCCAGTCGGTGCGCGAAGACCTGCAGAAGGAAGGTGTGAACATTCCAATACCTAACTAGCGGTTGGGCGGCAGCCTCATTTGCGGCTGCCGCTTCCCCACTTCCCATAGACAGAATATTCACTCTGACAATTGGCACCTTGCGAGCGTCCGTTAAGGGTCGGTTGCTGCCCTTGGTAACAGGCAGAAATCGGCCAATAGCGGACGCTCCTCCTAACGGCCGGCATAGCCCATAAGTGGACGTATCATTGAAGGTCAGTCTCAGGAATTAAGCACTGTCTCCAGATGCTGGAGGAAAACTCTTACTCTGTGTGGCACATGCTGGCGAGTAGGCAATATTGCGGTGATGAAGAGTTGCTCCGGGGTTACATCTTCCAATTCGACCAGACGAAGGGTCCCAGCATCTAGATCATCACGGACGTCCCAGTACGTGAGCATCGCTACCCCTAAACCTTGCCTGCATGCAGTGCGGACTGCCTCGACACTGTTGGCCGAAAAAACGCCCTCCGCCCGCATGGCGACCGCTTCACCGCCACGCATGAACGGCCAATAAGGCATGCCATGTAGAGCGATGCGACGATGGCTCAACAATGCGTCCATCGTAGTAGGTACTCCATGACGTTCCAGATAATTCGGACTGGCACACAGCACTCTTCGGTTCGGGGCGAGGGGGCGCGCAATTAAAGCCGAGTCTCGCAGAGTCGCAATGCGAATTGCGACATCAATCCCAAGACCGACGATATCCACGATGCTGTCCGACAGCGTCAGATCAAACCGCAACGCCGGGTGTTCGGCTAAAAGCGCGGGAATCAGCGGCATGATCACTGACTGGCCGAATACGGTGGGGGCAGTCACCTTCAAAACACCGCTGGCAGTACCAGCATATGATTTCAGACTGACCCTCGCTCCCTCGCTGGCTTCCAACAGCGTCGTTGCAAAGGGAAGAAATGTTTCGCCCTCGGCTGTCAACGACACGGAGCGCGTTGTTCGATGAAACAGCCGAACTCCTAACTCTCCCTCCAGCGATGCCAGTCTGCGAGACACTGTCATGGGTGTCAGACCCAGTCGTCGGGCGGCGGCTGAAAGGCTGCCGCTCTCGGCAATGGCGCTGAACACTTCCACATCCGGGATCTGCATCATTATATCCATCTTTGATAAAGCGGCTTATCGTTGTTGCTGGCTTCTCAACGCGTCAGGCCAAGTTTACTGTCCTCTACATCGATTATTAAAGCGTTTCGGATAAATGAGGACTGATCACATGAATGGCTACAACCAGCAGATTTTAACTCCCTATGATATTGGCAACCGCAGATTGAGGAATCGTCTTGCCGTAGCGCCGATGACGCGTGTCAGTGCCACCGAGGCGGGCTTAGCCACCGCCGAGATTGCGCGTTACTACGAGCGATTTGCCAAAGGGGGATTTGGTCTGGTCATTACCGAAGGACTGTACACCGACCAGAAGTATGCTCAGGGCTACCCCTTCCAACCAGGGATCAGTGATGTCGAACAGGCCCAGGCATGGCACGGCGTGACAGATCTTGTTCGCGCCCACAATGGCGCGGTATTCGCTCAACTCATGCATGCTGGAGCGCTGAATCAGGGCAACCGTTTTGAAACTGCTACCGCTGCACCCTCGACTGTCCGCCCGAAAGGAACGCAGATGAAGTTCTATTACGGTGAGGGGCAATATCCGCTGCCCCGAGCGATGAGTGATGAGGACATCGCCGATGCCATCGCGGGATTCGCACAAGCGGCTGTGCTGGCCACGCGTGTCGCTGGGTTCGACGGCGTTGAAATCCATGGGGCGAACGGCTACCTGCTTGACCAATTCCTGACTGACTACACCAATCAACGAGACGATCGCTGGGGCGGAAATGTACAGGCACGGCTTGGACTGACACTGGAAGTCATCAAGGCAGTCAGGGCCGCTATCGGCACGCTTGCGCCTGTCGGTGTGCGCATCTCACAGAGCAAGGTGAACGACTATGAACACAAGTGGGTGGAAGGTGAAGCTGCCGCCGAGGTCATTTTCAGCTCGCTCAAGGACGCTGGAGTGGACTTTATCCATGTGACGGAGTTTGAGGCATGGAAACCGGCATTCATCGAAGGAAATGCAAGTCTGGTTGAGCTGGCGCGCCGCTATGCGCCCCAGGTTGCGATCATCGCCAATGGTGGTCTGGATGTACCGCACCGTGCTGAGCAGGTGTTGCAAGACGGCGCCGATATGATCGCGTTGGGCAAAGCGGCTCTAGCCAATCCGGATCTTCCCCGTCGCCTGGCAACTCACACGGCCCTTGCCGAGTTTGACGCCTCGATCCTGGGGCCGATTGCGAACATCAAGGACAGTGAATTGGCATTGGCATGACACCAGATGAAAAACGGTCGAGCGGACGTCATGGCTGTCCGCTTGTGCCTAAAGTCATCCAACGAAAGACGGCTATGGGTTGATCTCGGTCCTTCGTGACAGGCAGCAATCGGCCGACACTCTGTAAAAACGTTTTCGGTCAGTAATAGCGGGCTGAGTCGTGTCAAATAACGCGTTCCCACGCCAATTTCAGGTCTTCCGACTGACCGCAACACCGGCTGATTTCACGTAGCAACGCAGAATTCAAAATGGCACCTGCGTTTTTACACAGCCTGGGCCAGAAACAGCCGCTCGAAAGCCGCTTGCGAACATCAAGTCGGAGCTTCGGACGATATGTTTGTGCTTTGATCATGAGCCAATACATAACCTTGCGCTGTCAGTGTGGCAGTCAGGTACCGTAATGCTCGACGGAAGACCGGATGACAGTCGGCAAACGGCAAATCATCGAGCGGAGCCCAAAAAAAGCTGAAGGTGTGACCATGGTCATCGAGCGTGCGATGAGTCCATTGCTCCGGCAAAAGTGCCTGCGTGTAACACAGTTGAAATGACCATATCTGGTCGAGATGCGCGGCGTCCCAGCAGCCCATATCGCTGACAACCGAGGCAGCTTCTATGCCTGATTCTTCGCTTAATTCACGCAGAGCGGTCTGAGCCGGAGTTTCACCTGTCTCGATTGTCCCTTTGACCAGTTGTACGCCTGCTATTGGATGGCGGAACAGAAGGATGTGTGTGCCAGGAATACTGGAGAGGATGACCGGGCAAGCCTTGTTCGGTGACATGACGATTTCCTTATCGGCAATGAAGCACACATCTTACGGCCTTATCCGTTACGCGAGCGGCCAGATATTCAGATGTCCGCTTGGGGTCGATCCAAGTCATAAAGCCGCCAATCATCCGCCCCGTGAAAGGCTTCATCGGAAACCTTTTCTGATAGCGCTGAAGGGCGCACGTGTCAGTAAGACACGTGCACGGGCTTTCCCTTGTGGTTCTAACATGACGTCCGGACGACCAGCGTCATATTTGTCGAAGATCAGCGCCATGGGCCGGCAGTGCCCAGGGCAGGATGCATTCCTGGAATTCACAAGTTCGGTATGTGCTGCGGGCAAGATGAGGGCTTAGTTAACCATCACCTCGTCCAGTGCCTGCTCGAGGGTGCTGACTGTGCGCTCGATATTGTGCAGCTTTTCGAGTCCGAACAGACCGATGCGGAAGGTTTGGAAGTCGGCCGGCTCGTCGCATTGCAGCGGCACTCCGGCGGCGATCTGCAGGCCGTGGTCGGCAAATTTCTTGCCGCTCTTGATGTCGGCATCATCGGTGTAGCTCACCACTACGCCAGGGGCCTGAAAGCCGGCTGCGGCCACGCTTTTGATGCCTTTGCCGGTCAACATTGCGCGCACCCGATCGCCCAGAGCCTGTTGTTCGCCGCGGATCTTGTCGAAACCGTAGGCTTGCGTCTCTTTCATCACTTCGTTGAATCGCGCGAGGGAATCGCTGGGCATGGTCGCATGGTAGGCATGTCCGCCCTGTTCGTAGGCCTGCATGATCTGAAGCCACTTTTTCAGGTCGCAGGCGAAACTGCTGCTATGCGTCTGTTCGATGCGCTCGAGGGCCAAAGAACTGAGCATCACCAGGGCGCAGCAAGGGGAGGCGCTCCAGCCTTTCTGCGGTGCGCTTATCAGCAGGTCGACTGCGCATTTGTGCATATCAACCCAAAGCGTGCCTGAGGCAATGCAGTCCAACACGAACAGGCCACCCACCGCATGCACGGCGTCGCCGATGGCCCGCAAGTAGTCGTCGGGCAGGATAATCCCTGATGAGGTTTCAACATGGGGGGCGAAGACAATCTGCGGCTTCTGCGCCTGAATGGCTGCCAGCACTTCGTCCAGAGGGGGTGGGGCGTAGGCAGCCTGACGACCAGTCTCGACCGGTCGGGCTTTCAGCACCGTGGTGGCCGCCGGGATGTTCCCCATCTCAAGGATCTGGCTCCAGCGATAACTGAACCAGCCGTTGCGTATCACCAGGCATTGCTGGCCGGTGGCAAACTGTCGTGCCACCGCTTCCATGCCGAATGTGCCGCTGCCCGGGACCACCGCTACAGCCTGAGCGTTGTAGACCTGTTTCAGGGTGCTGGAAATGTTCTTCATCACGCCTTGAAATGACTGCGACATATGGTTGAGCGAGCGGTCGGTGTAGACCACCGAGTACTCGACCAGCCCCTCAGGATCGATACTGGGATATAGCTTGGACATGGGTGACTCCTTTGGCAGAGATGTCAGTGGTATCGACCCTGCCCTAAGCTTTGGTAAATGACAAGATTGCTTGGGATTGAATTGCGACTTCTGTCGAGCGGCTGGCATCATCAGGTCGATTACTGGACGTAACAATGCTCGCAGGTTGCTGCTGAGTTGTGGGAGGGAGGGCATTAAAGGTTCCTACCTCCTTACGTTCGGTCGATAACGACCAGTTACGAGGGGCAGCAGCCGACCCAAAACGGACAATCTATTAGCAAATGTGTGAATGCGATCAAGCAGATGGTCGGCTATGAAGGTGTGTTGATAGAGTAGCCGTTATGCTTTGGGGCGGCCTATGGAGTCGATGTTTAATGTAAAACAAGAATGGCTAGGTGTATCTCATGAGTGAATATGGGTGGGCGCTCATTACAGCGTTTGTGTTGGTCGTAGGCATGTTCAGGATTGTCACTCGACGCACCGGTAAGCAATTAACTGCTGTGCAATCGATACTGCCAATTCCAATTTCGTTTTTTCTGGCAGCAGTTTTCGTTTCGATATGGCGTGCTGTTTGATCACGACTGGTGGATTGCAGCCCTTCTCGATAGGCAGTGCTGGCCTAATTCCGTGCAGAATTACACCGCGATTCTAAAGGGGTAAGGCAAAGTACGCAGAGCCAATGAAACCGGGCACTTCCTTACTTCGGAAATGCCCGATTTACGCCCTAATTACACGGTCAGTGGTACAAGATTGATTCCCTCCTACGGCGTCCTGCTGACCGAACCCTTCATCCATCCCTCACGATTGACAACTGCTAGGCTGCGCCCCCTCCCTCAGTTCAGATTGAGACTCGCGCCGCTCGTTTTCGCAGATCGATTACAACTGCGATACCAGCCAACAAAATTGCAAGGGTGTATGCAAGAAGACCTAAGTTCACCCCCAGAATCATTTTCTCTGAGCCATCTGTGAGGATCATCGATCCACCGTAAGACTCTCGAAGCCAGTAAGCCATCAAGAACCCGCCAGTAATAAACAATGTAAGAAGACTGGAGAGGCGGAGGTTACCCTTGAGCCACACAAGCCAAAGGCTAAATGCACCAATTGCAGTATTGGTGAACAACTGCCAGACCTCATGTAGCCGAGCGTGGGGCTCCCAAGCCTGGTTAAAAACATGGGTATCATTGAGCTCTAACACCGGTACAACGACGGCGTAGAAGACAATCCCAATAGTCACGAGTAGCTTCGGTATCATTTGAAACCTCCCTGTTATTGTTAGAGCGGGCTGGCCAGTCATCCAACGTGGATGAATGCACAGTAACGTGAACTGCCCTTCCGTAGTAGCCTCCTGCCTTCACGCAACGGATACCCCCAGTCCTTTGCCTGCAAACCCAAGGACTGGGATTGCGCCAATTTCGGCGCGGTTATGACCTTGAGGTCAATGTGTCAGAAGCAGGTAACCAAGCAATGCAAGACCCGTTCAAAATGGGTGTTTTAACGTCGCTTCTACGTCGCAGCGTTCCGTGCAAGTATTGGGCTTTGGGGAAACTCGCCCCCCTACCCCGCCTCATCCGCTTCCTGTTCGTCAGGCCAGCATTTTGCCTCGGGCTTCCTTCAGATTCGCAGTCACCCGCGACACCCTTGCCTCTGGCTAACACTTCCCCTTGCCGGGTGTGTAGAGGACTTTCACCTCCAAGTCACCAGCGTGACCACCACAGCCGAGCTGGTTGCGCTTGCGCGCAACGCACCCTGCCTGGCGCACGCATAAAAAACCCCGGCGGCTGCCAGGGCTTGATTCAAAGCATGTAGACCCGTGCAGATGGACGGGCCCTTTGGGTTACTTGCGTTTAGATTTTGCTGTGTCAGTCCTCTTGATCTATCTGATCAAGAAAATCAACGTCATCATCCTCTTCGTCAAAAATTGCTTGAGCGTCTTCTTCGACCCATGACTCGTCATCATGGAATTCATGATCGAGCAGATGGTCGTGCTCAGGCTCGGGAATATCTCGTTCTTCGCTCATGACTTACCGAAACAAAAATTGAAAGAACGGATTGTATATGCAGATCCTTTCCCTCAGTCAACGATCACGAAACAACGACGCGCTCACCCTTGAGCAGGCAGCAGACGCAAAAGCAGCGCCTTGGTCCCGCCAGTTGGTTTGCCGTTATTTGATGCCCGCCCGCTCGAACGCCAGTGGTTCAAGAGCCTTCATCTGTACCAGGGTCAGCGGTGAGAAGTTGCGATCAAGCTGCAGCTCGGAGAACCGTTCGATGCTCAGGTCACCTTCGCGGAAAAGCTTGGCGCGAACCCGATCAAGCAAATCACCGCCACAATGGCCTTTACGATTTCCATTGCCGGCTTATTCGCTTCGTCCTGAGCCGCCTTTCTTCGCTCGTATGCCATCTTCCCAGCCATAACCCTACGCGGATTTTTGAGTTCGTCAGGTTTGCTTGAACGCCCCATTACTGCTCCTTCGGCCGGCCCCAGTGCAGGTTATCCGTAAAACACCATCCGAAATCAAATTGCCACCATGCTGCATCCGGTCACGGAGGGCGGCGCCTACCCGAGGCAACAGCTATGCCAATCGCAGCAGATACCGCCGAGTTCCTTGAAGAACTGAACGGCGGTGCATTCGCCAATGCTGACACTCGGCACCTTCGATCCAAAATGAAAAACAGGTAACCCGTCCGATACAGCGGGTTACCCCTTCAACCGGATGGCTCACCTATATTTGTTGCATCCGGCCGCGGAGGACTACTCCATCTTGATTGATGGTCGGTCGGCGCAACTCTGGATCGTTTTCATTGAGGCACCGAAACTGCAACTCGGCATTGGCATCGCGACCGTAACCAGAATCCCTGGACGCATCTTTTACCGGCATCAGCTGCTTGCCTTTGCTCTCACAGAAAGCATTGGCCTCTTGATATAGCTCAGCCTTTACGCCTCCTCCGCCAAAGGTCGTGAAGCTCCCATCCTTCGCGATCATGTAGGTGTCTCGCCCCATCGGCACAACACCTGGTCCTGAACAACCGGTTATGAACAGGGCAATAGTTGAAACCAGTAACAGGCGCATTTGCGCGCTCCATGCGTGAGTGATGGCGAATCATATGGCTATCACCTTGCCACTTCACCATTTTTCATACTGCCGCATCCGGTCACGGAGAACGGCGCCTGACAGGAGATAGCCATGAGGACATTTGCCGTATTCGGAATGAATGAGCACTTCGCCCGCGAAGAGGCGAAACGCAAGGTTCGGGACTTCAAGATCGATAAAGGCAAGCGGATCGAACTGTCCATGAGCCAGTGGCTCCAGGCTGTCGAAGATCGCGTAGTCAAGATCATGGATGGCAAGCGAGTCGCCCAGCTCAGCAGCATGTTCGATGCCCCCCAGTACGCCGCCGATAACACCGAGCGTATTCGCAAGCCGGGACCGTGCCGAGACGTAGTCATCAGGGCGAAGGTCAAGCTGCCGCAGAACGATGCAAAACGGAAGTCGGCGACCAGGCTTTCGTGGATGGACTGCTCACTCGAATCGACAGCGGCAGCCTGATCCGCCCTCACCTATTGCACTGAACGCATCGGCAGACGGGCAGTTGTCACGATTTAAAATCTTGGTAGGTCGCTGATCATTCTGCCTGGATTAGCACGTTCTTCGGTTACGGTCACCTCGCCACTTGGCAAGTGACATTCCAGAAGCTTTCCACCTGACACCGTCCCGATGCCCGCTTCGAATGTCATCTCAACAACGTCCCCATCGCGAATAGCCGCAATGATGTCTTCCATCGAAGCTATGTGTGGTTTTTCAAGAAATCTTCCTCTGCTGACGCTGGGGTCAATCTTTGCCCACATGAAGAGCTCTATTTCAGCGGCATCGTTGATTCGAACGGCTGAAACCACATAATGCGCCATAGACTCACCTTGAAGAATCTACCTTCTCGATCTGTTCAAACCTCAGCATAACTCCTCACCTATTGAGCTACGAGCTCAGCCATTGCCTCGGTCGTACCAGTTGTTAGCCAACGCTACGGGGATCGTTACCGTCTTCGCCTTATTGAGTTTTTGACAAGCTGCAGAAGCTTTTTCTATCTCATTACCAAAGTAAGCCAACCAATCGCCGCTCGCCTGTTGATCTAGCTGGCACAGGTAGGTTCCCACCTCGCCCTCAGTCAAGCCTGAAACCTCTGCAATCAACTTATTGCTTGGTTTTTTGACCATTTTTCCTCCTTGATCCAGCGATATGCCGGGTCATCAACCAATAGCCCACTTCAACGAATCACGCCAGCCGGCGAGGCGGCGTCCACCTGGAAAACAATCATGACCATCACCGCGCCGGTCATACGCTCCCACGGAGCGAAACCATCTCAGAGCAGAAATCGCGAAGCATTTCTTCCAGCATCAGGTGACATTTCAAGATGAGTGTTATGTCATCCATCTGCAACGAAAAGTGCTTTTCGAATCGTTTGTCGTGTTTCCTGCTGGACTCTACATTGACCATACAGCCCCCTATCAGACGGCATTTCTTCAATGGGTTTTTCGCCAGTTTTGCGCAGGCACAAAAAAGCCGATCTAGCTGATCGGCTTAAGTGTCTGATTTTACTCAGGAATAATGGTCGGGACGGAGTGATTCGAACACTCGACCCCTAGCACCCCATCTCCTTTTGCATACTTCTTGAAAGGCTCCAAAATTTTACTCTGGATTTTTCTAAGCTAGTATTTACTTGAGCTCCAGCGGTGTTCTGCTCTACGAGAGTCCAGTAACGTCCATCAAGAGCCGACGTTTTTGTGGGGGTAAAAGTAGGGGGAGTCCATTTCATGGCCAAAATTACCATCAAAGAACTCGAGTCGCTGACCGCCGATGATGCCGGCCGAATCCTCAGGGAGGATGGCAATCTCGCCGGCCGAATCTCAGTCCGTAAGGACGGTGTGTCGGTCAGCTTTTTCTATCGCTATCGCTGGGGCGATCAGAACAAAGAGTACGCCTGCGGGTCCTGGCCGCGCAAATCCCTGACGGACATCCGCAAGGCCCGCAACCAGGCCCGTGCGCTCATCGATGAGCAGATCAATCCCAACGAGCAAAAGAAAACCGCCAAGGCACAGGCATATGCCGCTGCTAACGTAGAGGCTGAACAAGTAAAAACGACGAAGGTGCAAACGCTGACCGTTCAGGATCTGGCCCAGGCCTGGCTATTGGATGGCGTGGCGCGCAAAGATGGCAATGCTGAATTGCAGCGCCGTTTTAACAAAGACCTTTTTCCGGCACTCGGCAAGACCGCGGTGAGCAGCGTCTCCGAACACGATGTTCGGGCGCTGATCCGCACCGTGGTCAACCGCGGCGCTCACCGGCAAGCCATCAGTTTCTTCGCCGACCTCAATCAGATGTTCAGCTGGGCCAGAAAGCGTCAGCCCTGGCGAGCCTTATTGATCGAGGGCGATCCGACTGAGCTGGTCGACATCTCCCCTCTGATCCCAGCCGACTACGAGGCAGAAAGAAGCCGCACCCTTTCACCGGCTGAGCTGTTGGAACTGCACAACCGCTTCCAGCAAATGACGGCCGATTACAACGCCCTGCCCGCCGGGCAAAAATACGACGGCATACGGCCGCTAAAGAAAGAAACCCAACTCGCACTCTGGATCAGCCTGGGCACGCTGTGCCGGATTGGCGAGTTGCTACAGGCCGAATGGAAAAATGTTGATCTGGACCGGCAGACCTGGTTCCTCCCCAGTGAAAACGTCAAAGGCACCCGCGGCAAGAAACAAGACCACCATGTCTTCCTCTCGCCCTTCGCCCTACATTTCTTTCAGGAACTCAAGACCCTTACGGGAGACTCTCAGTGGTGCTTTCCGAACAAGCAGAATGTTGGGCATGTGGACGTAAAAGTGGTGAGCAAACAAGTCGGCGATCGCCAGGCCCGCTTCAAAAACCGCAAGGCCCTCTCACGACGGCGTCACGACGACACGCTGGTGCTTGCCGACGGCCAGAACGGCGACTGGACGCCGCATGACCTGCGCCGCACCGGCGCGACCATGATGCAGGCTTTGGGGGTCAGCCTGGACGTCATCGACCGCTGCCAAAACCATGTGCTGGCCGGCTCCCGGGTGAGGCGTCATTACCTGCATCACGACTATGCCGAAGAGAAGAGGCGCGCCTGGAATCTGTTGGGCGACCGACTGAGTGCCGTGCTGTCCTCGACCTACGAGCATTCTCCGGCCGAATCGATGATGTCTTTTCCTGCGTATACCGCGACTGGATCCCTACCGCCTTCTTAAGTCGCCGTCTTTAGTGTGGAGTCCTCATAGTTGCCTAAACATCGCCAAGCACGTTCTTCAGCTTGATTTCGGCTTCATCACCGGCAGAGATCGGCCAAAAGCTGCCCTTCATGAACGGCAGCAATGGCCAAAAGGGGGCAATCGTTTACGGTGAAACGTTGCTCCAGACGGGTATAACACTCTATTCGATAACCCGCCCGATCAGATCGTTGCCTTGGCTGATGTGCCGTGAAGATATTGCCTCGCAATAGCTTTCATCTGCTCGGAGGACATGGCTGCGCCATGTCCTCCGTGAATGCACTGCACCTCCAGATCGATCAAACGTTGCATCGTCTGACGGTAAAGAGTTTGGTTCGAGCAGGGCAGGTTATCGACCAAACCACCGATATAAATGACGTCACCACTGAAAAGCACACCTGCCGATTCGTCGAACAGGCCAATCGAACCACGAGAGTGACCGGGTAAATGAAGTACCCGTAGCTGTTTGTCTCCCAGATCGATGATGTCACCCTCCTCCACGGTCTGAGTCAATGGAGCCGGCCTGATGCAGTAGTTCTCCGGCGACCAGTTCAGGCACGGTGATTGCTCCACTGCGCCCGGCAAGCTGCGAAACACATGAGCCAAGGTGTCCTGATCAACCATGCAGGCAAAGTCTTCCGCCTCAGCCGGATGCCCAAGTCGTGTTTCGAACTCATGGAAACCGCCAACATGGTCAGCATGAATATGGGTCGCCACCGCAACAAGCCGCTTACCTTCTTCCAGATCCAGGGCCGGTCGTAACGGAACCAACCCCATGCCGAAATCAATCACCAGATCGGCATCGCGCCCTCGCACGTGAAAGAGGTTAGCGGCAAAGTAGCGGTGCACATGAGGCTCGCTCAAGCGCGTAATGCCATTGCCCAGATCCTGCCTTTCGTACCATTCATCCCTCATGGGGCACCTCAATGCAGAAGCTGGCCAAGAAAGCGCTGGGTTCGTTCGTGGCTTGGCTGGGTAAATATTTGATCAGGCGAACCGCACTCGACAATTTGACCTGCGTCCATGAAGACAACCTTGTCAGCCACCTTGCGAGCAAAGCCCATTTCGTGGGTAACACAGACCATGGTCATCCCTTCTTCCGCCAGTTGAACCATGGTGTCGAGCACCTCTTTGATCATCTCCGGGTCCAACGCCGAGGTCGGTTCATCGAACAGCATCACCCGGGGGGTCATGCACAAGGCTCGTGCAATGGCGACTCGCTGCTGTTGGCCACCCGAGAGTTTGGCCGGATAACAGTGGGCTTTGTCCGGGATGCGTACCCGCTCCAGGTAATGCATGGCCAGTTCCTCTGCTTCTCGACGAGGCATCTTGCGTACCCAGCGTGGCGCCAAGGTGCAGTTCTCAAGAATGGTGAGGTTGGGAAATAGATTGAAGTGCTGAAACACCATGCCCACTTCGCTACGCACCCGATCGATGCGTTTGAGCTGGCCGGTAAGCTCCACACCGTCGACGACGATGCGTCCTTCCTGGTGTTCCTCCAGGCGATTGATGCAGCGAATCAGGCTGGACTTGCCAGAACCGGAGGGCCCGCAAATGACTACCCGTTCGCCCTGCTGGACATCCAGATCAACATTTTTCAGTACCTGGAACGCCCCGTACCATTTGCCAAGCCCCCGAATTTCCACCGCAGTTGGCTGAGTTTTGGCAAGCTCGACTGGCGTATCAATGGACAGTTTCATGGTGTCTCCTGTTTTGCCGAACAACCGCCCTTAGCGGTAGCCATTGGAAAGAACGCGCTCGACGCGCATCTGCATGCCCGTCAATACCGAGACCAGCAACATGTAGTAAACCAGCGCCGCGCTGTACCACTCCAGGAACTGAAAGCTCGTGGCAATCGCAAACTGGGTGGTGGTCATCAATTCATTCAAAGAGATGATGGTCGCCAGAGAAGTAGCCTTGAGCAGTGAGATGAACTCGTTAACCAAAGCGGGTAGCGCAATACGTAAGGCTTGCGGCAACACCACCAGCACGAACACTTGCCATCGATGCAGGCCCAATGCCGCTGCGCCTTCGCGCTGGCCGATGCTCACCGCAGCAAATGCACTGCGAAATATCTCGGTCAGATAGGCGATCTGTATCAGCGTCAGAGCAATGAATGCCGCCAGAAAAGGCGTGAACCAGCCGCCACGAAAACTGGGGAACAGTTGCGGTAGCCCATTCCAGATAAACAGCAAGACCAACAACGCCGGAGCACCACGGAACAACCACACATAACTGGCCATCGACCAGCGCACGCCGCGCCGCGACGAAGTTGCACAGGAGCCGGTGAACAGCGAAACGCCCATCGACAACGCCATCACGCCAACCGACAACACAAGGGTCAGCAGCGCCCCTTTAGCCAGCGGCCAGCCGAATACGGCGTCCAGGAATAACGAAGAATCAAACACCATGACGCTCACCCTTACTGCTGAGCCAATTGGACGTCTGTCGACTGGGTTGGCAGATTCCACTTGGCGAGCAGCGTTTTCAGTTCACCACTTTGCTGCAAGGCGCCCAGCGCATTGTTGAGTTGTTGCACGTCGGCAGTGTTCTTGCGCAGGTAAAGTCCAAACAGGTCAGCGTCGGGATAGGTATAGGTAATCTGTAGTTGTCCAGGTACCTGGGTACTGCGATAAGCCGCCGTTGTATCCTGGGTGATCGTCGCTGTTGCTCGCCCTACGAGAACCTGCTGGATGACTGCCGAAGCCGACGGGTACGTCTGCATGCTGATGGGCTTACGACCGCTTTCTACCAGCTGTTTATTGAGAGCCTTCACCGCGTCCTCGTAGGTGGTGCCCGCCTCGATGGCGATCACCTTGCCGCTCAGATCTTCCGGTTTGCGGGTTTGCTCATCCCGTGCCGACGTCACCATGACCTTGGACGACTTGAAATATCCAACACCGTCGTAGCGCTTCAAGCGTTCGCTGGTAAGGGTCATGCCGCTGGCAACGACATCACAACGTTCTGAGTCGAGAGACGGCAACAAACCTTTGAAATCGCCCACAACCAACTGGAGTTTTACGCCCCAGTGTTTGGCCAGCGCAGCCATGACATCCACCTCAAAACCAACCATCTGGGTGTCGCCGGGCTTGGCGTAGAACTCCATCGGTGGAAACTCGCCGGCCGTACAGACTTTTAATGTGTCGCCCTGAGCGAACGAAGGTTTCGTGCTGCTCAGATCAGCTGCAACGGCCAAGCTGCTGGCCATACCCAAACCCAGAAAAATTGCGGCTACTTGGTTCATGACATTTCTCTTGTTGTTTTGGTGGTTTAGAGGAGGAATGCGGTAACGCAGGGCAATGGTGCTGGCGACAAAGAGGGCAAACAAGCTAAACTTTTTATAGAGTTATTATTTAGAAAAACTGAAATATAGGCACAGCAATGGCGCTCCCACCTCTCCATAGTTTTCGGGTATTCGAATGTGTCGCACGACTGGGCAATATTGCCGCGGCTGCGGTGGAGTTACATGTCACCACGGGCGCAATCAGTCAGCAGCTTCGGGTTCTGCAAAGTGGGCTGGGCAAGGAGTTATTCGAGAAGCAAGGTCGACGACTCGTCCTGACCGACAATGGCCGTCTCTTGCAACATCGGGTAGCCAACGCGATTTGCGAAATCCAGGATGGGGTGCGACAGCTGTCCAGTGAACATCAGGGAGAACGGCAGAAAATCGAACTGACGCTTTCTATCCCCAGCGTGCATGGCGTAACTTGGCTTGCCACGCGGCTGTTCGCGTTCATGGATGACAATCCGCACATCAAGTTGAATGTCATCACCGCAAGTTACTTCAATACAGTCGATTGGCGACGCGCCGATCTGGCAGTGATTTACGGCGTCCCTCCCTGGCCTGGCTTCTGGTGGCGATTACTGCACGGGATCCGCATGACACCGGTATGTAGCCCCCAACTATTGCGCGGCCCCAAGGCCATTCGAAGCGTGTCCGACCTGGCTCATTATCGTTTGCTTCATGAAGACGATGGCGCGCAGTGGCGCCGCTGGCTGTCCGAGGCCCGATTTGGGCAATCGAGTGACTCGGATATTTACTTCGATGATTTCGGCATGGTTCTGCAAGCTGCTCGCGATGGGTACGGCGTGGCACTCAGCGATGAGGTTGTGTCCGCCCGCGATCTCGATGAAGGCCGACTGGTACAGCCTCTCGCCCTTGCCGTGCCGGCTTTGCAGAACTATTACTGCGTGTGCAGCGAAGGTAATCGCGATCGTGAGGAAGTGAGCAATTTCATCGAGTGGTTGATTGCGCAATCGCGACTACCTGTTACACCCCAGGTGTAAATAGCTTTTCGTAGGGAGCCGGCTCATACGACAGCGTGACGGCTTCGGCGTGGCGCTGAGCGATGAAGTCGTCTCCGCCCGCGATCTCGATGAAGAACGATTAGTGCGTCCGCTGCCGATCTCGGTGCCTGCGCTGCACAATTACTATGTTGCCTGTTCCGAAGGGACTCGAGAACGCCCGAAAATCCGGGCGTTCATCGACTGGTTACTCTCTAGGTCCGGGCAGCCCGATCAGTAACCGTAGACACGACCATCAGTGAACTGGATGTTGGTGAGAATGCTGATGTCCTTCTCCACCTTGTAAAGCTCGGAACTCTTGATCAGTTCCGGATCACTGAAGGCTTCACCCTTGGCGCGCCCGGCCTGGATCAGGACCATCTTGTCGCGGATCGCCTGCACATCGGCGTATGTCATGGCTGGCACCTTGGTTGGGTCCTCGTCAGCGTGAGCGCCATAGATGGCGGTATGCTCATTGATCACCTTCAGCGTGGCGTCGAGAGAAGCGACGTAATCCTTCAGGTTCCCCGCCAGCAGCCAGGACGGATAGACGTGGTCCCCGGCCAGCAGGATATTGTGCGTCTCATCAAAGAGCGCCACTTCGTCCTGCGTGTGACCAGGCACGCTGATCAGGCGCACCTTGAGGCCGCCAAGGTCGATAAACTCGTCAGGCTTTATCAGCCGCGCCACCTTGAAGGGCGGAACGACCATATGATCGATGTTGCCCAGGTAAACCGGCTCCGGAACACGGTAGAAGCCATCCTTCCCCCTGAACTGACGGGTGAATGGCGTATCCACCAAGTAGATGCTCTGAAAATTGTGCAGGCCGCTAAGGTGATCGAAGTGCAGGTGTGAAGGCAGCATCGAGAGCGGCTTGTCCGTGATCTTGCGCGCCACCGAAGTGATGTCTTCTTTCTGATTTGCGCCCGAATCAAACATCAGCGCCTGATCCGTCCCCGCCAACAAGTACGAATAGTTTTTCTGGTAGTAGTTGGGCTCGCCGATGGCGTAGAGGAAGTTCGTTAACTTGTGCACCACAAAGGCCGGGCTTTGCGCCTTGGAGGCTTCTTGTGCCTGAGTGGTGAATGGAGCAGAGAGGATGGTGAAGGAAACCAGGGTCAGGATTTTTACGAGCTTGCGCATGTAATGCGAACCTTTTCTCTTATTGTCAAAGGATGGCAGAGCTTTGTCTGCCGTGCCTATCTCACTGGCTGTCGGTTCGCATATCAATGGATGATTTTTAAAGTAGGACACTTCAGTTCAACTTAAGCGTGCTGCAAATAGTCAACAACCTATTAGCTCCCTGAAAGTAAAAGTCGAAAATCCAGGCTTTCCATTCGACTGATAGCTACCGAGTCTCCATCTCCAAACCATCCATCATATGAATAATGCATGTGCAAACATGTGATTTCCATAATCCCTGTGGATTGGAGAGTATTTGCCCATCGAAACCAGCCATCTCCAAAGGGGAATGCCATGTTCAGTAAGGCAGTAGCTCTCGCATCTATCCCAGTGGGTACGGCATTGCTGGCAGGCGCAGTCCTGCCCTTCCAGGCAGCCAGTAACGCCGCCGTTGGCCGAGCGCTAGGGCACCCGCTTTGGGGGGCCTTAACTTCGCTATTCGTCAGTGCCGTTGTAGTCGTGATTGCACTGTTAGTCCTGCGGGTATCCGCACCTGACTTCGGCAAGGCTTTGCAGGGGTCTTGGTGGCTATGGATCGGCGGCATTTTGGGTGCCGTGTATGTAGGCAGCGCAACGGCCATCACTCCCCAGCTAGGGGCTAGCGGATTTCTATTGCTCGTCGTAGCGGGACAAATTTTAGCTTCCGTTCTGGTTGACCATTTCGGGCTAATGGGACTCGCCAACAAACCGATCACTTTCACTCGACTGGCAGGGGTCGTGCTCATCTTCGGTGGTGTGTTGCTGGTTCAGGGCATCGGCACTCCAGAGGTTGAGAACAGCGCTACCCAAATCAGCAAGTAACCCGCCTTACCCGTTTTATGCAAACCCGCAACGCAACCGCAACTTTCTGACTCACGATAGGAGAAACAAAGATGAACTTCGTAAAACTTCAGTTCAGCGATGGCCGTTCCGATGTTGAAGGTATCGATAGCGTCAACGCTGTATTGCGTAGCGTAGGTGTGCGCGCCAGCACTGTCTCGATACCCGAAGAAGCCAAGCCGATTCTCAAAGCATCGCTGATTGACGCCATCAACGAAGAAGATCAAAACAAGCTGCTTTCGATATTCAGTCTCAACCGTGCTGAACTGCTGGAGCAAATCCACCTCGCAGGCCGTACTCCTGAGGTGCACCGTGGTGGTTACCTGGGTACCCGCGAGGGAGATACAGCGCCCTATCCAAAAGTTTACGACATGAAAGCCATGACCCCAGAGATGCGGACTTGGGCTCTGAATCGTTATGGTCGTCTTCATGTAAACACTTCGGACAATGGCGCGGGCATTGATGAGGTGATGACGGTGGTATCCGGTGGTGCTTTCACCTGGATGTTTGTACTGCCGGATGGCGTCCTTGCGCGCTTGACCGTGCATGAGATCAATCCTGAAGGGCCTGCGGTGCGCCTCAGCTATCCAGGCTTTGGCATGCACGCCGGCTACATGGATCCGCACCAGGGCGTAATTGTGGCTTATGCCCATGGGCCGGAAAGCTTCACTATTCGCTTCGATGAATCAAGCGTGCCGCATGCCGAGTTGCTCGATACCAATCCTTGGGTCGACTTCTCGGGTGAAGTGCCTCAACTGTTTTCCAAGATCAGCTAAGTCGTCGAGCTTGGCGCACGCATCGTGGAGAGCCCCCATCTAAAGATCGGAAATTTGGATGGGGACTCAAGTCAGTGATTCCGACAGGAGGATCGTTATGCGCAGTTTTTCAATTCAACGTATAGACCATGTTGTTTTACGGGTACAGGACATCGAGCACAGCCTGGCTTTCTACACATCTGTACTTGGATGTGATGTCAAAAAGCGCCGTGACGACCTTGGCATGATTCATCTGAGCGCAGGGACATCCATGATTGACCTGGTTGATGTGAACGGGCCGATCGGTCGTCAGGGTGGTCAGCCGCCGGGTAAGCAAAGACACAACGTCGATCACTTTTGCCTTCGGGTTGAGCCGTTTGATGAACAAGCCATTCTCCGCCACTTGGCTGATGCCGGTGTATCTGCTGAAAAGGCAGTGATGCGCTATGGAGCAGAGGGAACAGGCTTGTCGATTTATCTGAATGACCCTGATGATAATCAAATCGAGTTGAAAGGCCCTGCTCTGCAATCCTGATGAAATTCGTCAGGTAGACGGGCAAGTAACTATCGAGTTAGTCGTGATGGAGCACAGCTTGGCTGCTCTGGTTTGACGTCAGCCTGGCTGAGAGCACTTGAAGACTGCCTCGCGCAACCAGCGATGTGCGGCGTCACCCTCTTTCCTGGAATGCCAGGCCTGCTGATAGGCAAATCGGGGGATATCAATGGGCGGTTCGAATTGCCGTAGCGATTTGTGGTTTCGCATCGGGCCTACCGCGCGACTGGCAACCGTAAGAATCAAATCGGTACCAGCAAGCACTTCGACCGCAGCGCTCCAGTGTGGCAAAGCCAAGGCAATGTGACGCTTTAAGCCTCGGGCGGCCAACGCTTGCTCGATTTCGTCATTCGCGTCAGGGCGAAGCGCGAGCATTACATGTGGGCGAGATAGCCAATCGTTCAGTGAAAGACCGCCCTGCTCGGGCAACACTTTTTTATCAGCAAGACTGATGAACCCTTCGGAAAAGAGATCTTGAAGCGCAATGGCATCCGGAACCTCGGGAAAGATACCCAGTGCAAGGTCGAGTTCGCCATCCAAAAGCTGAGAAATCATCATTTCTCGACTTGCCTGGCTGATAGCCAAATCAATACCTGGAGCTTCTTGACGAACCTTCTGGGTAAGCCGAGGTAGAAGGATTCGCGCTGCATAGTCCGATAGCGACAATCTGAAACGGCCCTTTGCCGTTGATGGCTCAAATGACGGAGCGCCCAACAGCGAGTTCAAGTTGCCCAAAGCATCCTGAAGCGGCTGAGCCAGAGCTTGTGCCCTCGCCGTTAAAACCATGGACCCGTTTCGCCGTATGAGCAAAGGGTCATCGAAATGGGCTCTGAGCAAGCCGAGCGCGTGGCTGACTGCTGGCTGGCTTTTATGCAGCCGTACTGATGCTCGCGTGACGTGCTTCTCGGCCAATAACGCATGAAGCGTTACCAGCATGTTGAGGTCAATCCTGCGCAGTTCATCCATAGAATGAATACTCGAGTCGCAAAGTAGTGGTTTTCATCAATTTACCACATGAACTGTTACCCCCGCCGAGCGCTGATCGGCATGTTTAACGGAGAACTTTATGCTAGGCAAAACAGCCCTTTATCTTTTTCTACCCTTACTGACAGCCTTCATGGCAGGCACGCTGATTCCGGTACAAGCCGCTAGCGGCGCCACGCTGGGACGCATGCTTGGCCACCCTTTATGGGGAGCCGCTGTCGCGCTCAGCATCGGCGTCGTTGCGATATTGGTAGTTGTCATCCTTATGCGCTTGCCCGTGCCTGACTTCCAAAGTGCAGTAAGCGGCCCGTGGTGGATGTGGATCGGTGGTGTGACAGGGGCCATTTACGTGGCTACTTCCTTAGCGCTACTTCCAAGAGTCGGAGCGAGCGGTTTCCTCCTGTGTGTAATAGCCGGTCAGATGATTGCAGCGATGCTACTCGACCACTTTGGCCTGCTCGGATTGACGGAAAAGCCAGCAAGTTTTGGGCGCTTTTTGGGTGTGGGAATCATGCTGCTTGGTCTCGTCGTAGCACAGTTCAACAGTCCTGGTGTTTCACAGACTGTGTCGAAGGACAAAGAAGTGCTGACAGAGCAAGCGTCGAATAGAAATACGTCGAATTAACAAGGATACAAGGGGTATCGCTTGAGTCGACTGGCGGCTGTACATCCAGCTAATCGAAGTGGCCTGCTCCTGGCGTCCGCTTTGGCCGTTTTCTGCCGGTGCTGACCGGCAGCTATGGGTCGGATAGCGACCTCGCACCCTGACTGATCCACCCTTGTCCTCCCTCAACGTGGAGGACAAGCCATGAACACTTTTGCTACACACAGCCATCAGCCTTGGAACAAGGGAAAGCTTGTCGGGCAGAAGCCCCGCTCCGAGTCAGAGATATCTGGGCCATCCGGGTCAGACTCCAGCTCGCGGAGAAGATACGGGATCTGGCGCTCTTCAACTTGGCCATCGACAGCAAGCTGCGGGCCTGTGACTTAACCAAGCTGCGAGTCCGAGACATAGCCCATGGGGAACATGCATTGTCACGGGCCATCGTAATGCAGCAGAAAACCAACCATCCAGTGCAATTTGAAATCACTGAGCAAACACGAACGGATCTGGAGGCTTGGATGCATCAGGCCCGCCTCCGCAGCGAGGACTTCTTGTTTCCGACCCGGTTGCACGGCTCAGACCATCTCTCCACCAGGCAATACGCTCGAATAGTCAAAGCGTGGGTGACAGCCATTGGCCTTGACCCCACCATGTACGCTACTCACACGCTCCGGCGAACCAAGGCATCGCTGATCTATCGCAGGACGAAGAACCTGAGAGCTGTGCAACTCCTGCTTGGTCATACGAAGCTTGAAAGCACTGTCAGATACCTGGGAATCGAGGTCGATGATGCCTTGGAAATGGCGGAACAAACGGAAGTTTGACCACTAACCGCGACGGTCGATACTAGACCGTCTGTGTCCGGCCAGAAGCGAAATTTCAAGGCATCCCTATAACCGTCGGTAATCTAGGTTGATATGGGCGATGAATCAAACAGAACGGAAAATTGCGGAACAAATAATCCGCGATTCAATTTGATAGGCGATTCCAGTTGCGAACCCTCATCCTTTACAGTGCTTCACAAACTGGTTTCGTCCAAGTGCCTTGGCGCTATACAGCGCCTGATCTGCGGCTTCGATTAAACCTTGCAGTTGGTCCAATCGGGAGCCAGCGGCAGCGGCAATTCCTATACTTACACTCACTCGACCCAATGGGCTGGCTTCGTGGGAAATGCTCTCTTGTTTCAACCGGCCCAGGATTAGTTGCGCCACAACCTCCGCACCATCAATGTCCGTATTTGGCATGATTACGCCCATCTCTTCACCACCATACCGCGCCACTAGATCCGATGGTCGGCGTACGCACTCCTCCACGACCTTACCAACGCTCTGCAGACAGAAATCGCCGGCAACATGCCCATGGGAATCGTTGAACAACTTGAAATAGTCGATATCAATCATCAGTAGTGCCAAAGACGTCCCCTCCCGCTGTGCTCGTCGCGCCTCCATGGCCAATGTCACATCAAAGTAGCGCCGATTCGCCAAACCGGTTAGGGCATCTTTCATCGCCAGTAGCTCCAGTTGCCGATTCGATGAGAGCAATTGCTGCTGAGTGCCCCTCAACTGACCTTCTACCTTGGTTCGCCGACGGATATCCAGGATCAAAAACCAACCGATGAGGCCGGTGAGGCCCAGCAGACCAGTCACCACTACTGCCGACAGCAGTGCCTCCATTCGCCACGCAGCAAGCGCTTCACGCTTCCCAAGAGCGACGGTAGTTATCAGCGGCAGCTTGTCACTCTTTCGGAACGCATAGAGCCGCTCCACGCCGTCTAGGCTAGAGGTAAACGACGCAGTGCCGACAGATCGGTCCACTAGATGTTTCGCATAGATCGGCGACTTCGAAAAGTTGCGCCCCATGTCCTGCTCGCGGAAGGGATAGCGAACTAGCAACGTACCATCGGTATAGGACAACCCGATGGCCCCCTCCTGCCCTACGTCGATCTTTCCAAACAGCCGTAGGAAGTTTTCTATCCCCAAAGTTACCGCCACCACCCCGGCAAACTCTCCGCGAGCATCATTGAAGCGCCGGCTGACGGTGATCACCCACTCCTGATTGGAGCGGCTTTGGATTGGCGGACCGATAAAGGTCTCACGGGATGGATCGTCGCGATGATGAATGAAATAGGCACGATCACTGCTGTTCGCCCCGGCCGGAATCGGCCGATTGGAGGACATCAACCAGCGTCCCTGATTGTCGTAGATGGTGATACCACTGAGCTGTGGCATCAGGGGCTGCTGGCGATTGACCAGCGTACTTAACCGCTGGATCTGTATGGGGCCACTACCTTCAGTTTCCAGGCGTTCGACAAGCCCGAGCAAGAGCAAGGAGCTTTGGCGAACAATGCCTTCGGAGTAGGTAGCGAGCGCCTGGGTAAGGTTTAACCCGTGGACGTTCACATCCTCCAGCGCTCGATCTCGGGAGGCCAGTACCTTCCAGACAGTCAGTGACGCCAAGGAACAGCCGATAACCAATAGCAAAAGCACAACCAGGTGGGTATCACGCTTCACGTCACTACCTTATGGAAAGTCCAGTTTTCCGTTCCAGCTACTATTGGACCAAGGCCACAACGGCAGCTGCTTGTCCTCGTCTTGAATAAGGATACAAGTAGTTACGCATAATCCCAACTGCTGACAGAGCACAACGAACTGACGGCAGACGCCTCGGATGGCTTTACTGTTGTCTTTTCGGAAGTTGGCGATGGTCTTGAAATCGGTTGCCAAACGCCCGGTCAGCCACATTAGCTCGACGTTGCGTTGGGCCTCTCGCTCCAGGCGCCGACTCGACTGGATGCGGTTGAGATAGCCGTAGATGTAGATTTTTAGCAAGATCGCGGGGTGGCAAGCAGGCCTGCCAGTATCGGCTGGAATGGCACCTTCAAAACCCAGATTGACCAGGTCGAGTTCGTCGACAAAGACATCGACTACGCGCACCGGATTGGTATCGCTGACGTAGTCGTCGAGGCTCTCGGGAAGTAAGGTGCCTTGGCCTCGATGCTCACCTTGGATAAAGCGCTTCATGGGCGATCCCTGCGATGAAATCCTCAGAAATCATAGCAAGGGTTCGCGGAGGCGTTTTTACACACTCTGGGCCGGAAGCGTGTTGGCGCCGACGCAGAATTGACCCAGTTACCGAGATGTCACTGACCCAGCCTGATTCCTCGCGAACCAATACCTGTGCTGGATTTGTGCGGATTTGAAGATGGGTCAGTCTTGCGTCGGCACGTGGGGCAATTCGGCATCGGCGTCAACACTGGTGCGATTGCTTCTAGATCGCTAGCGGCTGGGGGAACCCGTGGAGCATCAGGACGGCATCGCCATCCCCCGCTGTAAAGCATACGATCTCAGTGCTGCTTCATCGTGAAAGCCTTTAAACATCGAACCTAAGCTCCGCAATACCCCAGGGGCTTTGTTGGCGTTGAGTCTATCGGCGAGACAAAGGACGACCCGAGCGGCGGCAAAAACTGAGTGCAACACCTGACCGCTTCGGTAGGGTGTTGCCATGTATTATCACGAACTCAGCGTTGAAGAGCGCGTCACGATCCAGATCGGCCAACTGCACGACATGAGCCAGAGCGAGATCGTCCGTCTGTTGAACTTTGGCCCCGACTGGCGGGGCTTTCGTTAACCTGGGCGACATATCCTATTGGTTTGCCTTGTGGTTCGCTTCTTCGCGCCAGTTGCTTTCAGCGCTAGCCTTGGTGGAACCACGAACATCTATTAGGCCACCGCGAAATTCCGCATACGCACTGTATGACTTCCCATCCTTAACTACCCAACCCTGGATCTGCTCACCGTCAATCATGATTGAAAACTCAACTGCTGCGCTCATAGCCTACGGCCTCATGTGGTTACTGATGAGGCCAGCATGCCGTCACGACAGTGAGCAATGAGCTATTCCTCGAACTTCAGGCTTGGAATATTCCGGTGGTTCTGAGTCGATTGCGGTCCCACGCTCTATCAACAGCAGCTGGGAATTCATCAGATAAAATCCACAGGTCCCGATCGTCACAGCGGCGACAATCCCCATTGGGGAAACGCCAAGAATCGTTCTTCGCCACATACACGGGGTGCGCACCGTAGATATTCAGATGTTCAGCAGCCCCATGGGCACGCTCGGCGATGACGTAACGAACTCCGTCGACCAAGGCAGGCAATCGCGAGAAATCCCGCAACAAGTCCTCAGAATTCAGAGTGTCCATAGAGGATAAATTCCTACAGGTTTACGTTGATCGCGAACACCAGGACAGGCTCAGAGCCAAAGTGCGGGTGAGTGATAGTAGTCACGCGATATCCGCGCCATGGAAGAGACAATCGCCGGGTTTGATCACCACGCGCTGGGTAGCCCTTGGTCAGCTCGATGCGTTCATAGCTTCGGCCTTCCAAGCGCTTACGCCAATACGGCGTTAGCAGGCGAAATTCTTCAGGCTTGGTGCCCGCCTTGATCGCGTCGAAGTATTCGCCCTTGAGGGCCAGTGTCCGCGTAGCCAAGTGTGGATAGTTGATTAACGATTAAAAGTGGACCTTCGGAAAGGCTCGCGAAAATGGACAGCAGCGTGCTAGCGCAATCCATCGTGCTTGGCTTTACACAGATCGTCATTAGCGTGAACGTCAACGCCCTGATTGCCGTCATGGCTGGCTCCATTTCGACATTCCTCGCAAGCAGGCCCGTGTGGCAGATCGTGCAGTGCTGACTGATGGGGACAGTTCTCGCGGGCTTGGCCATGCGCATGGCCGTCGAAGAGCGACGCTAAACCGGGCTGTTTGCGGTTAGCGCATCGGGCGCGCTAGAAAAAGATCCGCGCGGGTTTGCGAAAGCCACGCACTGGAGGATCGTCGCAAGTTCACCTTGCCCTCCTCCGGGATAAGCTATCAGGTGGGCAACGACGCCGTGGGAGAGCGCTCGTTCACCACCAGCGGTGCGAAGGTGTTCGTCATGGATTAAGCCAGGGCAACAGCGATGCAATCAGTGCGATCCGAATCGAATTGCCCTCTTTGGCTGTGAATTCTCAATACTGGTATCCAGCTTTTCTTCATACGCTGGATCGGGATGGGATGAGGACGACTAAATCTGTATCACCTATGTCGACACCAGCCTGTGAAAGCAGCGTAGTAACCTGGCCACGGTGATGGGTCTGATGGTTGAAGAAATGCATCACCAGGCCGTAAAAATCCTTGTCGGACACTACACCCTTCAAGCTGGCGTAATGGAGGGTATGGTCTAGATCGGACTCTGTAATAGAGTTAGCCCATTCGACGATTATCTGATCAAGCCGCTCTCGATATACTGAGAGTTCTCGAATAGTAGAGAACAACGCTTGGTCAAGGTTTTTCGGATCAGAAAGTCGCCTGACCGGCTCCAATGCCGAGTGGTTCGCTGGATGTTTGGCGAATCGCTTTAGCCACACAGTGTCTCCGGCTGCCACGTGGTTTAGCGTCCCGAGAATCGACCTGAAGAACGCTTTTCTATCAGCTGAGAGCTCATCATCGGACAAGCACCTGGCCGCTCCATATATCTTTTCGTTCATCCATTTGTTATAGGTCGCCATCAGGCAGATATGGCCGGTACGGCTCATTTGCTCATCCTTTGAGTGGGTATTTGATAAGCGCTCCACGCTCCACGTTCATCGCAAAACCCAGTCTATTGCACGGTGACCCGTACGCAGTAGAGATCGTTATTGTTCCGATACTCACGGTTCACCCCCTAAGAGGCAACCTTCGACATTTTCTATGGATAGGGCTTCGAGAAGCACCTGCTCCAGGATGGCAAAAAAACATTTGATGTGGGCCTGCTTTAATGCCTGAGGCCGAGTCACCAGATAGACCTCCATATCTGGAAGGTGGAGATCCGGGAACAACCCGATCAGATCCTTCGCCAATATACGGGGCAGTACGGCCACCCCCATACCTCGCCTCACCGATTCGAGCTGCACGGCGAACGAGTTCACGCTGATCTGCGCGCGGTCCAGACCACCGGCCTTTGCCGCACGCATTTGCGGCAACATGTCCAGTGGGGGAAGCAAGGCAATATTGACCGCAGTGGCCGGGGTCACCCCCGGAAACCGCTTCAGATAACCTGCATCAGCGAAGACACCGTAGGCGAGCCGGCCTATTGGTCGATAAATCAGCGACGGCTCACCCAGATGAGCTGTACGCACAGCAATGTCTGCCACGCCGCGGACGATCTTGTGAAAGTCGGCTGTTACCATCAGCTCCACCGAGCAACGCGGGTGCAGAGAAGTGAAGCGACTCGCGGCCTCCAGCACACAAGACGAGAACCCCTCTCCTGCACTGACCAGGACACTGCCAGATAGCTCTGTGTGCAGCTCGGATATGCCAGCAGCGGTTTGACGCCTCAAGCCAGCTTCCGCAGCCAGGGCAACTTCCACGAGGGATTGGCCCCGCGAGGTCAACCAACATCCTTCAACGCCGCGCTCGACGAGTGGCTCGCCCAGTGCGACCTCAAGTTGGGTCAGGCGGCGGGACACGGTAGACGCCGCGATACCCAGCAACTGGCCAGCTTGAAGGAAGCTGCCACGCCGCGAGACTGCCAACAGCAGACGAAGATCGTCCCAATTTGCTTGCAACGCCATGCGTCCTGTCCTCCCTGGTCTGCATATGTGCAAATCCATTATGCAGTAGTCGCTGTTTTTCGGCAGAGGCCTCAAAGGTATATCTACAGGCCCTCGAAACGAATGGAATGGATTGTATGACTACTGGCCCCAACGACTATGCGGAGCGCGCCTCAAGAGCCTTCAATCGCCGTGATGTGGAGGCGATGCTTGCGTTGGTTTGCGAAGACTTCATCTACCTCGATGGTATGGGGATTCAAACCGGTCGCGAATCCATGCGCAAACGAGAGACTGCGCTGTTCGAAGCGTTCCCTGATGCCCAAGTGACCTTCACCCCATTCATGGTCGCTGACGATCTTTTGGCGCTGACTGCCTTACTGACCGGCACCTTCGCCGCACCCTTGGTGCTGCCAGGCCGGGTGATTCCACCCCATGGACGCCATATTACCGTGCACTACGCCGCACACTTCACCTTCAGAAACGGGCTGGCCATCCGTGAAGAGGCCTTCTTCGACAGTGCGGTGTCGATGCCGTTAGCCGAACAGGGTGAGGGTTGAGCCATGCGTAGCGCATTTGTTACTGGAGCAACCGGCTTGCTGGGCAACAACCTGGTGCGTGAATTGGTCGCTCGTGGCTACACGGTCAAAGGCCTGGTCCGCTCAAGAGCCAAAGGTGAACAGCAGTTCAACAATCTGCCGGGGGTGGAGCTGGTCGTTGGTGACATGGCCAATGTCGACGGATTCGCAGCATCGCTGCAAGGCTGCGATACGGTGTTTCACACCGCGGCGTTCTTTCGCGATAACTACAAGGGCGGCAGCCACTGGAAAGAACTTGAAAAGATCAATGTGTCTGGTACGCGGCGCCTGCTTAACCAGGCCTACCGCGCCGGTATACGACGGTTCGTCCATACGTCTTCCATTGCTGTGCTCGACGGCGCACCTGGTATGTCCATCGATGAGACATGTCTGCGGGACGACGCCGACGCGGATGACTATTACCGCAGCAAGATCCTCGCCGACCGTGTCATCTTGTCGTTCCTGGAAGCACATCCCGAGATGCATGCCTGCATGGTCCTGCCCGGTTGGATGTGGGGTCCTGCCGACATTGGCCCGACCTCCTCCGGACAATTGGTCAACGATGTCGTGAACGGCAAGTTGCCCGGGCTGATCCCTGGCACCTTCTCCGTTGTCGATGCCCGTGATGTGGCAGGGGCGCTGATTGCTGCCGCCAAACAGGGCCGACGAGGTGAGCGCTATCTCGCGGCGGGCCGGCATATGACGATGCGTCAGCTGGTCCCTGTTCTAGGACGTATCGCTGGCGTCAAGACACCCGTTCGACAACTACCGCTGCCCTTTCTATACACCTTGGCGACTGTGCAGGAGATCTATGCGCGCCTGACCGGCAAGCCCATTCTGTTGAGCATGGCCACGTTGCGTCTGTTGATACGAGAGGAGTACCGCACCTGCTTCAACCACCGCAAGAGTGAACAGGAGCTTGGCCTGAGTTTCCGGGCGCTAGAGCTGACAATCACTGACACCGTGGCGTGGTACCGCGATCACGGCTGGTTTGAAAAGCACAGTGCGCGCGCCTCGAAGAAAAAAAGCTCATCGGCCATGGTCGACAACTGACTTTCGCAGACGGGATTACCGTCTAGTCCCAAAGCCGATAATCTCGAGCCTCATTGTGCGGTTTTATGCGGGTACGCGAGGCGTACCTTGAGCTCCCGAAACCGCACTTGCTGGTCATTTACCACACACCAGAACAAGGACGTAAAATGGTGAACAGGGAAATCATCCTGATGCGTCACGGCCAGCCAAAACTCGCCGCAACCGACAAGATCTCAGCGCTCGAGATGAAAGACTGGATCGAGCAATACGACCGATCGGAAATTACCCACCACCCGGTCCCGCATGCCAGTATGCAACTCGCCGCAACCGCCACGGTGATTGTTTCAAGCAGCGCGCCTCGTGCGCTGACCTCCGTCCAAGCGCTCGGCCTGAAGCCTGCACTGGTCGACGCACTTTTCTGCGAAGCACAACTGCCTTGTGGTCATTGGAAACTGCCACGGCTATCGCCGTTTAACTGGGCATTTATCCTTCGAGTCTTATGGCTGTGCGGTTACTCACGCAACGTCGAATCCGCCGGCACTGCGAGGATCCGCGCCAGCACCGCAGCCAAACGATTGCAGTCCCTTGCCAGCGATGGACCGGTTCTGCTGCTCGGTCATGGCTTTATGAATCGAATGATCGCCAATCAACTGGTAGCCGACGGATGGGCTCGCCAAAAAGGTAACGGCAGCCAGTATTGGAGTGCGACCGTGTATCAGTACGGCGGTGTGTAATAGGCGGCAGATGGTCGGCGAACTTGGCCATCATGACGTGGGCTAGCAGACCCGCTGTCGGGAGGCCCTTGTCGATGACGTGCGCCGGTACCGGCGCTTGGATATCGTAAGGGGCAGCGCGGTCGTTAGTGTTCATTGATAATCGGCACGCTGCAGCTGCATTAAGGGACGATTCATTCAAGGGAGAGAAGTCGTGTCAGCCACATCTGGGAACAGCAACATTTTTCGACTGGCAACCGCCCAGGCATTGGCGGGTGGTAACTCAGTCATCGTCTATGCAACCGGCGCTATCGTGGGAGACATGCTTGCACCGGATAAAGCATTGGCGACGCTGCCTATCTCCATTTTTGTCGTGGGCATGGCGAGCTGCACGCTACCTGCCGGTGCCATTGCGCAGCGCTATGGGCGCAGTCTCGTGTTTATGCTGGGAGCGTTGTGCGGCATCCTGATGGGAGTGCTGGCTGCGATTGGCATTTATTTGTCTTCCTTCTTCATTTTCTGTACTGCGATGCTATTTGGTGGCGCTTATGCCGCTGTGGTGCTGACGTTTCGTTTCGCCGCCGCAGAATGCGTTCCAGAAAACAGGCAGCCCTGGGCGCTTTCAATCGTCATGGCTGCCGGGCTAGTGGCGGGTGTGCTTGGTCCACAGACGGTCACCTATACGATGGACCTGTGGGAGTCCCACCTGTTTATCGCTACTTACGTTGCAGCCGCATTAATGGCAGTGGTTTCGGCGGCGGTGCTGCTAGGTGTCGATTTGCCACGCCATGAGGCAGCTGTTCGTACTCCAGGTCGCCCACTTGCGGTGATTGTTCGGCAGCCTCGACTCATCAACGCCATGCTCTGTGGCGTCATAACTTACACCTTGATGAATTTCCTGATGACTTCGGCCCCACTGGCAATGAAGCATGAGGATCTTTCACTGGAATCATCGAACCTGGCATTGCAGTGGCACGTAATTGCAATGTACGCACCCAGTTTTTTCACTGGAAATCTGATCCGCCGTTTTGGAGCAAACCGCGTTGTGTTGATGGGGTTGATGCTAACCGGCGCGTCTATTGCTGTCGGGCTTGCCGGTGTGCAGTCCTACCACTTTTATCTATGTTTGGTGCTTCTAGGGATTGGTTGGAATTTCGGTTTTGTCGGCGCCTCTGCACTCGTCCTTCAGAGCCATAAAACAAGCGAAAGAAACAGTGTCCAGGCGCTCAATGATTTCATTGTCTTTGGCGCCGTGGTGCTCGGCTCGTTTGCATCGGGAGGTATATTGAATCGATACGGTTGGACCGTTATCTGTGCGCTTGCCTTTGTACCTGTGCTGGTTGCTATAGCGACGTTGATGTTGAGCGAGCATCGCGTCAGGTATTCAACTAAGGAACGCACAAGCTAGTTCCGCGGGACTGGCTTAGCCTCCAGGGCTCACATGGGGCACTACAACTGACCGAGCCCCGGGGCATCCTTAGCGATGGCGTCAGAAAGGCGTGTTTGCCGAACGCTCCCCTCAATCGTCCGAAAAACTGGTCATGTACCCCTGTGAGTGATTGGTCAGCTGGGTGCATTGGGAAATGCCGCCCTATCCACTAGGCTTGCTTGCTTATTCGCTGTTTCAGTTTGACCCGTATTGACAGGACGAATCTTGAACCAGATGGAGTACATCGCTGGCAGGAACACCAGCGTCATGATGGTGCCGACGAACGTGCCTCCGATAAGGGTGTAGGCCAGCGTCCCCCAGAAGACGGAGTGTGTCAGGGGAATGAACGCCAGGATTGCCGCCATCGCAGTCAGTAGTACCGGGCGGGCACGTTGTACCGTGGCTTCGACCACTGCGTGAAACGGGTCCAGCCCTTCTTGAATGTTGTGATGGATTTGCCCAATCAGAATCAGCGTATTGCGCATCAGAATGCCCGAAAGGGCGATTAAACCGACCAGTGCGTTAATCCCAAATGGCTGCTGGAAAATGAGCAGTGTCGGCACTACGCCAATCAACCCCAGCGGCGAGGTGAAGAACACCATGATCATCGCCGAGATCGAACGGACCTGCAGAATGATGACCAGCAGCGTCATGGCAATCATGATCGGGAACAACGGCAACATCGCTTTACCGGCCTTGCCCGACTCCTCGATTGCACCCGCCTGCTCAATCCGGTATCCGCCAGGCAGCTTGTCGATGACTGGTTGCAGCTCCTTCATGATCGCGCTCGAGACGTCCGGTGGCTGCAAACCTTCGGCAATGTCACCGCGCACTGTGATGGTCGGCGTGCGGTCACGACGTCGGAGGATCGGATCCTCCATACGCACATCGACCTCTCCTACCTGGGACAACGGAATCCGCTGACCCGCCGCGCCCACCAGCGTAAAGCCTTCTATCTTGGCGGGATCGAGCCGGATATCACCCGCTGCGCGACCAACCACCTGCACCGAACGAATGTCCTCACGAACCGCGGTGATCGGCACTCCGGCCAGCAGGAACTGCAGTTGCTGCGCGACTGAGTTTGACGTCAATCCCACCGCCTCCAAGCGATCCTGATCCAGAGCGAAATGCAGCGTCAGCGTCAGCGGTCCCCAATCGGTGTTGACGGTTCTCATCATCGGGCTCGACTGCAACACGTCCTGTACCTGGCCCGCAATCTCGCGCAACGTTGACGGATCAGGCCCCATCACCCGGTAGGCAACAGGGAATGGCGAGTACGGCCCAAAAACAAGCTGAGTCACCCTGACCCGCGCTTCTGGGGCAAGCCCCTCAGCAGCTGCCTCGCGGATACGGAACTTGAGGGCCTCACGCTCCTCCTGACTGTCCGTCAGCACCACAATCTTTGCGAACGACGGATCAGGGAGTTCCGGCGCCATCGCCAGATAGAAACGCGGCGCGCCTTGCCCGATATAGGCCGTGACGATTTTTGCCTCACCCTGCTTTTGCAGCCAGGCCTCTATCTTGGCAGTGGTGGCGCTGGTCTGCTCAATGGAGGTCCCATAAGGCATTTGCACTTCAATCAATACCTCGGGACGGTCCGAGGTAGGGAAGAACTGCTTCTTGACCAGGCTCATGCCGAGGATCGCCACGACAAACGAAGCGATGACAGTGCCGGCGACCAGCCATTTGCGAGCGATGACCCGCGTCAAAATCCGGCGGAAGCGGTTGTAGTTAGGGGTGCTGTAGATGGCCGCGTGACCCCCCTCTACCTTCTTGATGTTCGGCAACATCTTCACCCCCAGGTACGGGGTAAAAGCGACTGCAACCACCCAGGAGGCGATCAGGGCAATGCCCACGATCCAGAACATGTTGCTGGTGTATTCGCCGGCGGTCGATTGCGCGAAGCCGTTGGGCATAAAGCCGATAGCGGTCACCAGCGTACCGGAGAGCATCGGCGCGGCCGTATGACTCCAGGCGTACGCGGAAGCTTTGATGCGGTCGTAACCCTCTTCCATTTTCACCACCATCATTTCGATAGCAATGATGGCGTCGTCCACCAGCAGTCCAAGCGCCAGAATCAACGAGCCAAGGGTAATACGGTCAAAGTTCTTTCCGGTGGCCGCCATCACCACAAACACCACGGCCAACGTCAACGGCACAGCCGCAGCGACCACAACACCGACACGCCAGCCCATGCTGAGAAAGCAGACAAGCATTACCACAAGCAGCGCGACGAAGAACTTGACCATAAACTCGCCGACGGCCGAATCGATATTTACAGATTGATCGGTGACTTTGGAGAGCGTCATACCCAGCGGCATGCCTTCATTTATTTTGACTGTCTCCGCGTCCAACGCCTTGCCAAGGTCAAGACCGTTCCAGCCCTCACGCATCACGATCCCCAGCAACAAGGCCTCTTCACCGTTGTTACGCACGAGAAAGGTTGCTGGATCTTCATAACCACGTTCGATCGTCGCCACGTCAGAGAGTTTTAGCGTGCGCCCCTGGACCGCAATGGGTGTGTCACGAATCTTCTGCACCTTATCGAAGGCACCATCTAGCCGCAGGAAGACCTGAGGCCCATTGGTCTCGATGGAACCGGCGGGCGTGAGCACGTTTTGGTTATTCAGCGCGGCAAAGATGTCCTGAGGAGAGATGCCCAAGGTGGCCAACCGATCATGGGAAAAGGAAACAAAGATACGTTCGGGCTGCTCCCCAATGATGTTGACCTTCTTCACGCCCGGCACATGCAACAGTTGTTGGCGCAACGACTCTGCATCCCGCACCAACAGTCGCTGCGGCTCGCCTTTGGCTTTCAGGGCGAAAAGCGCAAATGTCACGTCCGAAAACTCGTCGTTGACCATTGGGCCGATGACACCCGCCGGCAGCTTCCGGGCCTCATCGTCGAGCTTTTTACGCGCTTGATAGAACTCCTCCTGCACTTGCGAGGGCGGCGTGCTATCGAGCAGTGACACCATCGTGAAAGCCAGCCCAGGACGGGTGTAGGTCTCCGTGCGGTCGTACCATTTCAGTTCTTGCAGGCGTTTTTCAAGTGGCTCTGCTACCTGATCCTGCATCTCCTGCGCCGTGGCGCCCGGCCACGCGGTAATGACCGTCAACTGCTTGACCGTAAACGGAGGATCTTCCGCGCGCCCCAGTTGAAAGAACGACAAGATGCCCGCAACGGCAATCAGGAAGATCAGAAACACCGTGATGGAACGCTCACGAACGGCGATCGCGGAAAGATTGAAGCGGCCCTCGCTCATGGACGACCCCCGGCAACTTTGGCGTCATCCTGTTGAGGCAGTCTCACCTCTTCACCCTCGCGCAACAGATGCGCACCTAACGCCACGATCTGCTCGCCGACCTTGAGATCGCCTGCGACTCGCGCTGAGTCGTCGCTCAAGCCCAAGACTTGAACAGGTCGCCAAGCCACCTTCGCAGGTGCGCCGACGATGACCCACACGCCAGTGCCTTTACCCGGGTCATAAACGGCAGCAATCGGCACCTGCATCGAATTTCCCTGTGCGGCGCTTTCAGCGATCCGAAGCGTGACCGTCGAACCTATCGGTGCATTGGCCAGCGCGCCCTCAAGCACATACCGCGCCTCAAAGGTGCGCGTCATACGGTCGGCCGAGTCAGACAGCAGCCTCAGCTTCGCTGTAACTGCACCCGTGGTATTGCCATAAAGCGTCGCCTGCGCGGTGGATCCTGCTGCGGGGCGCAACGTCTCGGGCAGGTGCACGATCGCTTCGCGTTGCCCTGCCCGCGCCAGTCGAACCACGGGCTGTCCCGGGCTGACAACTTGTCCGGGCTCGGCGAGCGTCTCCACCACCACGCCGTCGGAATCCGCAAACAGCACCGCATAACCAGAAGCATTGCGGGCTACATCAGCCTGCGCGTCTGCAGCGCTGAGCTGTGCTTTTGCCGTATCGGCTGCGGCTTTGATCTGGTCATAGGCCGATGCAGAAATAGCGCCTGCGGCAACCAGATTGCGGTATCGCGCCTCGTCATCTGCTGTCTGCTTGGCTCGGGCCCGAGCGGCTATGACCGACTCTTGCTGTGCTCGCGCCTGCAACCCCAGGTCGATTGGGTCGAGGCGCATGAGCGGCTGACCACGTTTAACGGTCTGACCGGTGTCAACCAGACGCTCAAGCACCTTTCCTGACACCCGAAAGCCAAGGTCGCCCTGAACGCGGGCAGCCACTACACCAGTGAAGGAACGCGAGACGTCGGACGAAGCCTGAACAGCAGCGGACCTCACCAAAGGGGCATTCGTGCGCGGATCTTCAGCGGTGGATGAATCACCACATGCCGTCAGGACGAGAGGCAACAAGCAAGCGGCAATGGGGAAAGGTAGAAGCCGGCGCATAGGTTCCCTTACTTAAAAATAGGACGAGCGTCATATTCTCGATCTAGTGACGATTTGTGTCAATGGTCACATCCTGTCAATCATTTTGGTTTTCAACCAAAGCTTATGAATCACCATGAACACGGAGAAAAAGGTAATCGCTTCAAAGAACGTCAATTGACAGGTCGTGACTATTACGCAATATGGTCACAAATATCCTCTATTGAAGGAATCTCAATGCCTCCCCTCCGTCCAATTGCACTTTTGGTCAGCGCCGGCTTAATGGCCGGTTGCGCAGTCGGTCCGGATTACCATCGTCCAGACGCTCCGCTTTCGGATCGTTACTTGGGTCAAGCTGCTGTCGAACAGCGGCCTGGAACGATGCCGGCCAGCCTTGTCGCTTGGTGGGAAGGCTTTGGTGATCCAGTGCTGACCGGGTTCATTTCCAAGGCACTAGAGCAGAATCTGGACCTGGCGCAGGCGTCGGCGCGAGTCACACAGGCGCAGGCCGGACTGGGTGCTGCAAATGCCGCGTTACTGCCTTCGGGGAATATCAGCAGCCAGGCTGCGCGCTCGTACCAGTCAATCGAGACGCCACTCGGCCAGGTGTTGAATTCGACACCTGGCTATGATCGGTACGGAAATTCCTACGAGGTCAACCTCGATGCCAGCTGGGAGGCAGATGTCTTTGGTGGCCTGCGACGCGGACGCGAGGCTGCTCTGGCCGAGTACCAGGCGTCCCAGGCGGGCGTCGCGGCCACACGACTGGCCATCGCCGCGCAGACCGCCGATGTCTACATCACTATTCGCGGATTGCAGACACGGCTGGACATTGCCAACAGGCAAGTCAAAACGCAGCAGGCGTTGCTAGAGAAAGTCCAATTGCTCTACAGCAAGGGACTCGCCGCCAACTATCAGGTTCGCCAGACCGAGGGTGAGCTATCACAGGTTCAAGCGACAGTGCCGGTCCTGCAAACCGGTCTGGATGCTGCGATGAATGCACTGGATGTCATGCTCGGCACCCCGCCAGGCACTCACCGCACACAACTTGCAATGGCAGCGAGCATTCCTGTAGCACCGCCGTTAAAAGCGATGGGAACGCCGGCCGATTTGCTGCGCCGCAGGCCTGATCTGATTATGGCCGAGCGCCGTCTTGCGGCCTCAAACGCACGCATCGGGGAGGCGATTGCCGAGTACTACCCGAAGTTCTCCCTTAGCGCATTGCTGGGCAGTGCCACGGCGGTGTCCGCCGGCAATCTTTTTACCGGCGGCGCCAGCCAATCGGCGGGCCTGCTGGGACTGCGCTGGAGGCTCTTCGACTTCGGTCGCATAAACGCCCAAATCGACCAGGCCAAGGGACAGGAAGCCGAAACCCTGGCGGCTTACCGTCAGTCTGTGTTGCGCGCCACCGAGGATGTCGAGAACGCGCTCTCCTCACTGGTGAATCGGGAGGCTCAAGCAACCACACTCACCGGGGGAGAGGCGTCTCTTACTCAGGCTCGCCAATCGTCGTTCATTGCCTATGAGAAAGGCACGGCCAGCCTGATTGATGTCCTGCACGCTGACGAGACGATGCTGCAGGCTTCCGATGCTCGGGCGCAAGCGCGAACGGAGTCGGCACGAGCGGCGGTAGCGGTATTCAAGTCACTCGGTGGTGGCTGGCAACCTCGGGATGTCACGGTGACGAGTCGATGAAGCTTGAGGGGAAAGGCCCGAGATGTGTGCTTGAAGGTCGGGAGGCAACGCGTGCTCCCGACAGGACACTTATCGTGTAACAGCACTCAACTAGAAGCGGTAACTCACAGAAGTACCGAGCCCGCTCGCACCGTTCTTATAGTTGGCACTGTATGCACCTCGGGTCGCCGAGGTGTCATTGACCTGAACGCTCTCCTCCCACAGGTAGGAGTAAGCCACATCGATCGTGACATTCTCTGCCGGAGTCCAGCCAGCACCGAAGCTGATCACCTTCCTGTCGCTCGTCGGAATGCGCGGTCCACGATTGATGTTATTGGTGGGTGACTGATCGACCGAAAAGCCTGCGCGAAGCACCCACTCGTCATTCAGTTTGTACGCCGTGCCGATGGCGTGAGCCCCCATATCATGCCAGTTCTGCTCTTCGGTAATGGTGCCCAGCGCGCCGCTCAACGCAGGGGGTAAACCCGTGTTCTCGATGGTTAATTCTTTGAAGCGACTCCAGCGAGTCCTGGTGCTCCCCCACGTAAAGGGTCCAGTCATTATTAAGCTGATGAGTCACCGAGAGATCCACTGACTCCGGGGTATCCACATCCAGCGAAGCGTCATAACTCCGGCCGCTGACTCCCAACACGCTAAAGATGCCGTCAGTGACCTTGGTCTTGGCATCCAATTGATAACTGACCTTGGAATGGTAGGTCATGCCCAAACGGGTTCGGTCTGTAGCCTGCACCAGGATACCGGCGTTGAAACCGAGGGCAGTGTCGTCGCCAGTGCTTTTAAGTTTTCCGTCGTTGCGACCAGGACTGAGTGGGTTGGGCACCATACCGGACAACTCACCGCTGATACGGTTGATGGTCGGACCGAACCCGATCGAAACTTTGTCGTTAAAGGCATAGCTGATGGTGGGCTGGAACGTAAAAGTCGTGACCTCGCTTTTGTTGGCGTAGTAACGCCCGGCAAAACCGCTGCCATAGTCAGTGATCAGACCGAAAGGTACATAAAAACCCACACCAAACGCCCAATGCTCATCGATAGGTTTGACGTAGTACCCCATAGGTACCGTGGTGGTTGGCACCATGTCGCCGTCTTCCTGGCCTCCGAATGTACTGCGGGTATGGCTTATGTCGGACTTGGCAAAAAGAGTCGAAGCTCCCACGCTGACCTGCTCTCTTTTCAAGCGAGACATTCCCGCGGGATTACCGAATACCGTGCTCGCATCTTCAGCAGAGGAGGAGCGACCGGCAAACCCCGACCCCATCCCGCTGATGCTCTGTTCATTAAGAGCAAAGCCGCTTGCAAAAACGTTTGAGGATGCGAGCACGACAGCAAGGCCAAATGGGCTCTTGAGCACTATTTTTTTCATTGTTTGAACTCTATGGGATCACTGAGATGACGCAGTAGATGCGACGGACCACCATATTTACTCATGTGACAAAATCAGTCATTGGTCACGATACAGATAAATAAATGCCCTTCGCCGGATGGACGAAGGGCCAAGTGAAAAGCCGTTTGATGATCTGTTGCTTACCCGGGGATGCCGTAAACCTTTAGCCGAAGGTCAAGGCATGAGGCTACGCAAGATGAGGTTGGAGGTGAGCATGGGCGCCTCCTCGACGAAATCGAGGTTGTACTGCAGCAGCAAGGGATTGACGAAGGGCCGTAGCGCGAGATGTATCGCTTCTACTGTTTCATCCAGCGGAGTCTTGCGTTCAAATTCGCCAATCTCTCGCCCCTCCCGAACGATTTGCGACACGAAGCTTTTGATCTGTGCGTCATAAGCCTGCGTACTGGGCCAGCTTTCCGACGCCGCGAACGCTGCAATGTCATAGAGTTTTCGGTCGTTGAAGAACAGATTCACACCGGTGGCGATAACAGTTTTGACCAAACGTCGAAAGCGCTCCGTTGGAGACAGGCCTTCTACATTGATAGCCTGCTCCACTGCCGCGACGATTTCTGCCAGACAATTAGCGCAGATGGCCTCACCGATTGCTTGCTTGGAATCAAAGAATTTGTAGATGTAAGCCTTGGAAAACCCGATGGCCTTGGCCAGGTCGGAAACCGTGGTTTTGCTGTAGCCGTATTGACTGAAGTGCTCGTTGGCCGCCGCGACAATCTGGTCTCGAATGTCGTGATCGGCTGGGCCACGGGTGCTGGGCGAAGATGAAGATATTGATGGCTGATTCATGGAAATAGCTTACTCACCCTATCGAGGACTTACAAATTGCGACTAATTATATATATAGTCACAAATCGAACGTTTGAAAACCACAGTTGATCAGATTTGAAACGGGTTGACGTTTTGAGTAATCGCATATGGCGGATTAGCGTTCCAAAAGTTCCTTGTCGCTTACGCTAGACAGTCCCATCCCCTTCTCCTCGTGCTGGTGACGAAGCTCAGCCCAGTCTATAAGGGCAGTCATAGCCGGGCCGAGTGCATGACCCAGCACCGTCAGCGCGTACTCCACCCGCGGCGGCACCTCTGGGTATACGGTGCGTTGAACGATGTCATCCTGCTGAAGCCCTTTCAACTGCTGAATGAGCATCTTCTGCGTGACATCGGGAATGAGCTTTTCCAGTTCGGAGAACCGAAGCGGCCGGCCTTTAGCGGCCATCAGCTCATTGATGATCACAATTTTCCATTTGCCCTCCAAAACGCGAAGCGTAGCGTTTATAGCGGCTGACCAGGCCTGCCGTCGTAAAGGGTTCCCACATTCCCACTCGCGCTCCATCGATACTTACCTTTTGGTGGGTTACAGACTAAAACGTCGGTTCTTGCGGATCTTGCAGTGCTGATACTAACGTATCCGGACTTTGAATCCCTGGAGGCATTATGAAAATTGCGATCGTTGGTATTGGATCTATCGGCGGCCCCCTTACCCGAAAGCTTGTCACTGCTGGCCACGAGATCAGCGTCGCCAACTCTCGCGGAAAGGACTCGGTAAGCGCTTTTGCCAAGGAAGCGGGTGCTATTGCTTGCGATCTGAACGATGTCTTCGACGGCGCCGATGCTGTGATTATTTCCATTCCCCAACCAGCCATGGCGACTCTTCCCAAGAACCTTTTGGCCGCATTGCCATCCTCGGTTCCAGTGGTCGACACGAGTAATTACTACCCGGGCCTGAGAGACGAGCGCATCGCCGCTTTGGAAAATGGTCAAACCGAGAGCGTGTGGGTCAGCGAGCAGCTTGGCCGACCGGTAATCAAGGCCTTCAACAATATTCTTGCTTATTCGCTGGAAAATCTTGGTAAGCCAAAAGACGCCGAAGGCCGCCTGGGCGTAGCCGTTGCGGGGGACGATGAAAATCATAAGCGTCTCGTGATGCAACTTGTCGATGACGTTGGATTCGAGCCGGTCGACAGCGGCAGCCTCGAAGACTCATGGCGTCAACAGCCCTGCACGCCAGCGTACTGCTGCGATTACACCGCTGAAGAGATGCGCCCGGCGCTGAATGCTGCAGTCAAGGGAGCCGCCGCGCAGAAGAGAGAGGTGTTCAATGCGCAACTCCCTGCACTATTCGCCAAAAACCCTTCTCATCATGACGTCGTTGAATTTAATCGAAGCTTCAACGCGGCCAGTTGAACTCCTCGTAACCCACCGGCAGCTATCGGCCCAGGCACCCTGGTTGACCTTCCCGACGATCGCCAAGCGATGCTACGAAATCTAATGTCAGATCATTTCTACATCACCTCTGACGCCAGTCATCACCGCGACCACCTCGTGTAGGCAACCATAGCCCCTCATCATTCTGAGTGTCCGCAATGGGTTGTGGATTTAACCGGTCGATGTAGCCCCTTGTACGCACTGAAGGTCCTACCCCTGCCCTCGCAACGCCGAAATATCCCTCTTTGGGGGTACGCCAAACAGCCGGCTGTATTCACGGCTGAACTGCGATGGGCTTTCATAGCCGACCTTGAAAGCGGCACTGGATACGTCCTGGTGTTCATTGAGCATCAATCGCCTTGCCTCATTCAGTCGCAGCCACTTTTGATACTGCAAGGGGCTCATCGCGGTGAGTTGGCGGAAGTGGTGGTGAAAGGTCGGAGTGCTCATCTGCACTCGGGCCGCAAGTTCATCGACGCGAAGCGCCAAGGTGTAATTCAACTTCAACCAATCGATGGCTTTCGCGATCCGATAACCTTGGCCATCGACAGACGTTATTTGTCGAAGCCGGCTCGCCTGATCACTCTGCAAGAGACGGTAGTGAATCTCGCGCTGGATCAAGGGCGCAAGGACAGGGATGGACTCCGGCTCATCGAGCAGTGCCAGTAAGCGCTCAAATGAGGCCAGCATCGCTGGTGTCACGGCACCAATTCCTACCCCTTTCACAACTGATCGATCACGGGTTGGCGGCAGGTCACTTTGCGCTATCAGCTCAGCCAGAATGCGCAGATCGAGTTTCAACGTCAGCCCTAGGCATGGCTGTTCCGGGCTTGCCGCTAGCACTTCTGAATTGGCAGGTAAGTCCAACGAGGTGATCAGAAATCGCGACGTGTCGTAGGGGTAACCCTCGCCACCTACCCAGAGCTGTTTCTCACCCCGGGCGATGAGGATGATGCTTGGCTCGACCATGCAGACGATGGGCGGTGCTGGATGTTCGCGCCTGAAGAAGCCGAGACCTGTAATGGCCGTTCCGAAATCACCTGGTTTCGAGATCTGCGCGCCGATGATCTGCGCAAGCTTTTCTTGTGGCGATGTCTGTTGAGGAGCTGCGTCGGGGTTGTTGTTCATATTCGTCTTGTACCTCTTCACTGAACTCTAACTCGCCAGCTACCGACCGTCCTGCAAAAAAACAGAGACTCATAGAATCAGGCAAGTAATCCAGCGCAATGCACTACAGAGGGTCTGGGCAGAGCGGGAGAATGTTCATCCGACAAACCCATCGAGGATGCTCCCATGCTTGTCAAAGCCTACGGTGCTCACGCAGGCGAAAAACCCCTTGAGTCGATGCAGATCAACCGCCGCGAGCCGGCGGCCCATGATGTTCAGATCGATATCGCCTTCTGTGGCATCTGCCATTCGGATTTGCATCAAGTACGCGCCGAGTGGGCAGGCACGCAATTTCCCTGCGTACCGGGGCACGAAATTGTCGGCCACGTATCAGCGGTGGGCGCACATGTAGCGGATTTTAAAGTCGGCGATCTGGTCGGTGTAGGCTGCATCGTCGACAGCTGCAAACACTGCGACGACTGTGAGACTGGCCTAGAAAACTACTGCGACGACATGGTTGGCACCTACAACTTCCCGACACCGGACGCACCCGGCTGGACGCTGGGCGGCTACTCGCAAAACATCGTGGTGCATGAGCGCTACGTGTTGCGCATCCGCCATCCCGAGGCACAACTGGCTGCCGTCGCTCCGCTGCTGTGCGCGGGCATAACCACCTACTCACCTCTGCGCCACTGGAATGCCGGCCCAGGCAAGAAAATAGGCGTGGTCGGCATCGGTGGCCTGGGCCACATGGGCATCAAGCTGGCTCATGCGATGGGCGCCCACGTCGTGGCGTTCACCACCTCTGAATCCAAGCGCGAGGCGGCAAAGGAGTTAGGCGCCGATGAAGTCGTCGTATCGCGCAAACCTGAAGAAATGGCTGCACATACCAAGAGTTTCGACTTCATTCTCAACACCGTCGCAGCCCCCCACGATCTTGATGCGTTTCTGGTGCTGCTCAAGCGTGATGGTGCGCTGACGCTGGTCGGCGCGCCCGCCTCGCCACACCCATCGCCGAACGTATTCAACCTGATCATGAAGCGCCGAACGATTGCTGGCTCGATGATCGGAGGCATCCCGGAAACACAGGAGATGCTGGATTTCTGTGCCGAGCACGGCATCGTCGCCGACATCGAACTGGTTCGAGCAGACCAGATAAATGAATCCTACGAGCGAATGCTCAAGGGTGACGTCAAGTATCGCTTCGTGGTCGACAACGCCACGTTGGCTGACTAAACGCCTGAGTCAAAAACTCCAGTGAACAACCATTCAATCGAAAGGAATATCCAGTGAAAGGAATTTTGCTAGCCCTAGGGCTGCTTGTTATCTCTTTTTCTTCAATGGGAGCCAACATGTCGAACGGCGCAGACAACTTCTACACCAGCGATAAAGTGATCGTGGAAAAGGTCAACTTCAAAAACCAATATGGCATGAAGGTGACAGGTAACTTGTTCACCCTCAAAGGACTCGAACCGCAATCAAAGAGTGCAGCGATAATCGTCGGACACCCTATGGGTGCAGTAAAGGAACAGAGCGCGAATCTTTACGCCACTAAAATGGCCGAGCAGGGATTTATCACGCTGTCACTGGACTTGTCGTTCTGGGGTGAGAGCGAAGGTACGCCTCGCCAAGCAGTTTCACCTGATATTTACGCCGAGGACTTTAGTGCCGCCGTGGACTATCTCGGCACTCGCCCGATTGTTGATCGAGAGCGTATCGGCGTCATCGGTATCTGCGGCAGTGGCAGCTTCGCCATCAGCGCCGCCAAGATCGACCCTCGTCTGAAAGCCATCGCCACGGTCAGCATGTATGACATGGGGGCGGCCAACCGTAACGGTCTCAAGCACTCAGTCACGTTGGAACAACGCCAGCAAATCATTCGCGATGCGGCGCAGCAACGTAACGCGGAATTCTGGCGCGGCGAAGTTCGCTATACCAGCGGCTCACCACTAAAGCTGACCGGCAACGCTGTGGGTGACGAGTTCTATGATTTCTACCGCACTCCGCGCGGCGAGGTCACCCCCGCTAGCGCATCGCCGCAAACCACTACCATGCCGACGCTGACCAGCAATGTGAAGTTCATGAACTTCTACCCATTCAACGACATCGAGACCATCTCCCCGCGCCCACTGCTTTTCATTACGGGCGCCACGGCGCACTCAAGGGAGTTCAGCGAGGACGCCTACAAACGGGCGGCCGAACCCAAAGAGTTGCTGATCGTTCCAGATGCCGGGCATGTGGATCTTTACGATCGGGTCAATTTGATTCCCTTCGCCAAGTTGGCCACGTTCTTCAACAGTCATCTGAAGTAATCGGATCGGCGACCCACACGGGAACCGTTCCTCTCTCGCGGCTTCGCTTCTGGAGCCGCGACGCTTCACGCAATACAGGATTTTTCAATGCCCCATCTTCCCTCCTCCCATGAAGCTCAACATTCATGGGGCGCTGTCCTGGCCATGTCGCTCGCCGCCTTCGTGCTGGTGGCATCGGAGTTCATGCCCGTCAGCCTGCTGACACCAATTGCCGCCGATCTGCATATCACCGAAGGACAAGCCGGTCAGGGCATTTCCGTTTCGGGGCTGTTTGCCTTATTCACCAGCCTTCTTATCCCGCTGGTGGCGGCGCGGGTTGACCGTAAACCGCTACTTCTTTCACTGACGCTGTTGATGATCCTTTCCGGAACAGTGGTCGCGTTCGCACCGAACTACGGGGTATTCATGATCGGGCGCGCGCTGATCGGTGTTGCGATTGGTGGCTTCTGGTCACTGTCGGCGGCAACCGCCATGCGCCTTGTGCCTGATGACCAGGTCACACGCGCCATGGCAATCGTCAACGGCGGCAACGCTTTGGCGACTGTGATTGCAGCACCATTGGGCAGTTTTCTCGGTGCCTTGATTGGCTGGCGCGGTGCATTCTTGTGCGTCATCCCAGTCGCGATAGTCGCTTGTGTATGGCTGTCTGTAAGCCTTCCACCGATGAAATCGCAAAGCGGCTCAGGCACTGGAAACGTCTTCAGGTTGATGAAAAGCGTACCGGTCGCGCTAGGCATGGTAGCGGTCAGTGTGTTTTTCATGGGCCAGTTCATGCTGTTTACCTATTTGCGCCCATTCCTTGAAACGGTCACGCACGTCAGTGTCTCCATGCTGTCTTTTATGTTGCTCGTTCTGGGCCTGGCGGGACTTGCCGGAACCTTCCTGATTGAAGCGTTCTTGAAAAATGGCCTGCATCGAACCCTCATCGTCATCCCGATCTTTATGGCGATGATTGCACTGGCGCTTGTTTCATTCGGTAGCTCGACGGCCACCACGACCGTCTTGCTTGGCGCATGGGGACTGGTTGCGACTGCAGCGCCCGTGGGATGGTGGACATGGCTGGCAAGAACGTTGCCACACGCTGCTGAAGCGGGAGGCGGTTTAATGGTGGCGATCATCCAACTCGCTATTGCGTCTGGCGCAACCGTTGGCGGGCTGGTCTTCGACTCGAGCGGCTATCAAGCGACCTTCGAATTGAGCGCCACTTTGCTAGGCGTGGCGGCCGTTCTTGCCTTCCTGGCTGCACGCGCAGCATCGCGGGAGCCTGTTGCATCGGTAAGCATTGCTTGAAATAACCGCAAGACACGCCAAGGCATGTCTTGCGGTTTCGGTGGAGGAGACGCTCGAAAATTGGACGTGACCGTCAGCGTGCGCTGTCGATGATTTGCCCACCGTCCAATCCTATGAAGCCGCCACTGAAAAGGCGGCCTGCGAAAATCGCGAGGCCGCAATCAGGGGATCACCAGAGGGCGATGTCGTAGGTAAAGTAGATTCGGTTGCTATCTCGGCCACGGGAATAATCAGAGCGGTAAACGTAGTTACGCAACCGCACACCCAGCCCCTTGAAGGTGCCTTGTTGCACGACGTAAGCCAGTTCGGCATCACGCTCCCACTCCTTGACAGCGGTGTCGGACTTACCGTCGTTGCCGCTCAGATACCGGGTGGAAAACGTCAGACCCGGCACGCCGACGGCAGCAAAGTTATAGCCGTAATTAAGCATCCAGGTTTTTTCATCCTCCTCGACAAACTTGCCTATCCCGGCGTTGCTGAACGAATAAACCGTTGCGCCACTGATAAAAGGCAATCCGGCATCACCACTGAGGGTCTGGTATCCGCCACCGAAGGTATGGCCAGAGATGGCGTAAGACAGTTGCCCGCTCAGCATGTTGTTGTCGATCTTGCCACCGAAGGCTGAGCCGGTATCGACACTGTTGAAGTAGCGTAAATCACTGGTCAGCACGCCGCCGCCCAAGGGCTGATCGTGCTGGATACCTGCAAAGTTCTGACGGTAAAAGTTTTCCAGTTCGCCGTAGAAGTAACTCGAACGAACGCTCTTTCCCAGCTTGTATTCGGCGCCTGCATAGCTGAAGTCGCCTGATTTATCTCCGCCGTAACCGTCGGGCACAATCGGCATGCTGTCGCTGGAATCACGCAGTTTGAATCGATCCAGGTAGCCCCCGGTGAGGGTGAGGTTTTCGATGTCGACGCTACTGATCTGAGTGCCTTGGTACGTTTGCGGCAACAGACGCGCGTCGTTATAGATCAGCACCGGAGTCTTGGGTAGCAAGGTGCCGTATTTGACCGTGGTCTTGGCCAGTTGGGCTTTGGCTGTCATACCCAGACTTGCGAATTCGTCAGCCGCACGACCGTCATCATGTACGGGCAACAAGCCAGTGCCGCTGCGGCCACGGCCGGAGTCGAGCTTGACCCCGAGCAGGCCGAGGGCATCAACACCAAACCCGATAGTGCCAGGCGTAAATCCCGACTGGTAATCCAACAGAAATCCCTGGGCCCACTCGGTTCGCTCGCTCTTCGCCGTCCTTGCTGATTTGGCACTCAAGCCATGCTCATCGCGGAAATTTTCATTGAAATAGACGTTGCGCAATTGCAGCTTGAGCTTGCTGTCGTCGATCAATCCTTCTGCACTGGCGCTGGCCAGCGGCAACAAACCAAGAAGTGAAAACAGCGCCCGCTGGGTATGCAAAGTGGTCATTGGCAAACTACTCATTGTTGTTATTTGGAGTGCAGAACAGCGCACGCCTCGCAAGCGAAGCGCGTCAGGAGAAACAGATGGTTGGGGTGAATCAGGAGAAGAGACTGATCGCCCCGGTCAACAGGGCTAGCGCGGTGACTACTAATGAAGTGAGTACCGCCCATTTGACGGTGGCTTTCTGGAAATCGCCGATATCACGATCGACCATACCCACCAGCAACAGGGTTGAGGCTACCAACGGACTCATCAGGTGTACTGGCTGACCGAGAATCGACGCGCGGGCGATTTCCACCGGGTCAATGCCATAGGCTGCAGCGGCATTAGCCAAGATGGGTACCACCCCAAAGTAGTAAGCATCGTTGGAAAGAACAAAGGTCAACGGCATGCTGGTGATCGCCACCACCAGTGGGAACAGGTGACCCCAGGATGGCGGAATCCAGTCCACCAGCGTTTGCGCCAGGGAGTCGACCATCTTGGTGCCCGAGAAAATCCCGGCAAAGATACCGGCGGCAAACACCAGCAGCACCACCGTCATCGCATTGCCGGAATGGGCGAGAATGCGCTCTTTCTGAATATCCAGTTGCGGGTAGTTGATCATCAGTGCCAGGACAAATCCGATCAGGAACAGGATCGCCGAGTGCATGATCCCCATTACCAGCGCGACCATGACCGCGATCACCAGCAACAGGTTCACGTATGCAAGTTTAGGCCGCTTGTGCGGGGTATCGCCCAGGATCTCGTCGATGTAGCAATTACCGCCACCGCTCTGTAGCTGCACATTACCGATGCGCTTACGCTCGGCACGGCCCAGGAGGAAAGCGGTGAACACCACCCACATCGCGCCGCCGATCATGGTCGGCAGCAAGGGCACGAAGTACTCGCCGGCATCCAGGCCCAGTGCCGCGATCGCCCTTGTAGCGGGCCCGCCCCATGGGGTCATGCCGCTCATGATGCTCAAGGACAACATGGCGATGGTCGCCAGAATCATCGGGTTCATGCCGATACGCTTGTACAACGGCAGCATTGCCGCGCAGGTGATCATGTAGGTGGTTGTGCCGTCGCCGTCGAGGGCTACCAGCAGTGACAGCAGCGCGGTGCCAATAGCGATTTTCATCGGATCGCCGTTTACACGCTTGAGGATTTTACGAATCAACGGGTCGAACAACCCGGCATCAATCATCAGGCCGAAGAACAGGATGGCGAACAGCAGAAGCGCAGCCGAAGGCGCAACCATCTTCAGGCCGTCGAGCATCATCTTGCCCGTAGTACCGCCAAAACCGCCAATCACCGCAAACACAATCGGCACCACCGTCAGGGCGACAATCGGCGATAGGCGTTTCGACATTATCAGATAGGTAAAAACCACCACCATGGCCAAACCAAGAAATGCGAGCATAGGTCAGTTCTCTTGTTCTTATCAGTAGCGTGGCCGATGCGCAGGCGCACGACCTCGAACCCGCCAGACGGTACGATCAGCCGTGCCTGGCGGGGAGTTGAATGAAATGTTTGTTGGGTGTTTCAGGCGTGTCCGGTCAGACGTGTTCCGTGACCTTGCGACCATCCCAGTTTTCACTCTGGGTTTGTGCCAGGGAGGGCGACGGTTCGCCGTCAAGAGTCCGCATCAGTGTCTCGCGATCACAAGCGTTCTCCGAGATGGACATCACCACGGTAGCCACGGCGTTGCTTGCCAGACTGGTCAAGGCCCGGGCTTCCGACATGAAGCGGTCAATACCGATCAGCAGTGCAAGGCCGGCCAAGGGAATGTCATGGATCACAGTCAGTGTCGACGCCAGCGCGACAAACCCGGCTCCGGTCACACCTGCTGCACCCTTCGAGGACAACAGCATGATGGCCAGCATGGTCACGGTCTGTGTCAGGCTTAGATCGATGTTGCAAGCTTGAGCAATGAATACCGCTGCCAGCGATAGGTAGATTGCCGTACCGTCGAGGTTAAACGAGTACCCCGTTGGCAGCACCAACCCCACCACGCCTTTTTTGCAACCCAGGGCTTGCAGCTTTTCCAACATCCGCGGCATCACCGGCTCGGTTGAGGAAGTCCCGAGCACCACCAGGAACTCTTCGCGGAAGTAGCGCAGCAACTTCCAGAGACTGAAGCCATTTGCCCGGCAAATGCTCCCCAGCACCACAAAGACGAAGAAGGCACAGGCTACGTACAAGGTCATGATCAGCTTGGCCAGCGAGCCCAACGATGTAATACCGTACTGGCCTACGGTGAATGCCAACGCGCCAAAAGCACCGATCGGAGCGAAGCGCATCAGATAGGAGAAAATCTTGAACACCATGTGCGAGGCGGATTCCAGTACATCCAGTACCGGCTTGCCACGCTCGCCGATGGCCGACAGTGCGAAACCGCAAAGCACCGCGATGAACAACACCGGCAGCACTTCACCCTTATTGAAAGCGCCGATGAAAGTGTCCGGGATGATGTGCATGAAAAAATCGACCACTCCCAGCTTCGCGGCGGAATCGGTGTATTGCGACAGTCCCTTGGTGCTCAACTGGGCGGGGTCAATGTTCATGCCCACACCGGGTTTGAACAGGTAGACCGACACCAGGCCTATGATCAAACTGATCACGGTCAGTGCCAGGAACAGCAGCATGGTCTTGCTCAACAGACGCCCGAGGGAGCGTTTGTCGCTCATGCCAGCAATACCGGTGACGATGGTGCAGAACACCACCGGAGCGATCATCATCTTGATCAACTTGATGAAGGCATCACCAAGCGGCTTCAAGGCTATGGCCTGTTGCGACCAAAAATGTCCGACCAGCACACCCAACAGCACGGCGAGGAGAATCTGGAAGTAGAGCGATTTTACAACTTTCATGGCATCACCCATTTTTAGAATTGTGCTGATGCAAGAACGGCAATGACCAGGGGAAGTTATCCGGCAAGTCGTTGGGAAGCCGTGGCGTAGACAAAACCGGAGAACAGCCTGCGCGATGTACGCACCACTGAGGCACGAATTGTCTCACCCTGATCGCCGGTGTAGGACAATACGACATCTATCCCGCCACTTGGATGTTCAATGCGTACTTGCTTCAAGCGCGGCTCGCTAACCCCGCCGAGCAATTGCGCGACCACACTGCCTTCAGTGACACAAGCGGTGGCAAGGCCGATGGAACCGGTGATCGCCAAGGCCCGGTGGCAGTTGTGTGGCATGAAGTAGCGCACCTGAATTGTGCCGCCAGCCTTGGCCGGTGACACCAGTACAGGCTTGGGAATCACTTTGTCGCTGACGTCACCCAGGCCCATTGCCAAGCCGGCTTGCAGTCGCAAGGACTCCAGGCGACGCAGGAACTCTTTGTCGGCATCCAGTTCAGCAGGACTTTCATCGCCGCGCTTACCCAGTTGGCCAGCTTCGATGATCATCATCGGCATCGCCATGTCGATGCAGGTCACTGGAATACCGTCGATCAAATCCTGCGTTTGCCCAGTTGGGAAAAGCTTGCCGGTCTTGCTGCCCGCAGCATCCAGGAAGGTGAGTTGCACAGGAGCAGCGGTACCCGGCACACCATCGATGGCGGTGTCACCTTCATAGCTGACCTTCCCACCGGGCGTCTGTACCTCGGCGTTCACAAAAGTGCCCGTGTTGAGGTTGCGAATACGCACACGTGTCAGGTCTTTGGAGGCTTTTACCAGCCCCTGCTCGATGGCGAACGGGCCAACGGCGCAAAGCATGTTGCCGCAATTAGGCGCGGTGTCGACTCGACGCTGGGAGACCATGACTTGAACGAACAGATAGTCGACATCCGCCTCAGGATGCAGCGACGGGCTGACGATCGCCGCCTTGCTGGTTTGTGGGCTGCCACCACCGATGCCGTCAATTTCCAGTTCATGCCCAGAGCCCATGAGGTTGAGCAGCAGTTCATCACGGTCTTCGATCGCAACAGGTAGATCCCAGGCGAGGAACACTGGGCCCTTGGAAGTACCACCGCGCATTAGCACACAGGGAATTCGTTGCATGAACACTAACTCTTGTTGATCAATCGGGGTAATTGATGTCTTGTGAGCAAGAGTCGCAGGCTTTAAAAATTGTTTCCAATGCAAATATCAGCCTGATTATTGCGTTTTACGAATGATAAATTTAGGCTGACTGGGCTTAACAACTCTCGGCTAGTGAGATAAAAAAGTGAATTATGAGCTCAATGACATCCGATCTTTCGTGAAGATCGCCGAACTTGGAAGCTTCCACGAAGCTGCCGATGCATTGCATCTCTCTCAACCCGCGCTGAGTCGGAGAATGAAAAAGCTTGAAGAGGGATTGGGAACAGCGCTTCTTGATCGCACGACAAGAAGGGTAAGCCTCACCAGCGTTGGGCGAGACTTCCTGCCCAAGGCACGACGCTTATTGGATGACTTCGACGACTCGATACTTAACATCCGAGAGTTGGCGGAGCGGCAGAGCGGCCGTGTAACCCTTGCCTGCATCCCAACCGCAGCCTTCTACTTCCTCCCTTCGGTAATCCGCCTCTACAACGAGCGCTATCCACAAATCCGCATTCGCTTGCTTGATCTCAGTGCGAACGAAGGGCTGGAGGCTGTTCTGCGTGGCGAAGCCGACTTTGGCATCAACATGATGAGCGGACAGCACCCAGACATAGAGTTCGTGCCGTTGGTCAACGAGCCTTTTGTTTTAGCTTGTCGACGCGATCATGAGCTGGCCGAGCGTAGCTCGGTAACCTGGTCTGAACTTAGCAATTACCGCCTTATCGGGGTCGGTCGCCTAAGCGGCAACCGCATGTTGCTTGACCACGCTTTGTCAGGCTTGAGCTGGCGTCCACAATGGTTCTATGAGGTGCAACACCTGTCTACATCACTGGGCCTGGTAGAGGCTGGCTTAGGAGTCTCGGCAATGCCGAGCCTCGCAATGCCTGCTGTGGATCATCCAACATTGGTAAGCGTCCCTTTGATAGAGCCCATAGTTAACCGATCGTTGGGACTGGTTTACCGTCGAGGAGCTTCACTCTCTCCGGCAGCGGAAAAATTCGTCTCAATACTGCTCGAACAATGGGAAAAATGACCTCACGCTCTTAAGTGCTGGTACGCGCACTACCCCACGAACGCCAACCTTCATCACGTGAACTGATCCCTGAATGAACCATTGGCTGCTTACTAACGTTTACCCTCAGAACCCACTGACGACAGGGGAAATTGCTCATCTATTGGCGCGGGTCGGCGAGGATTGCCGAACCTGGTTGGCGGCAGAGTTACTGACCTTGGTGCGGGGTGAAATGCTGCTGGCTCAATGTACAATTTTCGCTTATCCGGAAGGCCAGGAGCCGCAGGTGTTGTCGTGTTCCGATCAGGCAAGACTCGTGCAGATATCGCGTATCTCTCGGGACTACGTCGAGCGTTTTCACAGCCTGGACGGCAACCGCCAAGCGATGCTCGGTCACCGGGCAAAATACGGCGGCGCGCGAATCCTGGCTCAGCTTCAGTCAGTTGAAGACATCACCCATCGTGACTATCGGCGGGTCTGCTACGAGCAACCGCAAATCTCTCAGCGCATGGCCTTGCTCAATCATCAGGAAGAGGGCGGGGCTTGGCTGTCGATCAACTTCTATCGAGGTCGTGAGCACGGCAATTTCAATCAGCACGAAATTGAATTTATCGAGTCGGTTGCGCCGTTACTGATTCAAGTCACGCGTTTGCACTATCGCGCTTTTATCGAAGCCAATCAGATGCCGTCCTTGTTAAGTCAACGCGTCGAATTGCTCTATCCTGAACTGACTCGTCGGGACCGTGAACTGCTCAGGCATTTGCTCAGTGGCCTGGGGGCGGAAGACATTGCGCCCCTGATGGGCATCCAGCGCTCAAGCGCCGCTACCTACATCAAGCGACTTTATCGAAAGGTGGGAGTCAGTGGACATCGAGAATTGCTGGGGCTGGTAGTGAGAGGTCGTTGGTCCTGAACAGGCGTTGAATACTGAACATTGGCGAAAAACCGCGAGTCTGAGCATCTTTCATTCACCGCTAGCCATGGGTGGCCATTCCGACTTCGTAACTTGCGTGGCAAACGTTCAAGTATTTGAACAAAAAATTCGCTGGGAGCAACCACATTGGAATTGAGACAACTGCGCTATTTCGTAAAAATCATTGAGCTTGGCAGCCTGGGGCGTGCGGCACTTGAACTGGACGTTGGTGTGTCAGCCCTCAGTCAACAAATCTCCAAGCTGGAAAGCGAACTGTGCACCCGTCTCCTGAATCGAACCTCCACCGGTGTGACGCCCACTAGCGCCGGATTTGCGTTTTTACACCATGCCCAACTGACGCTACGCCAGGCGGAAAATGCCATCATGGCCGCCCATCGCGGGCGAATGAGCGGTTATGTCAGCGTCGGCTTACCACCGACTACCGCGACGGTACTCGCGTTGCCGTTGATCAACGCAATGCGTGCGCGTTATCCGGACATACAACTGCATTTGGTGGAAATGCTTTCCGGCCACTTGGCGGCGCAGCTCAACGCACGGCAAATTGATCTGGCCATCCTGTTCCAGCTCGAAGGGGGTAAACGCTGGAGCGTGACTCCGCTGCTGGATGAAAAGCTGTTTGTCATCGCCTCGCCCAGCCTGCCTCAAGCACCTTCTGGTGACCGCGTGCAGTTAGCCGACCTCGGCGGCCTGCCGCTGGTGATGCCCAGCGCGCAACATGGATTGCGCTCGGCATTGATGAGTGCGTTCGAGCGGGTCGGACTAACACCCAATGTCATTATGGAAGTCGACGGTCTCGCTGTTTTGATGAACGCCGTTCGGGCCGGTCATGCGGCAACGATACAACCGGGGGCGGCCGCAGCATTGAAAGACGGGTCCGGGCTTTCACTGATCAAGATTGCCGATCCCCATGTGGGTCGGCGTAATCTTCTGGCGACGCTGGCTGACGACGAACTCTCTCCGGCGGCGCTGGCAACGCGGTTGGTCATCGTCGATGTGGCGCGACAGTTGGTCGTCGACAAACAGTGGCCTGGAGCTACGTGGATAGAAGGGGTAGACGCGTAATCCTCGCTCAACCCCGGACACATAAGTCTCTCCTGACGACAACGCCTTTAGAAAAACTAAACACCCCGCGTCAAAAGCAGCCTTTCGGCCACTCCTTCCCCACCCTATCGTTCTCCCCACTCGCAAGGAGCACTTCGTTCCCGTTTCCTTGCAAATCGAGGAGCGATAATGATCGATGTCTTAATCATAGGGGGTGGCAATGCTGCCTTGTGCGCCGCTCTGATGGCGCGAGAAGCGGGCGCCAGCGTGATGCTGCTGGAAGCGTCTCCGAAAATCTGGCGCGGTGGCAACTCCCAACACACCCGTAACCTGCGGTGCATGCACGACGAACCGCAGGACGTGCTGATCGATGCTTATCCGGAAGAAGAATACTGGCAAGACCTGTTGAAGGTTACCGGTGGCCTCACGGATGAAAAGCTTGCACGCATTGCCATTCGGGCATCGTCTTCTTGCCGCGATTGGATGCGTTCACACGGCGTGCATTTTCAGCCACCGCTGTCCGGCGCGCTGCACGTGGCGCGGACCAATGCATTTTTTATGGGCGGCGGCAAAGCGCTGGTCAATGCGTATTTCCGCAGCGCCGAACGCCTGGGTGTAAAAGTTCGATACAACACGCAAGTGACCGACATCGAGTTGGATGAGGGGAAATTCGTTGCCGCTCATGTGGGCGAACATGAGGTCGATGGTCAGCGTTTCGCCGCCGAACGCATTGAAGCCCGGGCCTGCGTGCTGGCGGCCGGCGGCTTCGAATCCAACCGTGAATGGCTGCGCGAAGCCTGGGGTCAGAACGAACGCGGTGAATGGCCATCGGATAATTTCCTGATCCGGGGCACCCGATTCAACACCGGCATTTTGCTACGGCGCATGCTCGACCTTGGCGCCGATGTGATCGGCGATCCGACGCAAGCACACATGGTCGCGATTGATGCCCGCGCGCCACTCTACGACGGCGGCATCTGCACCCGAATCGACTGCGTATCGCTGGGTGTAGTGGTCAATCGTGATGGCGAACGCTTCTACGACGAAGGTGAGGATTTCTGGCCAAAACGTTATGCGATCTGGGGGCGTCTGGTGGCCGGACAACCCGGTCAGCAGGCGTATTCGATCATCGATCAACAAGCCCTCGGCCGCTTCATGCCGCCGGTCTTTCCCGGCACCACCGCCAATACGCTGCAAGACCTTGCCCGCCTGTTGAAGCTGCCTCAAGAAAAATTCGTCAAGACTGTCGATGACTACAACAGCGCCTGCCGCGTTGGCACGTTCGATCACACGGCGTTGGACGACTGCCACACCCAAGGACTGACGCCCGCCAAAACCCATTGGGCGCGGCCATTGGTGAAACCACCTTTCTACGCCTACCCGCTTAAACCGGGTGTCACGTTCACCTACCTCGGCCTTGCCACCGACGAAACCGCTGCCGTGCATTTCAACGGCAAAGCGAGCCCCAACCTGTTTGTTGCGGGAGAAATGATGGCCGGCAACATCCTGGGCAAGGGCTACACCGCCGGCATCGGCATGGCCATCGGTACTGCGTTTGGCCGCATCGCCGGTGTGCAGGCGGCCGCTTCGGTGGGCTTTGGCATTTCATCTGCAAACACGGAGTCTCGACATGCAACTGTTTGATCCCCAAGCGTCGGGCGGGTTGATCCCGGTTTTGAATCTTGACGAAAGTGAAGTCCAGCGGCAGATGACCATCTGCAATGCCTGCCGTTATTGCGAAGGCTTTTGCGCGGTATTTCCGGCGATGACCCGGCGCTTGGAATTCACTCAGGCCGACATCCATTACCTGGCGAACTTGTGCCATAACTGCGGCGCGTGCCTGCACGCCTGTCAGTACGCCGCCCCACACGAATTCGACGTCAACATACCCAAAGCCATGGCCAAAGTGCGCCTGGATACTTACGCCGAATACGCCTGGCCGCAAGTGATGGGCAGGTTGTATCAGCGCAACGGCCTGACCCTGGCGCTGGCTTCCGGTGGGGGACTGGCCTTGTTTTTATGCCTGACCCTGATGCTCATGGGCAACCTGTTCACGGCCATTCCCGGGGGCAACTTCTACAAGATTTTCCCGCATAACACCCTGGCGCTGATGTTCGGCACAGTGTTCGGCTTTGCGGTACTTGCCCTGACCATGGGTGTACGGCGCTTCTGGCGCAACGTTTCACCGGTCGCAGCGCCACTGCCGTTGAAAACGTCCGCTGCATTGGAGGCTACGGCCAACGTCGCGAAACTCAAATATCTGGACGGCGGCCATGGCGAGGGCTGCAACAACGCTGACGATCAATTCACCTTGTGGCGACGCCGATTCCATCACCTCACCTTCTACGGCTTCATGCTGTGCTTCGCCGCCACCGGTATCGCCACGCTCTTTCACTATCTGCTGAAGTGGTCGGCGCCTTATCCGATCTTCAGCTTGCCGGTAATGTTGGGTATTGCCGGTGGCATCGGCCTGCTGATCGGCCCGGCGGGTCTTCTTTGGCTGAACCTGCGTCGCAACCCGGCGCACGGCGATGAGAACCAAAAGCCCATGGATCGCGGCTTCATCGCGCTGCTGTTCCTGGTCAGCGCAAGCGGCCTGGCGCTACTGGCTTTGCGTGAAACCAGCGCCTTGGGCTTGATGTTGGCTATCCACCTCGGCCTGGTTATGGCGTTTTTCTTGACCATGCCCTACAGCAAATTCGCCCATGGAATATTCCGCAGCGCAGCGCTGCTCAAACATGCCATCGAGAAGCGTCAACCCAACCCGATCAACGCCGGCAGCGACTGACGGTTAAAGCACTCATTCCAAAAACAATAGTGAGCATAACGGTAGCCATGATGAAAACGACAACGGCAACAACCCGAGCCAAGGGGTCCAAATTGGGCGCCATTTTGCGGGTCACCAGCGGTAACTTCCTCGAGCAGTTCGACTTCTTTCTGTTCGGGTTCTACGCGACCTACATCTCCCAGACCTTCTTTCCAGCCACCAGCGAGTTTGCCTCGTTGATGATGACCTTCGCGGTATTCGGCTCCGGATTCCTGATGCGTCCGTTAGGCGCCATTGTGCTGGGGGCGTACATCGACAAGGTGGGCCGTCGCAAGGGGCTGATCGTGACGCTGTCGATCATGGCCGCCGGTACCGTATTGATCGCCCTGGTGCCGGGCTATGCCGCCATCGGCGTGGCGGCACCGATTCTGGTGTTATTGGGCAGGCTGTTACAGGGCTTCTCCGCCGGCGCGGAAATGGGCGGTGTTTCCGTGTATCTGGCGGAAATTTCCACCCCCGGTCACACCGGTTTCTACACCAGTTGGCAATCGGCCAGCCAACAGGTAGCGATCGTCGTCGCGGCCGCGTTGGGCTACACGATCAATGCCACGATGCAAGCCGCTGAGATCGCCGATTGGGGGTGGCGAATTCCGTTCTTCATTGGCTGCGTGATCATCCCGTTCATTTTCATTATTCGCCGCTCACTGGAAGAAACCGCTGCCTTCACTGCTCGCAGCCATCGCCCAACCACTCGCGAAGTTTTTCGCTCGATGCGTGACAACTGGCGCACCGTGCTGGCGGGCGGCTTGCTGGCGTCCATGACCACCACCACGTTCTACCTGATTACGGTCTACACACCGACGTTTGGCAGGACAGTGCTGAACTTAAGTACCACCGACAGCCTGGCGGTCACACTGCTGGTCGGTATCAGCAACTTTATCTGGCTGCCTATCGGCGGCGCCCTCTCCGACCGCATTGGCCGTCGACCACTGTTGCTGGCGATATCGTTGCTGTGCATCTTCACCGCCTATCCCGCCATGCACTGGCTGGCAGAGGCGGCGAGTTTCGAACGACTGCTCGCTGTTCTGCTGTACTTCTCATTCTTCTTTGGCATTTACAACGGCGCCATGGTCGCGGCACTGACCGAAGTCATGCCACAGAACGTGCGGGTAGTCGGATTTTCTCTGGCCTTCAGTTTGGCCACTGCGGTGTTTGGCGGTTTTACCCCAGCAATCTCGACGCTGCTTGTCCAGGCCACGGGCGACAAGGCATCACCTGCCTACTGGCTGATGTTCGCGGCGGTGTGCGGGTTCACGGCGACGACGATTCTGTATCGTCGGCAAAAAGCTTTGGCAGTCAGAACCGTTTAGTTCCTCGATCGCCGACCCTTACCACGCGTCGATCCACGGCGGGACCGAATTAGAGTGGCATGAGGTCGATTACTGTCTTTCGTCAAGATAATACTCGGCCTAAAGACCCATCTCCTCCGAAAGAGGTGAGGGTTCCACCGAGAGCCAGTCATTTTGTAGGGGTAAAAAACCCTATAAATAAAAAGTGGCCGCGAGATAAAATCTCGCAACCCCTTGATTTATATGGTCGGGACGGAGTGATTCGAACACTCGACCCCTAGCACCCCATGCTGGGGACTAAACAGCCATAACATATTGTTTTTAAACGAATATTTATCCTATTCAGGGTGGCAAAACATCCGTTTTTTTGTGCTTATGCAAACGGTAAACCGTGGCCTGTAGCGGTGGTTTTGCGCATAGCCCTGCTCCGGCGTCCTGCCAACCAAGCATCACTCCTCATCCCCACTGCTACGCTGAAAACTCCACGGAGGATTCGCGATGCCAAACTCTGACCTGCTCCCTTCCCTGCTGTTCAAGATCAACGAAAACCAGCTTGCCCTTGAAGCCGCTATCCTGGAGCTTTCGAGCTGGGTCGAGCAGCGCGGATCGGCCGATGTCGCCGACAATGTGCGCGGCGCCCTTGAAGCTATCGACAAGAATGAGGAATTTATCAAGATGACGCTCGCGGTGATGATGGCGCCGGAGTGACCGCTACCGGCCGATTCTGTTGAAAAAGTCGGTTTTCTCAACCGCTCGAATATTGACGGGTAAAAACACATTTTTTGCCCGCTGCTACGTAAAATCCGAGTCTGGACACCTCTGCTGAAAGCAAGAAATTCAATCTCAGACGCGTACTTTTCTGTCGTGAGAACCAAGCCGTACTTTTTCAACAGAATCGGCCAGAAGCTGACGTTCGATTTTTTTGGGAACCTCAAAGTCCTTTGATGAAAACACTAGATGTCGCAGTGGTTCCGCGGCCAGTTTGACCAATCACTTTCGGATTGAGCCTTTTACAACTGGAGAACTAGGCAGCCCCCAAGGCCTCTCGCATAAAAGCGAAGCCCGGCGACCGCTCACATGCTTTTTAGTGCTCCTGATCAGCCATATTGCGTGGATTTTCGACGCCCTCGATGCTCCTCACGATATGCACTCCTCCGTCCATCTCTAGAAATTCCGTCCCAGCAGGCAAAACTGCGCCGGTGCGTGGACATTAATCAGCTAATGTCCGTGGTCCCGACGCACCGTCCCAACATGCTAATAAACTGTCCCGCCGCGCCCATAGTCTCGTGCCCGAGATATCTACTATAGGACCAGTACCTCTGCCATCAGCGGGGGCCTGTTACCTATACCGGATGCACATCTTGCGCATCGCCGTACAAGCACGGATTGGAGACAACAATGACAAAAATCGCCGACATCCAAAACACCCCTTCACCAGCATCGCCCTCGGCACCGGCCATCATCCGGTCGTCGGTGCGACAGCATTCGATCAAGGTAGAGCTTTGCACACCCGCCATCGGCGCCGAGCTCAGCAACGTCAGCCTTGTCGACGCTGCCCAAGATCCAGAACTGATCGCGCAAATCCGGGAGCTGTGGCTCAAGCACAAAGTGTTGTTCTTTCGCGACCAGAACATCACCCCAATGGAGCAACAGCACTTCGCCGCGCAATTCAGCGAACTGGAAGCCCATCCCTTGGCGCCGAGCCATCCGGAGGCGGACAAGCTGCTGATGCTGTACCGCAATCTCGATCCGAGCAAGCCCAAGAGCTATGTGGAAAAAGCTAGTCGCGAAAACCTCTGGCATGCCGATGTCACCTACAAGCAGGCGCCGCCCCGCGGTGCGGTATTGCGCTGCGAACTGGGTCCGGAGACCGGCGGCGATACGCTGTTTTCCAACATGGTGATGGCCTACGAAAAGCTGCCCGAAAGCATCAAGCAACGGATCGATGGCTTGTATGCCAAGCACGGTGCCGAGCAGACCTTTGGCGCCCAGTTGCCACGCGAAGAACGTCACGCGATGGCCCTGAAGACGCCCGGCGCCGAGCATCCGGTAGTGCTTGTGCATCCCGAGACCGGCGAGAAGGTGCTGTTCGTCAATTCCGCATTCACCACCCATTTCTCGAACTTCTTCAACTTCGAGGACATCCGCTACGGCCAGGACTTCATGCCCGAGGCTCATCACCTGATGAACTACCTGATCTCCCAGGCCGCCATCCCGGAATACCAGGTTCGCCTGAAGTGGCGCACCAACACCGTTGCCATGTGGGACAACCTGCAAATCCAACACTACGCCGTGGCTGACTACGGCAACGCGCCACGGAAGATGCTGCGCGCAACCTTGGCGGGAACCCCGCTGACCTGACCCTGACTGCCAGACAGACAGCCCGGGCACCCGACCATCCGTGATGGTCGGACGATCCCGGCCGCCGAAAAATTCCCGATCAAAACAACAATCAACGGAGACACCTATGCTCTACGAACTCGTCGACACCGCCGTCATCGATGGCGAATCCCTGCCCTGGATTCCGTTTACCCCTTATGCCGATAACGTCCTGCTCAAGTACTTCAAGCTCGACCCGATCCGTGGCGAATGGATCGTCATGATGAAGGCGCCGATCGACATGCAACTGCCCAAGCACCACCACACGGGTACGGTGATGGTCTACACCTTCGAAGGCCAGTGGAAATACAAGGAGCATGAATGGGTCGCCGGCCCGGGCAGCATCGTGTACGAGACCGCCGGATCGACTCACACCCCAGAAGTCGTCAGCACCGGAAATGGCGACGGCTATGTGCTCACGCTGGTTCAGGTCAATGGCGATCTTGCGTTTCTGGATGAGAACGACAACATAGTCGCGCTCGAAAACTGGAAGTCCGGGCTCAAGCGTTATCTTGACTATTGCGAACAGCATGACATCGCGCCGAAAGACCTCACGGCATTCAACTGATCCGGTTCCAGGAGAACTCCCGGTATCCCTCGATTCAAGGGGGGCCGGGAAAGTAGCCTGATCGCAAAAATCCAGGGGAGGAAAACAGGCTGTCCCGGTTCGCGGTCTTGACGTGGAATCTGACAGAGGGCCCTGTCCGCTCCCCGATCACAGACTTTCGAACGGAGCGATGCCATGCATGGCTTGATGATGCACAAGCAGCTGTTGATTTCCTCGCTCATAGAGCACGCCGACCGCCATCACGGCGATACGCAGATCGTGTCCCGCAGGGTGGAGGGCGATATCCATCGCTACACCTTCCGGGACTGCCACCGTCGCGCGCGCCAGATGGCCAGCGCGCTGACCAGCCTGGGTGTCCAGCCCGCCGACCGGATCGGTACGCTGGCCTGGAACGGCTATCGTCACCTGGAGTTGTACTACGGCATTGGCGGGATGGGTGCCATCGTGCACACCATCAACCCGCGCCTGCATGAAGATCAGGTGGCCTACATCGCTAATCATGCCGAAGACCAGTACATCTTCTTCGACATGAGCTTCCTGCCGCTGATCAAACTCATCGCTGGCCGCTGCCCAACGGTCAAGGCGTTCATCGCCATGACCGATCACCTGCCGACAGACACCGGTATCGACAACCTACTGTGCTATGAAGATCTGCTGCAACAGGGCGCCTGCGATTACGCCTGGCCTGATCTCGACGAGGATGCCGCCTGCACGCTCTGCTACACCTCCGGCACCACGGGCAACCCGAAAGGTGTGCTGTACAGTCATCGCTCTTCGCTGCTGCACACCTATGCCGCCGCGCTGCCGGATGCCCTGAACTGTTCGGCGCGCGACGTCATCCTGCCGGTTGTGCCCATGTTCCATGTCAACGCCTGGGGGCTCCCGTACATCGCGTGCATGGTCGGGGCCAAGCTGGTATTTCCCGGCCCTGCGCTGGACGGCAAATCGCTGTTCGAACTGCTCGAAGCGGAGCAGGTGACCCTCTCTGCTGGCGTACCCACGGTCTGGCAAGGGCTGCTCGGGCATCTGGAGCAAACCGGCGAGCCTTTCTCCAGCATGAAACGCACCATCATTGGCGGTGCAGCCTGTCCCACGGCAATGCTGCACAAGTTTCAGGAGACCTACGGCGTGGCGGTGTTGCACGTCTGGGGGATGACGGAATTGAGCCCGATCGGCACCATTGGCACCCTCAAGGCCAGGCACCTTGGCATGCCCCCGGAAGAGCGTAATGCAGTGCAGTCCAAACAAGGCCGCGCAGTGTTTGGCGTCGACATGAAGATCGTCGGCGCGGACGGCCTGGAACTGCCTTGGGACGGCGCGACCTCGGGTGACCTGATGGTGCGTGGCCCCTGGGTGGTACGCGACTATTTCAGAAATGAAAGCGACTGTTCGCCGCTGCTCGAACACGCCGGCCAGACCTGGTTTCCCACCGACGATGTAGCGACCATCGATGGCGATGGCTTCATGCAGATCACCGATCGCAGCAAGGATGTGATCAAGTCGGGTGGCGAGTGGATCGGCTCGATCGATCTGGAGAACATTGCCCTGAGCCATCCCTCAGTCGCCCAGGCGGCCTGCATCGCCGCGAAACACGCGAAGTGGGATGAACGGCCCTTGCTGATCATCGTCAGGAAAGCGCAGGCAGCCCTGACCCGGGAAGATCTGCTGGCCTTTTATGACGGCAAGATTGCCAAGTGGTGGACGCCGGATGATGTGGTCTTCGTCGACACGATTCCACTGGGCGCTACGGGCAAGGTGTTGAAGAACCGCCTGCGCGAGCAGTTCGGCGATCATCTGCTGGTCAAGGCTGCCAGCTGAGTAACAAGGAACAAATCCAGCCCTGTCCATGTGCAAAGGCAGGGCGGACGTTACGGCAGATGCCGGTAGCGTTCGCCCTGCCTTTGCATTTCCGCTATCAAGGGGTTTAGCCAGCCGCTGGCTCAGAGGCCGGGTCGCCGGACATCAACTGCTCGAGAAACTCCAACAGCAATTCGTTGACCAGAGCCGGGCTTTCCTCTGCGGCGCTATGGCCTACACCGGGTAGCAGCACCTTTTTGCGCAAAGCGGGCAGGTAGGCGTCCATCTGGTCGTAGAGGCTGCGGATTTCCACCGGCTCCAGGGAAGGGTCGGCAGCACCACCGATGAACAGGCTTGGCTGGTTGACCTTCGCGCCGTCGAGAAACGCGGTGATTTCCCAGTTGCGGTCGCGACAGCGGTAGTAGTTCAGGGCACCGGTAAACCCCGTGCGCGTGTACTCGGCGACGTAGTAGTCGAGCGACCGCGGGCTCAGCCAGGACGGGAACGCTCCCTTCGGCTCGGTAAAGGCGTTGAGAATCGGCTCACCGGCCTCGACAAACAGACGCCAGCGTTCGTCTCCCACGGCGCTGCCGGAGATCGAGTAGAAGACGCTGCTCAAGGTCCTGCGCGGATCAGCGGCCAGCTCGCGATCCGGCTTGGTGAGCTGCTGGAAATACAGGTGGTGGTAGACCCGGCCTTTCGCCATGGCCTGCAAGCCCACGGTTGGCTTGACCTTGCCCCGCGGCGGTACCGGGGTATTGAGCATTACCAGGCCACTGAACAGATCCGGGCGTAACATGGCGGCCGCCTGGGCTACCCAGGCACCCAGGTCGTGGCCGATGATCACCGCAGAGGTTTCGCCCAGGGCCGCCATCAAACCCACCATGTCGCCGACGGACTGGCTCATGTCATAGGCTTCGATGGCATCGGGGCGCTCCGATTGCCCGAACCCGCGTTGATCGGGCACCACAACCCGATAGCCGGCCTTGGTCAATGCCACGATCTGGCGCCGCCACATGTACCAGAGGTAGGGGAAGCCGTGCAGCAGGATGACGAGCGAGCCCTGGCCCTCGTCGATGTAGTGCATGCGGATGCCGTTGACGTCGGCAAAGCAGTGGTTGAATGCATCAGGATCGTCGGCATCCACCTGCGCCATTGCAGCGAGCGGCTGACCGATACGCATTGAAGTGCGCGTATCCATTATCTACCTCCATCTTATTAGTTGTGGGCTTGAAGGTAGCTCTGAGAGGGTGCCCCGCACTGAGCTTAACAGGACACAATATTGTGAAGTTGGGACAGAGCGAAAGACTATAGAGCTGCTTCTGCCGCCGCCATTCTTGGCTCGCCGGTAGTGTCCCAGTATGCAAAGAAATTATCCCGCCATGCCCATAACGCCGCGCTCGTGTTCCCTACAATGGGACCGCGCTTCCTGCTCTGCACTACGCCAGACCAAGGTTGAAGATCGCTAGCGCTATCAGTACTTCCACAAGCGCCTTCTTCTCGTTCAATACATCTTCGATGAAAAAAGAAACGCCGCCATCGGCCGAGGGAGATCCTATACATGCCCAAGCTTGTTCGCGCCGCCGTCTTGACCAAATACCTGGAAGTCACCCAGGACCTGGGATTCAACCCGCGTGACGTGCTGGCAGTTGCCGGCCTGAACAAGGCTCAGCTGCAAGCCCCTGAATACCGCATTCCCATCGATGCCGCCGTACGTCTGCTGGAAGATTCGGCCGCCGCCAGCGATTGCCAGACCTTCGGCCTGCGCATGGCCGAGTCACGCCAGCTTTCGGACCTCGGTGTAGTCAGCCTGCTGCTCAGCCAACAGCGCACCCTGCGCGACGCCTTGCAGGTGATGGAGCGCTACCGTCATCTGATGAACGATTCCCTGGGAATCTTCGTTGAAGAGGCCGGCAGGATGGTGATCATTCGTGCAGTGATGGTCACCGAGACACTGCTGCCCAATCGCCAAGCCACGGAGCTGGTCATTGGCGTGCTGTTCCGCTTGTGCTCGACACTGCTCGGCTCGAAGTGGCGCCCCTACAGCGTCAACTTCATGCACCAGCCGCCAGACAGCCTGCACCTGCATCAGCGCCTGTTCGGCTGCAATCTGGAATTCGGCAGCGAATTCAACGGCATCGTTTGCTCCGAAGCCAGTCTCGATATGATCAATCCCAATGCCGACCCGTCCATGGCCCGTTATGCCCAAGACTACATCGATTCGTTGCAGGGCGATGAAAGCACCTCGATGCTGTTCGAGGTGCGCAAGGCCATCTACCTGTTGTTGCCCATGGGGCGCGCCACCCTAGAGCAGATCGCCCTGTCACAGGGCATGAACGTGCGTACCTTTCAACGCCGTCTGCAGGACGACGGCTGTGCCTTCAACGACCTGATCAATGACGTGCGCCGCGACCTGGCTCTGCGTTATCTGGAGAACCCGAACAACTCGATGAGCCGCATCGCCGACATGTTCGGCTTCTCCATGGCCAGCTCCTTTACCCGCTGGTTCATCAACCAGTTCGGCATGCCACCGGCGGCGTGGCGCAGCGCGCAGAAACAGTCCGGTCTCTGCGCAGAGAGTGCCGCAGTCCCTAAATCCTTCTGAGTACAAGGCAAAAAAGGTTTTTCACGCAATTGCGGGAAACTCAGAAACAACAGCGCCGATTTGACTGATGATGTTCGTGCGAGCAAACACATCTGACAAATCGGCGTTCTTGTGCGTGATATGAGTATTGCGAATTCTTTTTCAAGTAGATCGCGTCTTTCCCGACCATTCGTGATGAACCAAAAAAAACGGCGACTGCTGGTACAGTCGCCGCAAAAAACCGATGTTTGTGGCACCGGTGGTGAGCTTCACTGTAACGAGGAGCCAGCCCAGTGAAGCCCTGCCATAAACCTGAGTGAAGCCTGTTTTCAGAGGCCCCAGTGCAGCAACAGCAGTACCAGCACGACCAAGAACACCGTCTCACCGACCATCAGCAGGATCGGTTTGATGCCGACCGCCGCCAGCTCCTTGAGCCGAGTCTTCATGCCCAGGGCACTGATGGAAATCACCAGGCACCAGCGCGACAACTCATTGACCCCGCCTTGCACCGCCGGAGCGATCCAGCCGGTGCTGTTGATGCAGGCCAGAATCAGAAAGCCCACGGCGAACCATGGCAGCAGCGGTGGGCGCTGGCCGGTCGGGTCAGCGCCTTGCATGCGGGTGATCATGGCCGCGGTGACGATCACCGGCAGGAGCATGGCAACGCGCATCAGCTTGACCACCGTGGCCGTGTCACCGGTCTCGGTTGACATGCCGTACCCAGCACCGACCACTTGGGCGACGTCGTGGATGGTGGCGCCGAGGAACACCCCGGCGATCTGTGGCGACAACGAGAACCAGTTGGCAATCATTGGATAGACGATCATCGCCAGGGTGGACAACGCCGACACGCCGATCACCGTGAACAGGGTCGCGCGCTCTTTCTGCGGATGGTTCGGCAACGCCGCCGCCAGTGCCAAGGCTGCCGATGCGCCGCAGATGGCCGTGGCGCCACCGGTGAGCATGCCAAACAGCCGCGAGAAACCCAGAAACTTCGCGGCGATCACCGAGGCAGCGATGGTCAACACCACCAAGATCACCACCAGTACCATCGGCTTCCAGCCCAGTGCCGCCATTTGTTCCAGGGTGATGCGCATGCCCAGCAGAGCGACGCCGATGCGCAGTACCGTGCGGGCGGTGAACTCGACGCCGACTTTGCAGGGACCGTCGTCGGCAAGAAAATTCAAGGCCATGCCCAGCAACAAGGCGAACAACATGACCGGTGCGCCGTAGTGCTCGGACAAAAACGAGGCGGCGGCGGCCACGATCAGGCTGACTATAAAGCCCGGTACCAATTCGCGTGTGCGGGTTTGGATGCGGGTTAGAGCAATAGCGCTCATGGCGCGGACTCCTCGAAAAAGGTGGCAATGAACGCCTGGCCATCGATGATCGTGGCCGGGTGGTTATTGACTTTGAGTTGGGTGGAAATGAACAGATAGCCGCTCTTTGTATGGCCCCCGGCCGGCGGGCTTTTGTCAGCAGGTACAGGAATGAGCCGGGCATGCCAGTTACCGCTCGCGATCACTTTCGCGCAGCGCTTCGCTCATGGAGGCCAGCAGCGCATCGGGGGGTCGTGAACCCACCACCGTCCTCTGCCGGCCGAACTGCACACTAGGCACGTCGAAACTGTACCTGCGAGTGTTCCAGTTGGCGCTCGCCGATCAGGCACCAGGGGCAAAAGAAATCGAAAAACACATCAATACGTAAACGACGACTCACAACCTCACCTCTAACCCGGCTTCACTGACAGGGTCAGGCACGCTCTGCCCCTGAAGCCGGGCGATATCTCTGTGGTAATGACACTTGGCATAAAAGAACACCGCCGCTGCCGCGAGGCTGACCAGCGGCACCAGTTGAAACGCGGCATGCAAACCGATGAGGTCGGACAGCCGACCGGTGATGAACGGCCCCGGTGCCAACCCCAGCAGGTTGTTGGCCAGGGTCAGCGTGGCGAAGGCCGTGCCGTGCACCGAGTAATGGGTCAGGTTGGCAACCATCGCGCCGCTAGGGCCGGTGGTGCCGGTGGCAATCAGCATGCCCAGGCAGATCAGCAGCAGTTGCACCGGCCCCGCCTGCAAGGCAAAGGCTGCCGACAGCAACAGACAACTGCCCAGACAAAAGGCGATGGCCAGGCTGACCTTGCGCTCCGGTGAGTGGCGACACAGGCGATCGCTGAGCATGCCGCACAGAATCATCCCCACACCGCTGCACAACACGATGAGCGCCGCCATGCCGCCGGCCTTGTCGGTGTGCATGTCGTAGTAGCGGTTGAGGTAGCTGGGAATCCAAACCATCACCGTACCGCCGACGAATAGCTGCAAACCGCTACCCACGTACGTGGCGATCACCGAATGGCTGGACCACAAAGTGCGCAGCGGACGCTTGACCGCGGCAACCGTCTTGTTCGCAATCTGCGTGGCACGTTGTGGCGCAATGCGTGCTTCCTTGACGATCAGCGGATAGAGCACCGCCAGCACCAGGCCAAACAGAGCCATGCCGGCGAACGACCAGCGCCAGCCCAGCTTGGCCGCGATAGCACCGCCCAACGCCATGCCCAGCACGGCACCAAACAAGCCACCGGCCATGAAAGCACTGGCCAGGGTGGCGCGCATATGTTTGGGGAACACCGAGATCACCACGGCGATGCCGACGCTGCCGTAAGCCGCCTCACCGACACCGACCATAAAGCGCGCGATGAACATCTGCTGGTAGTCCTGCGCCACCGCGCAGCCCAGGGTCGCCAGGCTCCAGAGTAGCGCCATCAACGCCAGGCTCTTGACCCGGCCGAAGCGGTCGGCCATCAACGACAGAGGGAACGTCAGCAGGCCAACCATCAGGGCAACGACGCCGCTGAGCAGACCGAGCTGGCCGTCGCTCAACGCCCACTCGCTCTTGAGCAGCGGGAACACCGCGTTGAGCACTTGGCGTGACATGTAATCGGAAATCAACAGGCCGAACGTCAGCGCGAAGACAATCCAGGCATATTTACGCGCAACGCCGACTCCACCGGAGTCGTCATCGTCGGCGGCGATTGGGTGAAAGGCCATGCAGCCTCCTCAATGTGGTTGTTTTATTGTTGTTATCAAGCGTGTAGCCGCTACGGCTTACGAAAGTGACTTCAATGCCCACACGCGTGAGCATCCCCATGACCAAGGGCCGTGCTGTTGAACCGCAGTAGGTTCTAGCGCGTATCCATTACCTTCCGCTCTCTATTTTCGGAAGCCTGAAGGTAGCTTTGACGGGGCATCCTGCACTAAGCTTCGCAGGACTCAATCTTGCGAAATTGGGACACGAGGGAAATCATGTATACCCTGACGCGGAGTGCCAGCCTTACCAACTATGAACAGGTTGCCCGTTCAGAGGGGCTCGATCCTTTTCGTATGCTGCGGATGGCCAAGCTGCCGGCCAGTGCCCTCGACGATCCGAATATCATGATCAGTAGCGATTCGGTCGGGTGGCTGCTGGAGGAGTCAGCCCGATTGTCCGGTCAGGAAGCTTTCGGTCTGCTGCTCGCCGAAAAGAGACACCTTTCCAACTTTGGCATGCTGGCGCTGCTTATCCGCGAAGAGCCAACACTGCGCGCCGCCTTGCAATCTTGCTTTCGCTATACGCGACTGCATAACGCCGGTGTGCAATTGTGGCTTGAGGATGTGGGCGATCTGACCCTGCTGCATGTGGGGGTGAACATGCAGGGCCATCATGGCGTCTGGCGCCAAGCGATTGAACAAGCAACCGGAATTATCCTGCGCACGTTGTGCATTCTGAGCGGTTATACCTTCCGGCCGGTAAGGGTCAGTTTTACTCACGAACCTCCCCCCAGCCTTGAAGTACACCACCGTGTGTTGGGAACCTCGATCGAGTTCTCTCAGGAATTCAATGCCATCGTTTGCCGCGGGGGCGATTTGGATATGGCCATACCTGAGGCGGACCCGGCGCTGCATCGCGAAGTGAAGCGATCACTGGACATGCAGTTGGCTAACCTGCGCGACGAGCCGACGCAGCGGGTACGTCAGATCGTCAAGATGCTGCTGCCAAGCGGACTGTGTTCTGTCGATGCGGTTGCCCAGCATCTTGGCATGCATCGACGCACCCTTAACCGCCACCTGGCAACTGAGGGTGAGAGTGTCACAACGATCATCAACACTGTACGGGCTGAACTCGCCGAAGAGTATTTGGCCAACAGCAAACGCCGATTTTATGAGGTGGCCGAACTGCTCGGCTTTTCCACGGCCGGTGATTTTTCACGGTGGTTCCGCAGCCAGTTCGGCAAGACACCTTCGGCTTGGGCCGCCTCCTACAGAGAGAGCAAGGCGACGTCCGAGCCCTTATCGCCTGAATAAATAGAACGAGAGGTAAGGTTGGCCGACTCACTAGCCTGCTGGCCGGGCATCTTGCCTGAACCTGTCACATCTTCGACGTATCTGACGTTACCCATTGCGCCGCAACGCACTTACAGCGTCCCAATACGCCAACAAATTGTCCTGCAATGCAAAGGTTATCGCTCTCGGTCCAGTTAATATCGATTGCGGCCCCCGCTCTGCTGATTGGGCTAGAAAGATCTTCGGATACACAAATCCCCCCTGCGCACCCGAACAGTTTGGATCAACAATAATAAGCGCCGCCGTACATCAAGGCACGATGTCACCTGCCCCGCCTACGGTCCGGCCATAAACCATCGAAATGGAGACGCCATGCGAGTCGAACAACTGACCTGTGCCATCGGCGCGGAACTGCACAATGTGAATCTTGGCGACGCAGTGCGCGATGACGGGTTGTTCAACGAAGTTTATGCAGCGCTATTGAAATACAAGGTGCTATTCCTGCGCGACCAGGATCTGGACAAACTCTCACGCAAGGACCACGAAGCATTTGCCATGCGTCTCGGCCAGCTTGAAACCCACCCGATGCTCCCCAGCCATCCGGAGGCCTCTGGTCTCGTACAAATCTACAAGACCCCGGAGAATCCGGCGGATCGCTACGAGAATGCCTGGCACTGCGATGCCACCTGGCGTGAATCGCCTCCGATGGGCGCTGTACTGCGTTGCATCGAATGTCCACCGACCGGTGGCGACACCATGTGGGCCAACATGGTGCTGGCGTATGACAATCTGCCCATAGATGTGAAGCAGGAAATCGACAGCCTGATCGCCAACCACAGCTTCAATTCCTCCTTTGCCGCCGCCATGCCAAAGGAGAAGCGCCTTGCGATGAAGGCGCAATACCCGGATGCCGAGCATCCGGTGGTGCGTACCCATCCCGAAACGGGCGAGAAGGTGTTGTTCGTCAATGCCTACGCTACGCACTTCGTGAACTACCACAGCCAGGGACGTGTGCGTGTCGGTCAGGACTACAACCAAAAAGGCGTTGACCTGCTGAAGTACTTGATTAGCCAGGCCTACAACCCCGAGTATCAAGTCCGTTGGCGCTGGAAGAAAAACAGCGTGGCGATTTGGGACAACCGCTGCACCCAGCACTATGCAGTGATGGACTATCCGCCTTGCCATCGCAAGATGGAGCGCGCGGCCATTATCGGCGACAAACCCTACAGATAAGTAAAACGGTCCAAAGGAGACGCCTCTGAGAGTCTCCTTTTGGATAGCTGTCACGTCAAAACAGTCCTCCCAATGCAGCGGGTTCCCAGTTCATGATCACCAGTTCGCCACTGACCTCGGCCTTGCCCTGCCGCTGGTTAGTCGTGGTGTAGCGGATGTCCAGCGTCTCAAAATGAAAGCCTTCGAACACTCGACGGATGTCCGGGTGGTCGTTGATGCTGACCATCACCCTGCCCTTGCAGCGGCGCATGAAGTCGGCCATGCGTTCATAGTTCTCAAACGGAAAATCCACGCCATAGCCGGCGGTCTGCCAGTACGGCGGGTCCATGTAGTGGAAGGTGTGAGCCCGATCATAGCGCTCGGCGCATTCCAGCCAAGGCAGGTTCTCCACGTAGGTGCCGGACAGACGTTGCCACGCAGCGGAAAGGTTTTCTTCGATACGCAAGAGATTGATGGCCGGGCCGGTGGTCGCGGTACCGAACGTCTGCCCGGAGACCTTACCGGCGAAGGCATGATGCTGCAGGTAAAAAAATCGCGCGGCGCGCTGGATGTCGGTAAGGGTTTCCGGGCGGGTCATCTTCTGCCACTCGAACACCTGCCGTGAGCTGAGCGCCCATTTAAACTGGCGCACGAATTCTTCGAGGTGGTTCTGTACCACGCGATACAGCGTCACCAGTTCGCCATTGATGTCGTTGAGGACTTCCACCGGTGCCGCCTGAGGTCGCATGAAATACAACGCGGCGCCGCCGGCAAAGACTTCGACGTAGCATTCGTGGGGTGGAAACAGCGGAATGAGGCGATCGGCCAGACGGCGTTTGCCGCCCATCCAAGGGATGATGGGTGAAGACATAGATAGCAAGACCTTTACTGTATAAATAAACAGGTGCTAGGCTCGCTCTGCTTTGTGCACAGAGCAGGAGCCTTGGCGGGACTTGCAGGGACAATCTGCGGGGACGGTGGCCAGGCTGGATGTTGACGCATCCAGACTGGCCGCTCCTTTTACTTTAATTTTTGAAACTTCTGACTCGGGCCGACTCACGCGCCCGGGCAATCAATCGGCTACTTCAAGCACGACTTTCTGCGACTTGCCGGAGGCCTTGGCCTTGCCTTCCTTGCCGCCATTACACTCCACTGGCAGCCGCGCAGAAAGAACGATCGGCAAAGACTGCGGCGAGGCGAAAGACTCGCGGCGAGGAAGAAATCAGGCTCCATTGCATGGCCGGCACCCGCCAGGCACTGGCCGAGCTGATGGCCTGGAGCGGCATCGAGGAACAGGGCGAGGCAATGACGCTGATGATTCACCATCTGCACGGGCTTGGCCCCGGCGGCGCCCTTCCCCTACTCGAACCTCCGCGACACGAATACGTGATACCCGAAAACGTGTCGCGGAAATTGAAGCTCGCCTTTGAAAGGGAAGCACTCCGCCTCGGAAAAGATTAGAGAGGCTGAACTTGCACTTGCAACAATGGAGCGGGCTGCTGAATTACAGTACGGAGGATACTGGCAAAAACACGCACGCTACCCTCTCCTGATTCAGTGTCAATCTGAACCGCTCCTTCGTCGTCCACCACCTGGCCACGGCGATTTAAAAGAAACCTCGCAGCCTCAAACTGGGCATTTCCACTGAATTTCACTTCGACCAAAACCTGGGCGAAACATGCTTTATCGAAAGCCAAAGGCCCGATATTGATAGAGAAGTGCTTGCCAAGCACCTCACCTGTCACCGTGGTGCCATCAGCTGATCGATTAACAGACACTCCAGGGAAAAAGTCGCTACCCAGACTTTCCCAATGTTTGGATAGCTCAACGAAGCTTTCTTTCGCTTTGTTCCAATCCCGTTTCACCATCGCTAAATACGACGTGATCACTTCTGGGTCTTGTGTGAAATCCATGTAAATGCTCCCGAAAGAATTTCCTTAGGCTCGACCTGAGCACGTCCTTTTTAGTGGTTTTGACATTCAATTGCCACCACAAATCGCCACCACCGGTCACGGAGGGCGGCGCCTATCCTCTATATTTTTGCCTGAGCATCCATTCCAGTTCGGAAACTGTTTTTGCATATAGATCTTTTGCAGAATCCGTTATCACTCGGCAACTGCTGGAGAAGTTTCCGTAATTTTCGACGCCCGGCGCATTGGCATACAACATGACGATACGCATGGTGTTGTCCATGTATTTGTCGGTGAAAATGTTTGCCGGTCCGCTGAAGTTTTTTTCTTCTTGTGGAGTGAAAAACACAACTGCTGTGCTCCATGCGCGATTGTATGCCTGCAGGGCACTCAACCATTTTTGCTTAGCAGTTTCTTCCGCAATCTCCAGTTCCTCGTTTGGGACGCCGTTTGTGTGCATCAAGTGAGCACACCGACGTTCAACGCAAAACAGGAAGCCTCGCAGAGTATGAAGATCGGTCGCAGCGTCTTTTAAATCCTTTAGGGATTTAAATCTCTCGGCGTGCCTGAACTGGGATTTCCACGCATTCAACGTAAGGATCGCCACCACAGCAGCAATAGCGGTAGCCAGAAAGCTTGTACCCTCCAAGGCATCCTTAGTTTTTGTGTAGTCGCCAAAAACTGGTTGCCACACTACTCCGGCCATAAAAAGTCCGGCCGCAATGGCCGTCAATGTAACTACATCGCTTCGCTTCATTTGATGCGCTTCCCGTCCCTGATTTTTACGCAAACACAAATACCCCACTTCAACGAATCACGCCAGCCGGTGGCTATTTGTATTGGCTGTTGGCAGACATCTGCCAGTAAAGATCCCAAACGCACTGAAACAACTGCTCGTACTCATCTAGCGAAATAGCTGAGCGGCTTGCGTCGAACGAAATGATTTTCTCGAAAAGAGATCGAGACTCTTCTTTCGGAAACTCAGAAGGCAAAAGTGGGTGTAGCTCACTGAGCAAAGCATGGACCCGATGGGGAGCACTACCACCGGTAGCCATTGCCTCAAGCGCTTTTGTCAGTTGCTCAACCGTTTTGTACGGATCTTTCACAGCTTCACCTCATTTCCTTTTGGCAACAGCGTTTGTCCGGATGCAGCGGAAGCACTGGTCGCAGCCAACGCAGCGGACATCATTGAGCTTTACCAGAAGCTTGCTGCCTAAACCGCCATCCTTAAACGTCAATCAGGCAGCCTGTCGGGTGCGAATCGACTGTTGGAATAGACCCGGTGCCTTGGTGCTCTGCGATCCACTTCCGAGTCAGATCCACATCGAAGCGCCAACCGTGGGCTTTCATCAGAGCGAGCGCCGTTCCCGTGATTCGATAGCGCCCGCACTCGGGGCAGTCTCTCTCCACGTAATCAGCACCAGTATCAGCGCTCGCCGCAGAATCACCACAAATTAAGCACTTCATGACGAACTCCTTTTGGCGGATTACTCAACTGTAGCTGACCCAATCCATCCCTCCACCTCCCGGGCATGCCCCGGCATAGGATGCCCCATGCCCACAGAAAACAAACTCGCCTTGAAGCGCCAGCGCGTCGAGCACGTCAACCAGGCAATCCGGATCATCGCCGACCACGGACGTCGGTTCTTTTTCAGTCAGACTATGAACCGCTACGCCAGCATGGAAGTCGATGCCCGCGGCAAGGTCTGGTTTATCGACGACTACAGCGGCAGGCGTGTCTTCACCCATGAAACGGTGTGGGGCGGCCGGTGGCGCGGATTCACCCATGGCGGCACGCTGAAGGATATGGTCAAGGCTTTTCGGGACTACATCTGCACCGGCGAACCGCTGCACCCTGGCTATCTCGGCCCTGAACGCTTCAACGACAGCAACATCTGGGGTTATGACGAAGCGGGCATGAAGGCTGTGCGCGAGCAGACCGGCACCCTTCCCGTGTTCCGGCAGCCTCAAGCCGACGCTGCCTGACCCTCCCACGCTGCCCGTTATACGTATTGTTTGACGGACACCGTGCACCACCGAAAGGTTAGGCAATGATACATTTTAAATGTTTTCGATATCTGGCATCGGCCCTGCAGCATCGAGGATCTCTGCGAGGACCTTGGCGTCCGTGACATCGGCGACGTTTTCAAATCCTCTTTTTTTCAACTCTTCGGCCATCCCAGCCCTCCAAACCCGAACAGCCGCAGCTACTCGTTGGAGTTTCTGGATCGGTTCAGATTTTTCCATCTCCTCTTCCATTTTTTCAATGGAATCGCGGACTTTTTGTGCCTCTTCGCCACTGATTGTCAACACTCTAACGTCTCACTTTATTGGTTGATATTAAGTACACCGGGCGCCCGCCCAACATCAAAACGCCATGTTCTACCCCACTTCAACGAATCACGCCAGCCGGCGAGGATCCACAATGCCTACAGCAATCGATTTGTTCGCCGGTCTCGGCGGATGGTCAACCGGTGCCCGCAATGCCGGTATCGAAGTTATCTGGGCCGCCAATCACTGGCCGGTTGCGGTTGAGTGGCACAGCGCCAATCACCCGGAAGCCATCCACATCTGCCAGGACTTACACCAAGCGGACTGGTCGAAGGTCCCGGCCCACGACATCATGCTGGCTTCGCCATGCTGCCAAGGTCACTCGAAGGCACGCGGCAAAAAGTCGGGCAACGCGCAGCACGATGCGTCCAGGTCGACAGCCTGGGCTGTCGTATCGGCCGCCGAGTTCCACCGGCCGGAAGTGGTGCTGGTCGAGAATGTCGAAGAGTTCACGGACTGGACTTTGTATCCCGCCTGGTCGCAGGCGATGACTGCGCTGGGCTACATGATCGCGCCGCATGTTGTCGATTGCGCCGATCTCGGCGTACCCCAGCACCGAGTGCGCCTGTTTCTGGTCTGCACTCGGAGCAAGGCTCCGCTGATGCTTCAGCTTCACCGACACCAACACGTGCCAGCCGCCAGCTTCCTCGACTTTGACGCCGGCCGCTGGTCACCAATCGAGAAGCTAGGAAGGGCCCAGGCCACCCTAGACCGCGTGCGCAATGGGCGTGAGCGCTTCGGCGAACGCTTCATCATGCCCTACTACGGAAAAGGCTCCGGCCTGACTGGACGCGATATCAACCGTCCGATAGGCACCATCACCACGCTCGACCGCTGGGCATTGGTCCGAGGTGGCGAGATGCGGATGCTCTCAGCGAATGAGGCGCTAGCAGCGATGTCGTTTCCGGCCAATACCAAGCGTCCAGACAATCATCGGCTGACCATGCACATGGCCGGCAACGCGGCTCCGCCACTAGCAGGGCAACGAATCATTGAGGCATTAATGGTAGCGGCATAACTGACAAGAGCTGTCTCAGGACTCGGAAAGTCCGTTCTTTGGTAGGACTTGAACGATCCAGTTTTGACGACCGGCATCAAGACTCAACTCGATATTGAATCTTCTCGATTTTGGTTCTTCAAGACCATTCAAATAACTCACTACTACCGAACCAGAATAGTAATCAGCGCCACCCGGAAACACACTCACAAAGCTTGTATCCTGCAAATTGCCCAGCAAATCCAAACTCAATACATCTTTAGAATCTATACTTACTTTAAAGCAAGTAATGGTGTGGCCGCCGTTAAAAATCCTAAAACGAAATGTTAGCCCTTCAAAACTTTGTCCACCGAAGCCACCATTCATTGAAAATTTTGGTTCGATAGAGGACGCAAGACGCCTGTTCTCAAGCTCTGCGTTTGCCTTAGCCATATTTAACTGATCGGTGGATATGCCGACTAATTCTTTTTGCTGATCAACCGAAGCCTTCAATTCCGACGCCTGCAAATTTAGCGCGGCCGTCCCTTGACGAAGTTCAATCCCCTGCTGGAAAAAACCCAACACCAGCCAGAGAATTGCCAAAGGGCCAAACGCACCTGCAAGGAAATCCCCGACCTCGTTCAAACCCATGGTTTGAAGCGTTTGAATTCGACCGCCTACCAGCCACCAGGAAAAAAAAACGTATCCCACGGTAAGAACGATTCCAATTATTGCCAGCACCCTGCCCATAACGCCCTCCTTTAACAAATGCCTGAAGCATACCGCGTGAAGGTATCAAGGTGTCCCCACATGCCAACAGAAAACAAACCGGCCGAGCCGCTGAAGGTTGAGCGCTCGACAGTCACGAAGCTGGTAATCACCGGCGCGCCACGCGCTCGACCCGATCACCGTGTTCCTCGAGGACTTCGGTTGTCGTGACTGTCCTACCGAATTCAACCCGAACTACCAGACCGCCCAGGGCAAGATCACCATCAACTGCTGGAACAAGAGCTGGAGCGCTTACTGGGGCGGCATGGGGTCGCGCACCGTCGCGGAGTTCGTCGCCGATTTAGGCTGGGACTACATTTTGAACTGCCTGGATCGCGGGACCAGCAGCACGCGATTCAGCGGTGACGCGCTCCATACCCTAGCCAAGAAGTGCATCGTTCAGCGCCGCCGTCAACAGACCGGGCGACACGACTGGGAACTGGGCGAACTGAGCAAAGGTGAAGCCTATGAGCTTTGGCATGACATCGATGTTCTGCGCAGTATCGAGAGCTCGAACGAATGCTGGCATCACAGCAAGCTGCTGACCGAGCTATTCGGAGATGAATGGCATTACCCGCTCGATGGGAAGGCCGTCGAAGAAAACCATGATTTCACGTACTTGCGTCGCGTTGTCGAGGCCGTACAGGCAGCGCTGCCCCAGCAACAGCAACAGCAACAGGTCGCCGCATGAAGCGCATCTATCTCAGCTTTGTTCAAGGTAACTGGCTGTCGACCCAGCGTTCAGCTGCAGCCATCCCTCTGCAAGCGCGGTTTGATAGTCAGTCCAAGGACCGGGCAGGTCAGCGACAGTGTTGGCCAGGCCAGCGACTTCACTGCTCTGTAGGATATGCGCAGCGAATGGTGAATCGTCATTGGGCTTTGCCCAATCGAACTTTATAAACAACAGATGCCCACGGTATTCGTGAACGATCGGCGCATCCAGATTGTGCGACATGACCCTCTCCAGTGGGCTGCCCTACGACAGCAGATAGTTTCAACCATTTCGGCAAGATGCTCTATTAAGGCAAATTGCCAGCCCCAATCTTAAAGTCAGCCGCTATAGCGGCATCGAGTCACCTAAGACTTTCAACTATCAGGATCCATCCCGCCTACAGAATTTATAAACGCATCCCACCGTTCATACGCATCGTGCTGTCGCTTTGTTGCTGCAACCCACTCAGGGCCTGAGACGCATTTTGATGACACAAGCATCATCATCCCCATTGTTGCGGCATCTAGCTCCATTAATAGCTCATGTGAATCAATTCTAAAATCGTCGATAGATGCCATGATCTGCGCCCTGAGCGGACAGCACCGCCATTGAGAAACGGTTGCCTCTCAATCGGTGGAGTAGGGCCGCGGTACGTGATTCATCTGACCTGACCACCGGCAGCTCCCCTCTCCCCTTCAAAGTCAGCCGCTATAGCGGCAAGGACGAAGTCATGCCTGAAGAAATCAAATTGATACAGCCGGCGCCAGTCGTGCGCGACGAGATGGGTTCGTTCCAGCACCCAGACATGCCTGACTTCGACGAGGGCGACGGTGAAAAGTGCAAAGCCTGGGTAGCGGAACAGGGCCTGACCGTTGCGCAGGTGAGCCTTGAGTACGCCGACGAAGCCGTCGCTGAGCGCTACTTCGAATCCGGCGATCCCGATTACAGCTACTGGGAGCCTGACCGCCCCGGAGGCGAGGATTGGTTCTGTCTGGCGATTCACGATACTGACGACGGCCCTGTCTGCTGGTGGGCGCGCCGCGAGGTGACTCCATGAACCACTCTGACAAAGGCGAAGGCGCCAGGCCAAAAGCCATCGCGTCCCGAACGATTTGCACGTCGGGTGCACCTTCGGGGAGTTTGAGAAGTACGGCCAAGCCTGCCTTGACCCACTGCGCATCGCGCATTCGTAACTGCTCGCATAGCCCGTCACGCTGGGCGCAATACAGTCGCTTGAGCCGACGAACACGGCGAATGTAGTGGCCATCACGCATAAATTGCGCCGTGGCCAGTTGTATGACGGGGGAAGGCGCGGGGGCAAGCGTCGCAGCCACCTCAGAGAACGCAGTCACCAGGTCGGTTGGAGCTACTACAAATCCAAGTCGCAGTCCCGGGCTTATCGTCTTGCTGAAAGAACCGATGTGGATAACCCGGTTGCTCCTGTCTAAAGACGCCAGCGCCGGGGCCGCCCTGCCCTACAGCTGCAGCTGCAGCTGCAGCTCGCTGAGGTAGTCATCTTCGATGATCCAGGCGTCGTTGGAGACTGCCCATTCGAGCAGTAGAAGCCGTCGCCTCAATGGCCAGCAATACCCGAGCACCAAATCAAAGGGTTGAGATTCGCCTCGTCCTCGAACAAGAAGAAGTAGCGTAGGCATTCTTTTACTTTAGATATTCATTCATATCAGCAACAAGCTCCTCGATTGCCTCAGTGAAGTCGTCTGCGGTGATCGGAGTCTTGTTATTGTCCAAAGTCTTGCCGAACACCTTGCGCGCGACTCTGAACATTGGCTCATTCGCGGCGTTGACCAGTAAAGCCTCGACATAAAGCTCTGAATTCTGATTCCGCTGCCCGGTAGCGACATTGACACCACCAATAGCCGCGGCTACCGGAATCACCTCGTACCACCTCATCTCCTCGTTAGATGCACTGACGCCTGTGATCGCGGTGTGCAGCACCAAAAGTCTTGAGGCGAATGGAATGGGGTCCTGCGATCCAAGTACTCGATATCGTTTGGACAGCACTTCATATACACGGGTATCAGCTGTTCTTCGCAACCGTTCAAAGGTTTGGATGTCGACGCGGTCGGTAGCCTTCGGCGCGGGGTACAGGATGAGGGGGTCAAAAATTACCGTGTCGTAATTTTTAGATCTGAACGCTGGCGACACCCAGCGCAGGGTGGGAGCGCCACTCGGCGAAAGGGTCGATTTAAGTACATCGTATCGATCCAGATAACCTGAATACTGTCCTTTATCAGTCGTCCTTGAGACACAACCGGATAGCAGGAGACAACTGAGAGCAATAACCATCGACAAATTAGTTGAACACGCCATATACGGTCTTCCTTATTGGGTAGCGTAGCCATCGAACTGTACGTGAGTGCTGTGCGCGAATCGACAAGGGAGCGTCATCTTTTGATTCGTTATCAGTCGGCGTGCTCGCTGCCGAACCCGCTTGGGTGGAACGACAAAACGACGATTTTTGACCCTGCCGAATAACGAGAGCCGGTGGCCGCCTGTAACTGTCCGCCGTCACGCACAAAATCATCTATGGAAGCGGCTATCAGGGTGGAGCAGAGTCTGTATGGACCATTTGAAAAAAAGCGCATCCGTGCTAAAACCAATGTATTCAATACTATGTATTTTTGGATGCAATCAATGCACACGACTCGCCTATTCGATGATTCGGCCCAAGGACTGAGGGGGCGTCGCAGCACAGCCGAGAGGTGTCAGGCGCTGGCTCATGGGCGCTCTGCTCTTTTGCTCGCCATGTGTTAGACGTCACCAACGTGGCCAATGCGCCCATTTCAGGAATGATAGCGAGCTTATATGCCCTCCAAAAAATCATCTTTAAGAATGAGCGGGCCTGGAGAAATTAGTACAAGCCCATTGCGTAGGTTCCCGGAAGTAGTTGACGCGATAGGGGGTTCCTCGCGAAGCGTTTTCAAAGACGCTGGTATCAGCCTTGAGCAATTTGCAAATGAAGACAACCACCTCGCCTACATTGACGTTGCACGTCTGTTCAACACGGCATTCAAACACACTCAGTGCCCCCATATTGGCCTGCTGATCGGTGAGCGCTTTTCGCTGGATAATTTGGGGCCGGTCGGTCAGCTTATGCGTCTCGCGACTACGCCAGGCGACGCATTGATCGATCTGGTCGGGCATGCCAATCTCTATGATCGTGGTGCGACCCCACTCCTTCTTCCCTTGGCGGGTCAACACAGTTTGTTGGGATATGTCATTTATCGCCACGACCTGCCCAATCAATCATTACTAGTTGACACTGCCGTCATGGTTGGCCTGCAAATGTTGCGGACATTGTTAGGCGCTAACTGGACCCCCGTTCGTGTGCAGTTTTCATATCGCAAGCCATCCGATATCAACCCGTACGTCAGAAAATTTCGCTGTAACATTCAGTTCAATGCAAGTATCTCCGGGCTTGTAATAAACAATCAGCAACTCCGGCAAATTCAATGTACGGCGAATCCACGCTTACACCATCTGCTTAAACTGGCTATTTCGACCGCCACTTCACCTTTGACGATTTCAGAACAAATAAAGAGCCAGACATACGCTCTATTATTGAAAGGCCAGGCAAACTCCAAGCACATCGCCGGTCAATTCTCATTAAATGAAAGAACGCTGCGACGCCGGCTGGATGCGGAAGGTTCTCACCTTAAAGAACTGATCACCGACTCCAGAAGCAACTTCGCGCAACAGCTCTTGAAAAATACGGATTTGCCGATATCTACAATCTCTCAGACCCTTCAGTACCAGGATCCAAACGCCTTCTCCCGCGCATTCAAAACATGGACAAATACGTCACCACAGCATTGGAGAAATGGGCTGGGGTAGCCTCCGTTGGGGGTTGATTCAACAACTTCCATACCCCCCGCTATACCGCGCGCACTGTCCGAAAATGCAAGGTGCCTTTCTGATGATTGCCGTAAAGTGAAGGCCGCAACAGGCGGGTTGCAAAGCTGATCTGCGGTTTTTTGGGCTGTTCATGAGGCTCTGGCGATTAGTTGCGCCTGCGGTTGGAGTTCCGCGCAGACACTCAAGAAAGCCGCACGAGTAAAAAACGATGCCCTGGCCTTGGGGCGATCCAAGCGATATCGCAGGAGTGAACTGATTGAGAGGGATTTCATGCCATTAAATAAAAGTATGTTGTCGATTACTGTTCTTGGTGTTCTGACACTCTTTACCAGTGGCCGCAGTGTTGCCGGTGGCCTTATGTTGTACGAAATCGCCACCGACAACGTCGGACTGGCCAATGCTGGTGCAGCGGCCCGGGCACAGGGTCCTTCGACCATAGCCAGCAACCCCGCCGGCTTGAGCTATCTCAGCGGAACACAGATCTCAGCTGGCGCTCAGGTTCTTTTTGGTGACTTATCGTTCGATCGGGACAGTGCAACCAATTCGCCGGGCACTGGCAGCGGTAACGTGCTCAATCCCATACCGGGCGGCAGTTTCTTCATCAGCCATCAACTGGATGATCGGTGGTCTGTCGGCTTCGGCTCCTATGGCGATTTCGGCCTCGCTGAAAACTACGACAACGACTGGTCAGGCCGTTATTTCGTGCAAAACGCGAGCATTGCGGGACTGTCACTGGTACCCAGTATCGCCTATCGCTTCAACGATCAGTGGTCCGTCGGCGTCGGACTGAAAGCCATGTACGGGACGTTGAAGAGCGAAGCCGCCATCGATCAGGCGCCGCTCGGACTGACACAACGGGGTGACGGCCAATACAAATACCGGGACAGCACCTGGGGTTACGGCGCCAACGCAGGCGTGATTTTTGCCCCAAAGCCCGGTACCCGGATTGGCCTGGCTTACACCAGTCAGGTTGACCTCGACTTCGAGGATCGCCTGGATGTGGAGAGCAGTGCTCCGTTGGTGAGTCGCCTCAATAGCCTCAACACCAAAATCGACCTGAAAGTACCGCAAACGGCGACCCTCAGCCTGTACCAGCAACTGGATACGCAATGGGCCGTTCTGGCCTCGGTCAATTGGCAGGACTGGTCGAAATTCGGTGACATCGGCATTGACGTAGACACGTCCAGAACCGGTTCCCGTGCCGCTTCAATCGATGCGCATTACAAAGACACGTATCAATTGGCGCTTGGCGCTCAATACCAGATGAACCAGGACTGGGTCTGGGATTTCGGTCTCGCCTATGACACGTCCGCGGTGTCCGACGGTAATCGTACGCTCACCGTGCCCATGGGCGCCGCCTGGCGCTTCGCCACAGGCTTTACTTATTCACTGAATAAAGAGACAGACGTGAATTTCAGTTGGGTCACGGTGTGGATGGGGGACATGTCCGTCGATCAGCAAAAAACGCTGTCAGGCAATCGTGTCTCAGGCGAGTTCGACAACGCCTGGATTCAAGCCCTGACTGCCAACATGACTTGGCGCTACTGAGAAAAATCCAAGAGCGTTTCAGGTGTCATGCCTGGTATCTAACCGTGGGCATGAACGCTCACGACGCCGGTTTGTACCAAATTAACGAGGTGAAAATGAACAGGAAGTCTCACAGTGGCTGGACATTGGCTGCGGCGGTCGTCGTAGGTTCAACGCTTTTCACCGGGTGCACGAGCAAGCTCGATCCGATCACACAGGCCGACAAGGCGGATGTGGCCAAGGGCGTTCCCGCGCCGAGCCTGGAGCAAACCAAGGCGATCGCCGAGGAAGGCTTTATCTACGGCTTGCCGCTGGTCATGAACTACGCCGTAATGAACGAATTCGCGGTGGACTCCAAGTCCAGCCAGTTCAAGGCCCCCTTCAACCAACTGCACCACGATCATAAGGTCGCGACCCCCGCTGACACGGCCATCATTACCCCCAACAGCGACACGCCGTACTCCTTTCTCTGGACCGACCTGCGCGCCGAGCCGTTGGTGATCACCGTGCCGGCCGTCTCCAAAAAACGCTACTACTCGGTGCAACTGATCGACGGCAACACTTATAACTACGGCTACATCGGCAGTCGGGCCACGGCCAGCGCACCCGGGAGCTATCTGATTGCAGGCCCCGACTGGAAGGGTGCGACACCTCCAGGCATCGACAAGGTGTTCAGCTCCACAACCCCTTTCGCTCTGACGCTGATCCGCACCCAGCTGTTCAATCCGGCCGACATGCCGAATGTCGAGAAGGTGCAGGCGGGTTACAAGGTTCAGCCGCTGTCCGCTTTCCTCCATCAACCCGCGCCGCCCGCTGCGCCGAAGATCGCTTTCGTGCCAGCCACCACGGAGGGCATCAAGGCCAACTTTTTCGAGTACCTGTCGGCGGCGCTGCAGTATGTGCCGCCATCGGCTGAGGACAAGGCGATCCGTGCGAAGCTGGCCAGCATCGGCGTAGGCCCCGGTCGCAGCTTCGAATTCAAGGACCTCTCGCTCGAGCACCAGGCCGTGGTCCTGCTCGGGATGAAGGCCGGAGACGAACAGGTCGACAAGTTCCTCTCGACCGGCATGAAGAATATCAACGGCTGGAGCGTCGGCGCGTTCTTCGGCGACCAGGCGTTCTACAAAGGCGACTGGCTGATGCGGGCTGGCGCCGCGAAGGCGGGTCTGTACGGCAATGACGCCGCCGAGGCGATGTACCCCATTACGCGTACCGATGGCAATGGCCAGACGTTGAATACCGGCAAGCACAACTACACGCTGACCTTCCCTGCCGGAAAACTGCCTCCCGTCAATGCCTTCTGGTCGGTGACCATGTACGACGGCAAGAGCCAGTTGCTGATCAAGAATCCGATCAACCGCTACCTGATCAATTCGCCGATGCTGTCGGCCATGAAAAAGAACGTGGACGGTTCACTGACGCTGTATATCCAGAAGGATTCGCCGGGCAAAACCAAGGAGTCCAACTGGTTGCCCGCGCCTAACGACACGGCCTATCTAGTGATGCGCCTCTATTGGCCGAAGGCCACGCCGCCTTCAATTCTTCCCGCTGGCGCAGGCAGCTGGCAGCCGCCGGCAGTGGTGGCATCGAAGTAACGCGACGCTTGCGACTGCTTGCAGTTGGCAAGCAGTCGTTTGATTGCTCAGGCAGAGATCCAGCGGGCCTTATAGCCGAAAGGGCTGAGACCACAGGGTCTGGCCTTGAATAAAAGACATTCAGGAACACATCCCTCAAGGAGTACCGCTATATGAACTTCTCGCACAAATGGATAACGGGTGCCGCACTGAGCAGCTTGTTATTGACCGGCTGCGTATCGAAAGTCACTGAAGTCGAGCAATACTCGGGCTACCTGTCCAACTACAACAACTTGCAGGAAGTCAAAACGGCAAGCGGCGGCACAACAATGCGTTGGGTCAGTCCGTCGTGGAACCCGAATGCCTATGACACCGTGGTGTTCAACAAGCTGGAGCTCTATCCCGCGCCCAAGCCCGATGAGCGGGTCAACCAGCAAACGCTGACCGACATCCAGAACTACATGACCAGTAAGGTCAAAGGCACCCTGGGTCAGAAATACCGTGTGGTTTCCAATACCAGCGCCGCGCCGGCAGGTTCCAAAACCCTGCTGATGCGTGCGGCGATCACCGGGGTGAATGCCGAAAACGAAGGGATGAAATGGTACGAAGTGGTGCCGATCGCCGCCGTGGTCGGAGCAACACAGGCCGCCACCGGCCACCGTGATCAGGACAGCACTTTGTTCATCGAGGCCGAGATTATCGATGCGGGAACCAACCAGACGGTCGCCAGGGTAGTACGCAAGGTATTTGGTACAACGCTGGAAAACGAAAGTCAGAAGATAACCGCCCAGGACTTCAAAGCGGCGATCGACAAGTTGAATGTCGATCTCTGGGCGTTCATTCGCAGTTAAACCTTGATTGAACTGCCAACAGACGTTGGCTCAATACACTACCAATAACGAGGCGCACCGCAATGAAAGTAATCCTGTCCTGGCTGTCAGTCACGTTGATGACGGTGCTGATAAGTGCCTGTTCCGCCGTCGGGTCAACCGATGGCGGCGCTGGTGAAATCGAGATTCGCTCAGGGAAGATCGAGCAGATATCGCTGACGCAGATGCAGACCAACCACGACAGTGGTGTCGGCGCCGTACTCGGTGGCCTTGGCGGTCTGGCGCTTGGCAGCTTGATCGGGGGTGGCACCGGGCGTGACGTCGCCATGGTTGCCGGCGCGCTCGCCGGTGCTGCTGGCGGTAACTACGCCGAGAAGAAAAAGTATGACCAACCGGTCGAGGCGCAACAGATCATCGTGCGGGTCAGCAGTGGCGTGCTCGTATCGGTGACCCAACCGATCAATCCGTCCCTGGCTAAGGGCTCGAAGGTGTATATCCAAGGCTCAGGCAATGATGCCCGCGTTGTGCCGCAAGGCAGTTAAGGCTGACTGTAAACGGAATTCGACATGACCAAGTACATTGAACGACTCTTGCTATCACCTTTGTTTTTAGGTATTTCCGTTTCCAGCCAGGCTGACGATCAGGCGGAACTGGCTAAGCAGTCATTAAATCCAGTCGCGGCACTGTACAGCTTGCCCATTCAATACAACTGGAATCAGAAAATGGGTCCCTCCGGTAATGGAATCCAGAGCGTAACCAATATCCAGCCGGTATTACCCTTCACACTTAATGAAGATTGGAATCTGATTTCTCGCACGATCCTCCCGATCATTGATCAGCACGGGTTGGCACCGAGGGGTATCGCCGATAAAAGCGGAGTGGGCGACACCTCGCAAAGCTTCTTTTTCTCGCCCAAAAAGCCCACCGAGGACGGCTGGATCTGGGGCGCAGGCCCCGCGTTGTTGTTACCGACCGGCAGTGATGAGCTTCTGAGTAGCGAACAATGGGGAATTGGACCGACAGCGGTGGCATTGAAGCAAGCCAACGGTTGGACGACCGGTATTCTGGCGAACCATATCTGGTCACTGGACAACGACCCGGCCGATGACAAGGAGAAGGTCAACCAGACGTATCTACAACCCTTCCTGGTTTATACGACAACGTCGTACACCAGTTTTGGAATTAATACCGAATCCACTTACGACTGGGAAGCCAGGGAGTGGAATGTGCCGATCAACTTGTTCGTGACGCAATTGTTCAAAGTCGGCAAGCAGCCCATGAGCCTTCAGGTGGGACCGCGATACTGGGCGGACAGTCCTGAAGAGGGTGCACACGGCTGGGGCTTTCGAGTGGCGTACACCCTCCTTTTTCCTAAGTGAAACTAGAATATCACCGGACCTGCAGTTAACTGGCCGACTCACTCATCCAATACGAAAAATGGAGTTTCAAGTTCATGATAACCACACTCCCGAGAACATTTGGCTGTGCGCTGGCATTGCTCGCGTCCTTTGGACTTACGCACGCCCAAGCAGCGGACATCACTGCCGCCGAAACGAAAGCCATCGCCGAGGAAGGCTACATCTACGGTCTGCCCATCGTGATGAACTATGCGACCATGTACGAGTATGCCGTGGACAAAAGTTCCAGCCAGTACAAGGCGCCGTTCAACCACATTTACAACATGCACAAAGTCTTTAGCTACAAGGACACGGCCATCGTCTCGCCGAACAGCGACACACCGTATTCCTTGATGTTCATGGACCTGCGTAGCGAGCCGATCGTGCTCTCGGTACCGACGGTGGAGAAATCGCGGTACTACTCGGTGCAGCTCATCGATAACAGCACCAACAACTTCGGTTACATCGGCAGCCGTACCACTGGCAACGAAGCCGGCGATTACATGCTGGTCGGCCCAGACTGGAAGGGCGTGACCCCGCAAGGCATCAAGAAGGTGTTTCGTTCTAGCACACAACTGCCCTTCGTGATCTTTCGCACCCAGCTCTACAACCCGGCGGACATCCCAAACGTCGAGAAGATCCAGTCCGGTTATGCGGCGCGGCCGTTATCGGCTTATCTCAAGCAGCCTGCGCCGCCTGCCGCGCCGGCGATCGACTTGCCGAAGATCGACAAGGACCTGGTGAAGACCGATTTCTTCAAATATGTGGGCGTTGTGATGCAGCTTGCCCCTGCTACACCGGAAGAAACGGCGATCCGCGCGAAGCTGGCCCGCCTGGGCATTGGCGCCGGCAAGGACTTCAACTTCCAGGATCTGTCCGCCGAGCAAAAGGCCGCAGTGGTTGAGGGCATGCAGGCTGGGCATGCGAAGGTTCAGGACGCGGTCAATCATCTCGGCACGCAGGTCAATGGCTGGAACATCGTGAGTTCCGGCGGTGATGCGGCGTTCTACAAGGATGATTGGCTAAAGCGTGCCGCCATCGCGCAAGCGGGTATCTACGCCAACGACGCCGAAGAAGCCACGTATCCGATGGCCAAGGTCCTGTCCGATGGTACGCCGCTTGACGGCAGCAAGCACAACTACACCATCACCTTTCCTGCCGGACAGCTTCCGCCGGTCAATGCCTTCTGGTCGGTGACCATGTACGACGGCAAGTCGCAACTGCTGATTAAAAACCCGATCAGTCGCTACCTCATCAACTCGCCTATGCTACCCGACATGAAGAAGAACGCAGACGGCTCGCTGACGCTCTACGTCCAGAAGGACTCGCCCGGCGCGGACAAGGAAAGCAACTGGCTGCCCGCACCGAATGATCTGATCTACATGGTGATGCGCCTGTATTGGCCGAAGACGGAAAACCCTTCCGTCCTGCCGCCTGGCAAAGGCACGTGGAGTCCACCCGCGATCGTTAAAATCAATTGAGCATCTGACGACCGGTTGCAGCGGACGGCCCAGGCGTGGCGCCGCTGAACCGGGGCGTCAGGGTTTCGCAGAGACCCTGACGTACGCTTTGATTAGCCAAAGGCCGGCGGTGGCCGCAAACCGTAGATGTTGTTGTTTTGGCGTTATTTGCACGGCACTGCGCATGCCGCGATTCAACGCCATTGGATGGATCCCCCTCCTCAAGAGGGGGGCGGTGTGAGCACGGTCTGTTCACGATGCTCTTGACGCACCGTGTATATCCTTTCACCGTCCAACAGAGAACAACAAGCATGTTTTATGAAAACATCGACACCTCCTCCATCAACGACGAGGACCTGCCGTGGGTTCCGTTCGCACCTTACAGCGATGAAATTTTCATCAAATACATCAAATGCGACCCGGTTCGCGGGGAAACCATCACCCTGCTCAAGGCCCCGGCCGGGTCTTCTCTGCCCAAGCACCATCACTCCGGCACGGTCATCGTTTACACCATCAAGGGTGGCTGGAAATACCTGGAGCACGACTGGATCTCAAAACCGGGCGGCGTGGTGTTCGAAACCGCAGGTTCCAGCCATACGCCGATCGTGCTGAGTGAATATGGCGATGAACTGATCACCTTGAATATCACCCAGGGCGACCTGCTGTATTACGACGATAACAACAACGTCGTGGCCATCGAGAATTGGAAATCCAGCGTGGATCGTTACCTGGCGTTCTGCCAAGCCAATGATATCGAGCCCAAAGACATCACCAGCTTTGCGGTCTGACCCGCGCTCCAATCTCTCGGCCGTCCGGTGTTCGACCGGGCGGCTGCGCCGTTGCAATGAATAAAAAACGGAGACACCCATGTCCCAGAAGCTGCAACCCGCCGGACGTTTCACCCTGAAACTCTGCGCACTGTTGGCCAGCTCGGTCGCATCCGCACAAGACTCGCTGCCCTTCCCGCCGACGCCTTCGGCCAGTGACGCCAAACCGACGCTGCAAGAATCGAAACACCAGAAACGTCAGCAGCAATCTCATCTTCCTGCCGAGGCCCCCAATATTCTGGTGATCATGCTCGATGACGCCGGCTTCGCGCAGTCAGATACCGTCGGCGGCGCAGTCCATACGCCGACCCTGAGTCGAGTCGCCGACAGCGGTGTGCGCTACAACGCTTTTCATACCGCGGCCATCAGCTCCGCAACTCGCGCCGCATTGCTAACCGGACGCAACCATCACAGGGTTGGCAACGGCGTCATCGCAGAGCTGGCCACCGATTGGGAAGGCTACACCGGCAAGATCCCCAAAAGCTCGGCGACCATGGCCGAGGTGCTCAAGCAATATGGCTACAGCACCGCCGCGTTCGGCAAATGGCATAACACCCCCCCTCTGGACACCACGGCGGCCGGTCCTTTCGATACATGGCCGACGGCCTACGGTTTTGAATATTTCTACGGTTTCCTGGCCGGCGAAACCTCCCAGTACGAACCGCGTCTGTACCGCAACACAACGCCAATCGAACCGGCGCGAGATCCGAAATATCACCTCAGCGAAGATCTCGCCAATCAGGCCGTAAACTGGCTGCAAGACCATCAGACCTACGCGCCGGCAAAACCATTTTTCATGTATTGGACACCGGGTGCCGTGCATGGCCCGCACCAAGTGAATGCGCAATGGGCCGATAAATACAAAGGCAAGTTCGACGGTGGTTGGGACGCCTATCGTGAGCAGACGTTTGCTCGCCAGAAAGCGCTGGGCTTTATCCCGCATGACGCCGTCCTCACGCCGCGCCCGGCGGAACTCCCAGCCTGGGACAGCTTGTCTTCCGAACAGAAACAGTATCAGGCACGGTTGATGGAGGTGTATGCCGGCTTCCTGGAACATGCCGACACGCAGGCCGGCAAGATCCTCGACGAACTGGAGCGTGAAGGTAAGCGCGACAACACGCTGATCTTTTATGTCTTCAGCGACAACGGCGCTTCTTCCGAGGGGATGGAAGGCACGATTAATGAGTTGCTGGCCCAAAACGGGATTCCAGTTCCCAAAGAGCAGCAGTTGAAAGTCCTCGACGAGATGTATGGCGGCTTGTCCGCGCTCGGCGGTCCTAAACTTGAAAGCATGTACAACGCCGCGTGGGCCTGGGCAGGTTCAGGGCCATTCGTAGGCACTAAACTGGTCGCCGGCTACTTCGGCGGGACGCGCACGCCGCTGGCCGTTTCCTGGCCGAAACAGATCAAGGCCGACGCCAGAGTTCGCGCACAATTCCACCATGTCAACGACATTGCCCCGACGGTCTACGACGTGCTGTCGATCACGCCACCCATAGAGGTCAACGGTATCGCTCAGGACCCAATGGATGGCGTCAGCCTGCGCTACACCTTCAACGACGCTCAAGTGAAGTCGAAAAAACCGGCGCAATACTTCGAAGTCTTCGGCAGTCGCGGCGTCTACAAGGATGGCTGGATGGCCTCGGTTTTTGGCCCGCGCAAACCCTGGGTGCAAGGCTTCGCGCAGTTCATGGGCTGGAATCCGGTGAACGATCAATGGTCGCTCTACAACCTGCAAGACGACTACTCCCAGGCCAAGGATGTCGCCGCGAGCAACCCGCAAAAGCTTGCAGAGCTGAAGGCCGAGTTTGACGTGCAGGCCAAGGCTAACCATGTCTATCCGATTGGCGCCGGTCTCTACCCCTTCCTCGATCCGACTGCACGAATCTCCAGCAGCCAACGCGAATGGCATTTCAGTGATCGTGTCCAGCGCTTTCCGGAGTTTGCGGCCCCGAACCTGCGCAATCAGAACAGCAAAGTTGTCGTCGACGCCGACGTTCCGGCTAACGCCACCGGCGTGTTGTATGCCTTGGGCGGTATCGGTGGCGGGGTCAGCCTGTACATGGATGACGGTTTCCTGAACTACGAGTACAACGCGCTGGCTATCTCTCGAGTCAAACTGCGTTCGGCCGAACGAGTACCCGCAGGCAAAGTCAGTATCGAAGTGCTGACGACCCTGTCATCAGCCAAGCCCGGAGCGCCGGCCAATCTGAGCCTGCGACTTGACGGACAGGAAGCCGCCAAAGGGGTGACACCGTTCACTCCGGCACTGACGTTCACCGCCAGCGAAACCTTCGACGTCGCTCAAGACCTCGGTTCCCCCGTCACCCTGGACTATTTCGAGCGTGCGCCCTTCGCATTCAATGGCAAGGTCAAGGATGTACACGTGACGTATTTGCCTTGACCCTCAATGCCGCCCGGATAACCGGGCGGCAGTCTGACGACTCCCGGACCCTGCCCCCATGCCTACCCACGAAACCCCGCCCCAGGGCTTGCATCTGATGGCCAAACCCGTCGGGCCGATCTGCAACCTCGATTGCAGTTACTGTTTCTATCTCGAAAAAGAACAGCTTTACCCTCCTCGGCAACGCTTCAGCATGACCGACGAGGTGCTGCGTCTGTATGTGCAGCGCTACATCGAGGCCCAGCCCACGCCTGAGGTCGAATTTACCTGGCAAGGCGGCGAACCGACGTTACTGGGGTTGGATTTTTTTCAACGCGCGGTCCTGTATCAACGCCAGTTCGCAGGGAACAAAGTCATTCGCAACACGCTACAGACCAATGGCACGTTACTCAATGACGACTGGTGCGCGTTCCTCGCCCGTGAACGCTTCATAGTGGGGATCAGTCTCGATGGCCCGCGATACGTTCACGACCTCTATCGCCCCGACAAGCGCGGACGCTCCAGTTTCGATGACGTGATGCATGGTCTCGAACTGCTCAAGCAGCATGGCGTCGACTTCAATGTGTTGGTTACCGTGGCGCGCGATGTCGCCAGATTCCCCTTGGAAATCTATCGATTCCTCAAGTCTGAGGGCGTTCGTCATATTCAGTTCAACCCCGTGGTGGAACGTGTGCCAAGCGCCTCACAGGTCAGTCTGGGTCTGCATTTCGCTATCCCGCCGGAATTGCGCCTGCACGTGGTGCCGGAGCCCGCGATGGTGACGGAACAAACGGTTGCCCCTGAGGCCTATGGCGATTTTCTCATCACGATTTTCGACGAGTGGGTGCGCCAGGATGTCGGGGAGATTCATGTCATGAACTTCGAATGGGCACTGGCCTCATGGTGCCAGCTGCCGGCCTCGGTGTGCCTGTTCAGCCCGCGCTGCGGCAAAGCGGCGATCGTGGAGCACGACGGCAACGTCTACTCCTGCGATCACTACATGTATCCCGAGTATTTGCTGGGCAACTTGAAGACCGATGATCCTGCCGTTCTACTCGCCTCTGCTGCGCAACAAGCCTTTGGCGCCGCCAAGGAAGAGACACTGCCGACGTATTGCCAGCAGTGCGATTACCGCTTCGCCTGCCATGGCGAATGCCCGAAAAACCGCTTCATGAACGCGCCCAACGGCGAGCCGGGTCTGAATTACCTGTGTCCGAGCTACAAGAAATACTTTCGTCACCTGACGCCCTACATGAACGCCATGGCCCAACTGATCAGCCACAGCCAACCCGTGGCGTTGATCATGCAGGCCTTCGCCGGCCCGCTGATCGTGCCCCTGGATAAATAGCCTTTCAGGTCTGAAATCTGAAGTCGCGAAACTGTTCGCGAAGCTTCATCTTTTGCAATTTGCCGGTGGCGGTATGCGGCAGCGCTTCGACGAAGGCCACATCGTCCGGCAGCCACCATTTCGCCACGCGGCTTTGCAGCACCGTCAGCAGATCGTCTTTGCTCGCGGTTCTACCAGGTTTGAGCACCACCACCAACAACGGCCGTTCCTGCCATTTGGGATGAGCGATGCCAATCACCGCCGCTTCGGCGACGGCCGGATGACTGACGGCAGCATTTTCCAGATCAATCGAAGAAATCCACTCGCCACCCGACTTGATAACGTCCTTGGCGCGGTCGGTGATCTGCATGTAGCCGTCAGTGTCGATCGTTGCGATGTCACCGGTATCGAGCCAGCCCTCGCTATCAAGAATCTGCCCTCCCTCGCCGCCGTAATACTGGCTGGCGATCCACGGTCCCTTGACCAGTAGAAGACCGCTTGCCTTGCCGTCTCGCGGTAATTCAGCGCCTTGCTCATCGACAATCTTCATCGACACCCCAAACAACGCCCGCCCTTGTTTGGCCTGCAAGTCGAGCACTGCTTCCAGCGGAGCATCACGGTGTTTGGGCAGCGGATTGCAGATGGTGCCCAGCGGGGACATCTCGGTCATCCCCCAGGCATGCAAAACACGCGCATTGAAACGGGTTTCAAACGTATCGACCTGGATGCGCGGCGCGGCGGCTCCGCCGATCACCACCCGGTTCAGGCACAGCTCTGTCGCCGGTTGCAAAGCCTGTGTCTCGACATGCTGTTGCAACATCATCCACACCGTCGGCACACCCAGCGCCAGGGTCACCTGTTCATCCCGCATCAGCGTGTAGAGGCTCTCACCATCAAGTGCGGCGCCCGGCAACACCAATTTGGCACCACACATTGCGGCGGCATACGGCATACCCCAGGCATTGACGTGGAACATCGGCACGACCAACAACGCTGAATCCGCTGCCGATAGACCGAAGCCATCGGAGGTACACAGTGCCAGCGAATGCAGGATCGAAGAACGGTGCGAATACAGCACACCCTTGGGATTGCCAGTGGTGCCCGAGGTGTAGCACATGGACGACGCCGTTCGCTCATCGAACTCAGGCCAGATGAAGTCATTGCTGTGCCCGGCGATCAGGTCTTCGTAGCACATCAAGCCAGGCACATCGATTGCCGGCATTTGCTCCCGCTCACACAGAGCGATAAACGCTTTGACTGACTTCAGGCGCGGCGCGATCTGCTCGACCAGCTCAGCGAACGACAGGTCGAAAAGCAGGTACTGATCCTCGGCGTGGTTGGCGATGAATTCGATCTGCTCGGGGAACAGCCGCGGGTTGATCGTATGCAGTACCGCGCCCATGCCCGACACACCGAAATACAATTCCATGTGCCGGTAACCGTTCCAGGCCAGGGTGCCGATTCGCTCGCCAGGTTGTACACCCAACGCAACCAGCGCATTGGCCACTTGTTTAGCGCGTTCGCCGATGTCGGCGTAAGTACAGTGATGCACCGATCCATCTGCCATGCGTGAGGCAATTTCGGTGTGCGGATGCGCCTTCAGCGCATGTTCCAGAACGGAAGAAATCAACAGCGGTTGATCTTGCATCAAGCCCAGCATGGTTTTGTGTTCCTTTTATTCTTGTTTGATGTCGATGTTTCAGAAATGGCAGAGACTCACAGGTAGCCGTTTCAAGGGGCACGACGGAGCAAGAAATGCGACAGCGCCGGGATCAGCACCAAGGCGCCGACCATGTTCCAGATGAACATGAAGGTGAGCAGGATGCCCATGTCGGCCTGGAACTTGATCGGCGACCAGGCCCAGGTGATGACGCCCGCCGCCAGGGTGATGCCGACCAGCGCCACCACTTTGCCGGTGAACGCAACGGAGTTTTTGTAGGCTTCGGTCAACGACAGACCGGCACGCTGCTGAGCCAACTGAACACTGAGCAGGTACAGCGCGTAATCGACACCGATGCCGACACCCAAGGCAATCACCGGCAAGGTCGCGACCTTCACGCCCATGCCCAGCCAGACCATCAACGCCTCGCAGAGAATCGACGTCAGCATCAACGGCACGACCGCCACCACCACCGCTCGCCAGCTGCGGAAGGTGATGAAGCACAGCACAATCACCGCGCCATACACGTAGAACAACATGGTGCGATTGGCGTCGCGCACGACAATATTGGTCGCCGCTTCGATCCCGGCGCTACCGGCGGCGAGCATGAACTGCCGATCGTCATTGCTGTGTTCACGGGCGAACTGATCGGCCACTTTCACCACGTGATCGAGGGTTTCGGCCTTGTGGTCGGAGAGATAAGCGATCACCGGCATCATCGAACAGTCACTGTCGAACAGTTCCGGGTTGTTCACCGAGGCCTGCTGCGCGCCGTAGTTGAGCACGTTCTGGTTGCGCGCGACGGTCAGCATTTTCGGGTTGCCTTCATAGGAACCGGCCGTGATCTGGCGCACAGCGTTGACCAGCGACACGGTAGTCTGCACGCCCGGTTGCTGTTGCAGCAGCCAGCCGAGACGATCGGCTTCCACCAGGGTTTCGTACTTCAGGCAACCTTCGCTGGCGGTTTTGACCATGACCGCAAACTGGTCGCTGGACAGCGAATAGTTGGCAGTGATGTAGGCGTTGTCGCGGTTGTAACGTGAGTCGGCGCGCAGCTCGGGTGCACCCGGATCGAGATCACCAATCTTCAACTGCGTACTGACCATGAAGCCACCTGCCGCCAGCAACCCGGCCACCACCACCGCCACCGTCGCCCAGCGACGCTCGGTAAAGCGGTCAAGCAGGCTCCACAAATTACCCAGCCCTTTTCCATTCACCTCCTGCCTTTCCTGACGCAGGCTGCGCGCCGCCGCCTTGGGACTGACACCCCAATAAGACAGCAGCACTGGCAGCAGCACCAGGTTGGTGAAGATCAGCACCGCCACGCCAATGCTGGCGGTGACGGCCAGGTCCTGGATTACCGGAATGTCGATCAGCATCAGTACCGCAAAACCCACGGCATCGGCCAGCAATGCGGTCAGTCCGGCCAGGAACAGACGGCGGAAGGTGTAACGCGCGGCGACCAACTGATGGGTACCGCGTCCGACGTCCTGCATGATCCCGTTCATTTTCTGCGCACCGTGGGATACCCCGATGGCGAATACCAGAAACGGCACCAGAATCGAAAACGGGTCGAGTGCATAACCGAACAAGGTGATCAGGCCCAGTTGCCACACCACCGCAACCACCGAGCACAGAATCACCAGCGCGGTGCTGCGCACGCACCGGGTAAAGCCAAAGATGATGGCAGTAGCGATCAGCGCTGCGGCGCCGAAGTACATCATGATCAGCATCAGGCCATCGATCAGATCGCCCACCAGTTTGGCGAAACCGATCACGCGAATCTTGATCGGGCCTTTGCCCTCTTCACCGGCAACGTGTACCGCGTTGCTGCCGGCAAACTCAAACTTGTTGCGTAGCTGCTCTTCAAGCATCCGCGAAAAATGGTGATAGTCGATGGCGGCGCCCGTGACCGGATCCTTCTCCAGCAGCGGCACCACAATCATGCTCGATTTGAAATTATTGCCGACAAGACTGCCGACGATGCCGGAACGGGCGATGTTCAAGCGCAGTTGCTCGACCCCACTGGCCGAGCCGTCGTAGGAGTCCGGCATGACCGGGCCACCACGGAAGCCCTCCTCCGTCACCTCGGTCCAGCGTACGGCAGGCGTCCACAATGACTTTATCCAGGCCCGGTCCACGCCCGGGGTCAGGAACAAGGTGTCATTAACCTGCTTGAGCACCTCCAGGTATTTCGGGTCGTAGATATCACCGTCGGTGTTTTCCACCACCACCCGAACCGTATTGCCCAGCCCGCGCAACGCCTGACGATTCTCAAGGTAATTTTTGATGTACGGCTGACTCTGCGGAATCATCTTTTCGAAGCTGGCATTGAGCGTCAGCCCAGTGGCCGCGAAATAGCTCAGCAATACCGTGACAATCAGGCAGGTCAGCACCACCAGCAGGCGGTTGTTGAAAATCAGGCGTTCAAGGACATTGCCGGAGCGTGCATCGAAGCCCTTCAGCTCTCGGATCACCGGCATCGTATCGAGGTTGTAGTTACCCATGAAGTGGCTCGTCTCTTTTTATTATGTGGGATGTGGGCTCATTCGAAGGGCAACTGGCGCAAGCCCCGTGCGCCCGCGACCACCACGACGTCTGATGCGATGGCCTGCGCCGCAGCGGCGGGCCCCAGGCGGTCTTGTGGCTTTAGCGTGAAACTGGCGCCGTCGTCGGTGCTGACAAGCACATGCCCGGCCTGGCTGACCAGGATGATTCGGCCGTCGGCGGTGATCGTGCTCGCGGTGATGCTTGAGGACTGCCCCAGTTCAACCTTGTCCCAGTTCACGCCATGATCGACGCTGCGATAAACATTGCCCCGCAGGCCATAAACGAGCACCGAGCCCGGCTTGCCGGTGATGCCGAAATAGCTGCCGCTGTAGGGCGTCGGGATGTTGATGAAGCGTTGCGTTGCCGGGTCCAGTTTCAATACCAGGCCTTGCTCGCCGACAATGAACAGGTCATCGCCGATTGCTCGTATCCCGTAGAAATTCAGTGCGCCCGGATTGTCGGTGCGATCCATCAACGGAACCCAGTTCCGGCCGCCGTCTTCAGTGCGGAAAATCAGATTGAACGCGCCGACGATATAGCCGGTTTTATCATTGGCGAACCAAACGTCCAGAAAAGGTTTGTCAGCCCCTTCATCGACCATTCGTTGAGCCTCAGCCAATAACGCATCATCGGGCTGTTGCCCTTCTTGCCTCTGAAAATTTTCGAGCATGATCTGCCCCACCTGACGGCCATCGAGCTGACGCGTCCAGGTTTCACCCCTGTTGTCGCTGTGCAACACAATGCCGTCGTGCCCGACCGCCCACCCCTGCGTCGGGCTCGGAAAATGCACGGCCACCAGATCGGAACTCACCGGCACTTCTGCCTGGTGCCAGCGGACGCCGTTGTCATCGGAATAAAAAATATGGCCGCGTTGGCCCACGGCGACCAGGCGCTGACCTGCACGGGTCAACCCGGTGAACACCCCGCCAATCGCCTTGTCACTCTGAATCGCGGGGCCCGACAGCACGTCGACAAAGTCAGCGGCGACGACGGATCTGGTGAATGGGGCAGCCAACGCCAAAATTAGCGCAGTGAGCGCAATCCATCTAAATGTATTCATGAGGTCTACTCGGCAAAAAAGCCGCCGAACAGTGCGATACACACTGTCGGCGACAAGAAAACACCTGCGTTACGGCTCAGCGAATACCCGTGCCGGCCAATGACTCAGGTGCCCATTGCGCTTTCGAAAGCGGGTCGATGTACTTGACGCCGCCGTACGGCCCGTAGATGCCGGTGATGTTGTAGCTGCCAGAGACCAGGTCATAAATCATGTGGTTATCGGAATTCGGCGCCTGCACGTCATAGCTGTATGCCATGTGTGCAAAGGACCCGCGGTACAGCTTGCCGCTGGCGTCATATTCATCCGAAGCCAGGGCGATCCAGCTGTCTTCGTCGAGGTAGAAGGTGCGCTTGCTGTAGATGTGGCGTTTGCCCGGTTTCAGCGTGGCTTCGACCACCCACACGCGGTGCAACTCCCAGCGCATCAGGTCTGGATTGACGTGATGCGGCGTGGTGATATCCGCAGCGACCTTGTGGTAGTTCAACTTGTACGTGTTGTAAGGAATGATCATTTCCTTCTTGCCGACGAGTTTGAAGTCGTAACGGTCCATTGCGCCGTTGAATACCCAGGCATCGTCATAGGTCGAAGCACCGGCCGAGCCAGGGTTTGGCGTGTCGTAGGCGATATCCGGTGCGAGTTTCACGCGGCGCTGACCTGGCAGGTATTGCCAGCCACGACGCTCCATTTTCAGAGGGTTGACGGCATCCTGCACCAGGATGGCTTCGCCCGCGCGACGGGCCGGGGCCTGGTAGTAGAGTTTGGTCTTGAAGAACAGATCCGTTTCTTTCGCCGGGTCCATACGCTTGGGATCGTACAGCGGGTATTCCAGATAGGCATTGCCGGACGTGGCCAGAATTGCCCTCCCGGAACTGTCGACGTTCCAGGAGTCATATTTCAAATTGGTGGCATACCCCTGATAACGCAGCAAGTGGTTCCACATGGCCTCATAACCATCTTTCGGGATCGGGAACGGAACGCCCGGCAACGCGTTCTCCAGTGCTACCCCGCCTTCGAGTGTTTTAGTGCCGACGGCGTTTTTTGCGGTGTTATCCAGCAACCGTTGAGGCAGCGCAACGCTGCGATGAGTCGGAAACACATCGACCCGGAACGTCGGGTAACGCTTGAGCAGTTCTTGCGTGGTTGCGGTCAGTTTGTCGGTGTATTGACTGACGTTTTTGCCATCGACGACAACGCGTGGCTTGTCGGCCTCATAAGGGTCCGGACGGAACGAACTACCCGGTTGAAAACTGGCCGGCGCCGTGGTGAGACCGCCGGTGTAGGGCGGAATGGTGTTGTCGGCATTACCGGTCTTTTCAGCGCCGACGCCTGTCAGGCTGTTGCCGAGTCTGGCTGCTTCATCGGGGGACACGGCTGCGTGTGCCGCACCCGCGATGGCAACGGTCAAGGCAGTGAACAAAAGCGTATTGACGAACTTCATGGAGTGACTCCTGCTATCAAGCAAAGACTTCGATCAAATGGTCGTTTTGAAGGTAAAAGTGACCATGCCCCGATCCTTGAGCTGAGGCTGAGTACCGCCGAAAGCAGTGGTCTGCCCCGGTACGCAGTTGTATTGGCCGTTGGCCCCTGGTGCGGCACCCTCGCCCTGTGCACCTGCACCACCGGCTGAGCCGCAGGTGTCGAACGGACCAAAGTTGTCCACGTACTTCAGGTCAAACCGGTACTGGTTGTGCACGTCCATGCCAACGCCCACCGAGTAACTGCCGGAGTCCTTGTTACCCCCGAGCTGAACCGACGAGTTGCCCGCAAGGCCGACGCTGTAGTTGGCCGGCAGGTACATATCGATGCCGGGAAACACCTGATACCAGGTCGGGTTGAAGTTGACGCCCAGGACATAGTTGTCCCTGGTGACCTTGTCGACACCGCGATACCAGTCTTCGCCTTTGAACAGCTGCTTGTTCTCGGTGACATCCAGCCAGCGGCTGTAGGCGAGTTCAACCAGCAAGGTCGAACTGTCCCAGACCGGTGTCGCACCGAAAGTGGTCAAGCCGTTGAGCACCGCGTGCACGGTGTTGCCTCGGGCCACGCCGTTATCACCATCAAAGCTGCTGATGAAGCCAGGCAAACCGGCAGCACCGGCTACCGGATTGACCGTAGCCGGCACGCTGGCCAGCGGCATGTTGTGGCGATAGTTCAGGTCGAGACCGACGCTGACACCTTCGATGCTTTTCGACAGGCTGATGCCGTAGATATCGATGTCGTCGACATAGAACTGGTTGTAGCTGCCAGCATTGCCGGAGATCAGTTGCGCAGGGCCGACCGCCGTTGGCTGCAACACCAGGTTGGGCAGAATGTCGGAGGTTTTGCGGTAGTAGAAACCCAGCGTACCCTGCAGCCATTCCGGGCTCCACTTGGCCATCAGGCCAAAGTCACCCTGGTTGTCCGGGGTAAACGTATGCCCGTTGGACAGCCGTAAAAACTGGTTGGCACCCAGTGGGCCAGGTGTGCCGAACAACGGGTTTCGGCCGCCGATCAACGACAGGTTGTGCCCGCCATTTTGAATGCCGTCGTTGAACCCCAGATAAGTACCCGACTCCGGCAACCGCGCGGCGTCCCAGTCCAGGAAGTACTGCGCGGCGAGGGTCAGTTCCGGATTGACCGTGAGGCTGGTGGACAACTGATTACGCGGAATGAACAATTCTTTGGCTTCTGTTCCCGGGACCGCCAGCGACTTGGAAATATCCAGGCCGGACTGGCCATAACTGTTGCCATGGGCAAAGGCGAGGATGCTTTCGCCCCAGTAAACGGTGTGCTTGCCGAGCTTGCCGCTGAGCAGTGATTCATCGCCGACTTCAGTGCTGCCAAACACGAAGGCATCAAGGATTTCCGAAGAAGGACCGTTGTAATACCGATCGGCGTAACCGCTTTGATGACGAGAGTCCGGCTTACCGTTGTTGAGCTGATTGGTCGAGGCGTTATCGCTGCCAATATCGTCGTAGGCGTGGTCGTACCAGGTGTTGGCGCTGACACGGAAACCGACTTTTTCTTTGTAAACCACGTCCAGTTCGGTCAGCACATCCAGTCGTTGAGAAACGGGACTGCCGGAGGAGAAGTTGCGATCCCCGTCATTGTTGTTCCACGAATTGGCCAACTTGCTGTTGGGGGCTTCCACGCGCTGGGCGTAGTTGAACTTCAGCGTGTTGTCGAAGCGAACCGCAAAGTCTTCATTCCCCGTGTTGATCTCCACAGCCCCTACGGGCGCGATGCCCAGGCCGGTGAGAATGGCGGAGGCCAACAACCCTTTGCGAAGGTTTGCATGGCAGATCTTATTATTTTTGTTCATCTAGCTTGCCACCTGCTCTATGGTTTACGAAAAGTCATGGGTTGAATCACGGCGTAGTGAGCCTCCTCTCAGGTGCGCTGCAAAAGGGTGACCGACACCGACCGGCCCAGGGCGGTGCTATGTTGTAAAGCCGTGCGGGCACCAGCAATTTGCCTGCCGTCGGCCACGCCGCGCAGTTGCCAGACCAACTCGACCAGTTGCGCCAACCCGGTGGCACCCGGGGCGTGACCACGTCCCAGCAAGCCACCCGATGGGCACACCGCATTCATCTGTCCTTTCAGGCGGTGTCCTTGCTGCACGAATCGATCGATCTCGTCCTCCCGGCAAAAGCCCAGCGCGGCGCTATTGACCATGAAGTCGCCGACGCTTTGGTCGTGCAGTTCAACCACGTCGATGTCTTCCGCACCGAGGCCCGCCTGCTGATAGGCCAACTGCGCGACTCGCCGGGTGGTCGCCTGTCCGAGCACATCCAGCACGCAACCCGCTTCCTGCTCTGAAGCGCTGTCACTGCCCCTGACACTGGCCAACACGGTGACGTCCGCCCGAGCGCCGAAACGCAGGGCGAAGGCCGGGGTACAGAGCAGGATGGCCGCCGCACCGCAGGCGGGCGGGCACAGATAAGGCGGGAGCCAGCCGTCGCGATCCGGCACTCGGTTCAACACGGCGTAGGGATTGCGTCCGGCCTGGGCCCGTGCCTGCTCAAGCACTTGATCGAAGCTGCTTTGAGCAATGCCCATGCGTGTCAATAACCAACTGGTTTGGGCCGCGAACAGCAGCGCCGGTTGTTGTCGACGCTCGATAAAGCCGATGGGGTTCTCATCCTGCCTGAGCGTTGCCGACTCATCGCGAGCGAGATCTTTCAAACCGAAAAACTCACGATTGGAGATGTGTGCCGGCATGCACTCGACACCCACCAACAGGACACATTCAGCCTGGCCGCACAGCAGGCTATTGCGGGCCAGATGGAAAGCACTACTGGCCGACGCACAGCCATCGCCGAGGCTGAAAGTCGGCACCCCTGAGTAGCCAATCTGCGACAACATTTGCTCGGCGATACCAGCTTCTGCGTGTACGCAGGAAGTAAACACCTGGTCGACCAGGTCATAGTCGATCCGCGCATCGGCCAGCGCTGCACGAATGGCTTGCCCCGCCAATGCCGCATGACTGTCAGAGCCACCCAGCGGTAGAAACGGCACCATTGCTGCACCGGCGATCAGCACTTTTACAGACATAGACCTGTCTCTTATACACATCT